>JBGTGX010000020.1:0-44268 GCA_041746475.1 Pyrinomonadaceae bacterium | reverse complement strand
ACGGCCTCATTTTCCAAAAATCGTAGAAATCAAAATTTCAAATTTCATATATCAAAAAAACAAATCGAGAAATCTAAAACGAAAACAACCAAAACAAAAAAAGACTGTCTAAAAAGATATTCTTTCTAGACAGCCTCTTTTCCATGATCAACGCACGTGAAAGTCACGTTATTTTGCCGGCATCAATACCGTATCGACTACGTGGATAACACCATTCTTTTGATACACGTCAGCGATGGTCACCGTTGATTTTCCGCCTTTTGCATCAGTGATGATAACTTTGTCACCATCCATGGAAGCCCTAAGCTCTTCACCTTGGACAGTTTTCAACGTTGCTTTGCCGTCGCCTTTCTTAATAGCTTCCGCAACTGCTGCAGCGTCCATTTTTCCCGCAACAACGTGGTAGGTCAAAATACCCTTGAGCTTATCCTTATTCTCGGGTTTTAAAAGTGTATCGACGGTGCCATTCGGCAGTTTTTCGAATGCTTCATTAGTAGGTGCAAAAACCGTGAAAGGACCATCGCCCTTTAGCGTTTCGACCAAATCCGCTGCCTTAACCGCTGCGACCAAGGTGGTATGATCCTTTGAATTAACAGCATTATCGATGATGTCTTTGTCTTTCATCATCGGAGCGCCGCCAACCATTGGATTTTCACCATCGTCCATTTTCATATCGTCATCTTTCATTTCCGCCTGGCTTGCTTCAGGTTTTGGCGATTCCGCCGAATTGTCTCCCGATGCTGTGTTGGTTCCTTCCGTTGCACAACCCAGAGCAAATATCATCGCTATGCTTATGCTTAATATCAGTATTAATCTTGTTTTCATTACAAATCTCCGTTTTTGTTTCTTTAATTAAGCAAGCACATTTATCGACTTCAACTTTAGAAGACAGGAGATGCCTAAACAGATCATCGATAAATGTCCTTGCAAAACCAGTATTCGCTTAAAACCCTAAAACAGATTTAAAAGTCTTTGACTCGGCCAATATAAAACTTATTCCTAAAATCCATTTTTGTTCCTTTTTGCCCACTAGTCAGTCACCAACATTTAGACAGGACCCGGCAATCGGGCTTGCCGATTACGACGAAAACGCTCAAACTTTTCAAAGGATCGGACGTTCAACGATTCTTAATCTTGAATACGTTCAGGAATTACCGCCGTGGTTTCGCGGCAACTACAAGGTAATCTTAAAAGACGGCACTGACCTAAAATTAAGCCCACATTACAGACCAAACGTAAACAAGTATTTCGCTGGCTCACTTTAAAACAAAAAAACCGCGAGCATCACGCTCACAGTTCAATTTTTTAATGGCGGAGCCGACGGGACTCGAACCCGCGACCTCCAACGTGACAGGCTGGCGTTCTAACCAACTGAACTACGACTCCGCACGAGGTAATTTCACTTTCTCAAAAATCCGATTTCAAAAGCATGTTTTCAGGCCACCAATTGGGATCATAATATGACATTTGGAAGATGATTTTGGTGGGCATAGAAGGACTCGAACCTCCAACTTCCTCCTTGTAAGGGAGGCTGTCTACCAATTGACATATATGCCCTCACTTAATTTTTTTCAAAAAAGCACGCTGTTTCAATCAAAACAGCGAATTGCAATGCTACGAAAATTAGCCCATGAATGTCAAGCTTCGCAGTCCATAACTATTGGGGATTCCTGATAGTTGGTTTTTCCGGGTTTCCACTCAGTCCGTTTCCGATCTTTCAATTATAACAAAACGCTATTTTCTTCGATTCAAAATAAAGTCTGCAACTTCGTTAAGCAGGTCGGTTGGTCGATCGATAGCTTGCAAGTACAGGACGGTTTCCGTATGAACTTTCGCAGCAAGCTCTTTTGTTCCATCAATACCGTAATAAGCGGGGTAAGTAGCCTTTTTCGAAATCTCGTCCTTTCCTGCAGTCTTTCCAAGAACCTCGGTCGTTTGGGTAACATCAAGCAGATCGTCGGTAATTTGAAACAAAAGTCCGAGGCTTGATGCGTATTTTGTGACAGCTGAAAGTTGATCTTCGTTAATTTCAGCGATGATCGCCGCCGTCCTCGCAGAAACCTCGATCATCGCACCCGTCTTTCCGCGATGAATATTCTCCAGGTCCTCAATTCGAATTTCCTTTCCCTCTGATTCGAGGTCAACTTGCTGACCCGCGACCATACCGCTCGGAGTTCCTGCTCCCCGTGCGATTTCAGAGATCAACCTGACGCGAATTTCAGGCGACAAATTCTCGTCTTCGGCAATCACCTGAAACGCAAATGTTTCGAGCGCGTCGCCGGCTAAAATTGCCGTAGCTTCTCCAAACTTAACATGGCAAGTCTCGCGTCCGCGGCGGAGATCATCGTCATCCATTGCCGGAAGATCATCGTGGATCAGCGAATATGTATGGATCATTTCGATAGCGGCTGCAACATTTAGCAACTTTTCATTTGGTACATCAAGGGTTTTACCAACAGCAAAGACAAACGCCGGACGAAAACGCTTTCCACCGGCAAACAGGCTGTGTCGAATTGCCTTATGAAGATTAGTTGGCTCCGTCTCGGCGGTCGGCACGATTTCGTCGAGTTTTGCATCAACAAGCCGGACGCAGTTTGCGATAAAGCTGTGTAGATTTTCGATTTCCGGCATCATTGAGATTGATTGTGAAGCAAATTCAAACCGATTTCAACAAGCCGGGAAACAACCGGAAATTACTCCCAGGGCTTTGTTGAATAATCCTGATGCCCACAGTTTTCGTGACAAAACTTAGCTTTCTTTTTCGGCGAGACAACTGTCAAGGTTGAATTCAGCAAAGGGGAAGGGTTAGAAGGAGAACGGTGTTTCCAAAAATATCTGAAGAAAACCTTTCTATCGGGAGTAGGAAACAGAGTCGATGAGCCCCGCCCGCTCGAACCCGCGCAGCCTAAGAGCACACGAATCGCAGGTACCGCAAGCAAGAACTTCACTTCGATAGCACGACCATGAGAGATCGATCGGAGCTTCGAGCTCCATTGCTTTCTTTACGATATCGGCTTTTGAAAGATGAATTATTGGCGTCTTGATTGTGATATTCGTTTCGGGTTTTGTTCCTTCGTTGATCGTGTTTTCAAATGCTTCAAAAAACTCCGGACGGCAATCCGGGTATCCGCTCGAATCTTCTGCAACCGCTCCGATGTAAATTGAGTTCGCACGCAAAACCTCCGCCCAACTCGTCGCGATCGCCAGCATATTTGCATTGCGAAACGGTACATAACTCGTCGGGATTTCATCCGATTCCAAGTCTGCTTCTGTTACTTCAATATTCTCGTCCGTAAGAGATGAACCCCCGATCTTGGTTAGATATTCTATCGAAACAGCGAGCCGGTTTTCTACGCGGTAAAAATCTGCGATGTCATTGAAGGCTTTTCGCTCGCGGGTTTCGGTTAATTGCCCGTATGATATATGCAGAAATGCGATTTCTTCATTTTCGCCCCTCGCAATCGCCGCCGTCACGCACGAATCCATCCCTCCAGAGACCAAAACTATTGCAGTGTTATTCATCCTTTTCTATTCGCGTGATTTGCGGGAAACCTTCTTAAACTCCGTGCACATCAGCTCCCCAAATGTATTTATGAAGTTGAAGATTGAACCGAACCTTCAAACCGCTTTTCGCAACCAATTCAGCAATCTCCTTTAAATTTTCAACGCCGAACACGGGCGAAATTAGGATTTCTTTCGTGCAATTTTCGAGATCGTATTTTTTGATAATTTCTTTCGCAAACGCCCAATCTTGCAAGTCCGCGACTACAAACTTCACTTCGTCCATTTCAGCTCTCAAGCGCCCCAGATTCTCCCAGTGGTTTCTTTCGGCTTCACCCGATGCAGGACATTTTACATCCAAAATGACCTTTGCTCGGTCATCAACTTCTTCGGTCGAAACAAATCCTCCGGTTTCTATCAATACTTCGTAACCCCGATCACAAAGCTCTGTAATAAAAGGAAATACATTCTTCTGCGCAAGCGGCTCGCCTCCGGTTACTTCGATGAGGTTACATCCGAATTCTTCCAACTTCGCAAAAATATCCTCGAATGTGGTGTGCTCGCCGCCGGTAAAAGTGTATTTCGAATCGCACCAAACGCAGCGCATCGGACAACCCGTGAGGCGGACAAAGCTGCAGGGCCTCCCCGCTTGAGACGATTCGCCTTGAATTGAGAGAAACATTTCCGTGATGCGTAATTTCATATAACTCTTAAATCACAGATTAACACAGGAACTTAGGGTTCATATAAAGCGTGTATAATTCCAAAATTCAATAGTAAATTTATGGTTTGATTCTAATTTTTGTATCTTTTATTTTGGTTGGCAACTTCGGTGATGAGGGTAATAAGTTCGTCCGGATCGAAGGGTTTTGCAATGTATGCATCAAAGCCATTGGATAAAGCCTGCAAGCGGTCTTCTTTTCGGGCGTAGGCAGTCATTGCAATCACTGGAACATTTTTGTGCCGATCATCGGTAAGGGCGCGAATTCTTGCTACCAATGAGAATCCATCTTCGCCGGGCATCGCAAGATCGCTGACCAAAACGTCGAAGTTGTTTACAGAAACCTTTTCGAAAGCTTCGGCGGCTGAACAGGCAATGTCGACCCTTGCCTCGCTTTCTTCGAGTACTATTTTCAATGCTTCTCTCGAATCCGTTTCGTCGTCAACAATTAATATATGCAGATCTTCGAGTCGAAAACTATCCATTTCCAAATTTGTCTCGTTTGTATCCGAATGGGAAATATCTTTTAAGTTCGAATCTTTCACTTCGTCTTCCTGTTCTCTGACCGCTACGGGAAATTTCACAGTAAAAATTGTACCTTTACCTACGCCTTCGCTGTAAACGTCAACGGTACCGCCGTGCAGTTCGGTCAGATGGCGTACAATTGCAAGCCCGAGCCCCAAACCGCCGTGTTTTCGCGTTATACTGGCATCAGCTTGCAAAAAACGCTCAAATACAAACGGCAGAAAATCATTCGAAATTCCTTCGCCCGTATCGCTTACAGATATTTCAATATTTGAATTTACCTTTTCAAGCCTGACCTCCACGCTTCCGCCTTTCGGTGTAAATTTAAGAGCATTCGAAAGAAGATTCCAGACAATTTGTTGTATTCGCTCACTGTCGCCTGAAACAACTCCGGCATCTGAACCAAAAAACGTATGTAAGTCGATCCCTTTGTTTTCTGCCATCGGACGAGCCGTATCAACTGAATTCTCAATCACAGTGACGAGCTCCACCGGGCGAATGTTCAAATTCATTTTACCTGTGACGATTCGTGAAACATTTAGGATATCTTCGATCAAATGAACCTGAGCGGCTGTGTTGCGTTCAATTGTAACAAGGGCTTTTCTAAATAAATTTTCATCGTTTCCGCTCCTGCCTAAAATTTTCACCCAACCGATAATTGCATTAAGCGGTGTACGTAATTCGTGAGAGATAGTTGCGAGAAATTCATCTTTTAAGCGGCTTGCTTCTTTGGCTTGTTGATAAAGTTTTTTACTGCGTGCGACAGCACGCTTCCGTTTGAGAATCTCAAGGTTTAATTTTTCGATCTTTTCAGTGAGCAAACGAAAGCGAACATCCGTTAATTCTTTTGGCTTAAACCTCAAAAAGATTATCTCCGATTCATTCCCGTCGCCGGGCTCCAGCAAAGATCCCTCACAGACATAAGTTCTAATTTGATCGTTAGGGGCGGGAAAATCCATCTTGCCGATCGTCATCTGTCTACTGCCTGAGCAATCACGCAGATATTTGTTTATCTTTTCGGGTTCGGTAATGCTGTATTCGAGCAGGTTTTTGCCTACGGCACTTTCACTATCAGGCAAAAGATTTCTTTTGAAAGATTTGTTAAATGACAGAATTTCTCCCCTACCCGAAACCAACACAATGGGTTCGGGTAGGATCCAGGCAATTTTTTCGAAGCTTTTAATAGTCAGATTTTAATTTGCGCCTCTAAAATATTCTCTTCCTTCGGCTTTTTCCGATTCATCGGTGTTTGTCAAGTACACTGTAACTACACATCTGCCGTCTCCTTTAGCGATCGTCTCCTTAAGCTCGACCTTCGCGTAATCAAGATTTTCTGCGGCAATAAAACCAAATACATTTGATGTCATCATACACATCGAAGGGCGATCAAGCACTTTATCTTCAAAAGGACATTTGCGATTATGCAGAACTATCTTTTCATCTGTTTCCTCAACAATATAAAAATCCCCTTTGATACGGCGTTTCAAATCTACCAAGACTTCACCGACTTGCTCTCGATTCAAATTTGCGACCCGCAGAGATCTTTTGTAATCATCATTTATCTGGTCGCCCATATTTCTTCCAACCACACTAATAAAGCCAGATGCTTCATCGGCTCCGATGATTTCCTCCAGAGTTCCGGACAGTTCTCTGATAAGATTTCTCATAAAAACATCTCTATTCAGCGGGATATCTACTTCCGAGGGTTTTTGTTTATCTGCGTCACTTAAATTTTCCATTTTCTAAACTCCTCATTCGGCTGAAACACAATGATTCTCATACAATCATTGTATTTGGGAAAATCTATTTCAGCAAGGAAACATAGATTTTGATTCAACGAAGGCTTTTTTTGAATAATTGTCAGCAATAAAAATCCGCCTCAATTAACCGTGTTGTCTTTTAACGTTTGTCTGTTTGGGTTAAACTTTTCGATAAACAAAAAGCTGGATAAGAATTTTTATGAAACCACAATTGAAAAAGTTTATCGACGAGATCCGCCAAAATGCCGTTGCGATAATTTCCGCTGCTCACGAAAAAACGCGAAGTTACGACACGGAATATAAATTCCGCCAAGATTCGGATTTCTGGTATTTGACCGATTTCCCAGAGCCCGATGCCATCGCCGTGATTACTCCGGCGAAGCGTACGAAATACACGATGTTTGTTCGGCCGCGCGATCCTGAAATGGAAACATGGTATGGCAGACGCGAAGGAACGGAAGGTGCAGAGAAAAATTACGGTGTTCAGAAGGCTTATTCGATCGATAAATTTGAGGCGCAGTTTGCGAAAATGCTCGATGGGTGCGACACGCTTTATTATCGTTTTGGTGTCGATAAAAAGCTTGATAATTTGATTCTCGAATATCTTTCCGGGCAGCGAGTTCGCCGTCTGAAAACCGCCTACCCTCCTCATACGATCATTGATCCGACCCTGCTGATCCACGAAATGCGGCTGCATAAAACGGAAGAAGAAATTGGATTGATGGCAACTGCCGGAAAAATCGGCGCTGAAGCCCACATCCTGGCGATGAAAAACTGCAAACCCGGTATGAACGAATCGCAGATCGAATCGATCATCGAGCACCATTTCCGTATGAATGGAGCAGCAGGGTCCGCATACAATTCGATCATAGGGGGCGGCGAAAATGCGACGATCCTTCATTACGTCGAAAATAACGCCGAGCTCAAAAACGGCGATCTTTTGCTTATCGATGCCGGTTGCGAATATCAAGGCTACGCGTCTGACATAACACGGACTTTTCCCGTTAACGGCAAATATACTCGCGCTCAAAAGGATATCTATGAAATCGTTTTAGACACCCAAAAAGCATGTATTGATGCTACGGTCACCGGCACGACAATCGTCGAACGTCAGAATTTATCTATAGAAATGCTCACCGAAGGCATGAAAAAGGTCGGACTATTGAAAGGTGCTACCAAAACGCTCATCAAGAATAAGAAGTATATGAAGTACTACATGCACGGTGTCGGACATTACATTGGAATGGATGTCCACGACGCGGGAAGATATTTCACTGATCAAACCGCGAAAAACTCCCGCGCGTTTGCACCCGGGATGGTTTTAACAGTCGAGCCCGGCCTCTATATTCCGCCCGATGATAAATCGGCACCCGCAAAATATCGCGGCATCGGGATCCGCATCGAAGATGATGTTTTGGTGACGGAAGATGGTAATCGAAATTTAACGGCGAAAGTGCCAAAGGAAATCAATGAAATCGAGGCATTAATGAATGGCAGAAAAGGAAAGGCAAAACGGGCAGGAAAGTAACCGTTATTTTAACACTTCAAAATTCGAATCAGACTACTTCGTGTCGTCTTTTGACGGCTGATCAGGATATTTGACCCGGAAGAAGATTGGGTTTGAAAAACCCACCATTTCGTTTCTATCGTTTCTAACTTCGAGTCTTACGTAGCCGTCTTGCCTCGCATAGATGTTGTATTCGCCGGCGTAATTTTGGTCATCGATCAAAAATTCCTTGGCAACCTGGCCATTCGCGACGAGCCAAAATTTCGAACCATTTTCAAAATTCGAAAGGGTATATTTAAACGCGATCTGTTCCCCCCATGGGACTTCGATAGTATCGCCGATGGTCGCGGATTCATTCGCCGTCAGCATAATTCCGCGCCGTGAATTATCGGCTACAAATACTTTTCGATTTCTGATCCCGTCGAGAATCCCTTCGAGCGTTTTCTCCTTTGCCGCAACAAACACCGTAGGTTCCCCGATCGGTAAATTTATTGGGTAGTCGCTCTTTTCCTCCGGTGTTTGATGAGAATCCGATGATGCGATCCCGGTTATTTTTACGCCATTTAAAAGCAATTTATCCCATTCTCTGAGCGCGATCTGATCTTGTTCGTCCCACTTTCCATTCCAGATCTCGACCGCCTCAAGATTTCCCCATTTTCCGTACGACCAGTGGCAGCCGGCGCAATCCATATACGGATGATTTATTGAGGCGAGTGCGCCAAATTTCTTCGCTTCAGCTGCAACTTTCTTTGCACTTGCTTCGACATTCGGCGTGACGCGAAAGTCGACCCATTCATCTTTCGGTAAACCCCAAACATTGATGTGCCCGCCGTTCGTCGTAACTTCCTCGCCGCGTAAAACGACTATATCCGGAAATGAGCTCGCCTGTTTTTCGACATCTGCGTGATGTGAAAAAGTGTTGTGATCCGTGATCGAAACAAAATCGAGGTTGTTGGATCGTCCTGATTCAAGAATTCCTTTTACCGACCAGCGACCGTCGCTATGAAAAGTGTGTGTGTGAAGATCACCCGCAAACCATGTCAATTCATCCGTTGTTAAACGCTCGACCTTTTGGTTTTTCTTAAATGAAAATTCGCGTTTATTCTCTTCATCAAACTGACGTTTTGCCTTTGTGTCGATCTCATTGAATCGGATCTTTAAGTTTACGTAAACGCCCGATTTATCGTTCGATTTCAAACCCAGGATAACCGACCACTTCCCGGGCGTAATGTTTCCATGAATATAGCCGTGTGTTGCAGATTCTTCCGCGATAAAAATAGATTCACGAACCCCACCGCTCCAACCTCGAAAACCCTTCTTATCCTCCTCGCCGACGCTGAAACGGTTGTCAAAGACACCTAGATCAACGTGATTCTTTCCATCTTTCTTATCGAATTCATAGCTGATGGAAATGCTTTTAGTGTTTGCGGGAACTTCAACGGGAACATAAACGTAGTTTGGCTCGCCAAGATCGGATTTTTGAAGCCAAACCGATGTCTCGTAAAGATTTGGATCGCCAGATTGATGTCTACAGGAAACAAACGCGATCGCGACGCAGATATATATGACCAGCCAATAGATTGATCGTTTGCGTGAAGTTTTTGTCATTGGCGAATTTGGAAAATTAAAATTGGGAGCTCATCTTGGAAGGTCATGAAAGTTTTTCGATGACTGCGGACGCAAATTCGGCAGTCGATGCAGTTCCCCCTAAATCTCTCGTTCGAACTTCTCCTTCGCGAAAAACGTCGAACATCGCGGATTCCATACGGTTTGCGGCGTCGAATTCATCAATGTGCTTTAGCATCATAACTGCGGAAAGCATGATCGCCGTCGGATTTGCAATTCCCTGCCCCGCGATGTCAGGCGCTGAACCGTGCACCGCTTCGAATGTCGCGGTTTCAAGACCAATATTAGCGCCGGGTGCGAGGCCAAGTCCGCCGATCAATCCTGCGCAAAGATCGGAAACTATGTCGCCGTAGAGGTTTTCCATCACGACGACATCGAATTGTTCGGGCCGCATCACGAGCTGCATGCATGCATTATCAATAATTTTGTCATCTGCCTCGAGCTCAGGGTAATCTTTCGCAACGTTATAGAAACATTCCAGAAAAAGGCCATCGGAAAGCTTCATAATATTTGCCTTGTGCATTGCAGTCAGTTTCTTTCGTCCTTCGCGCCTCGCAAACTCAAATGAATACCTGGCAATTTTTGTCGAAGCTTTTTCGGTAATTATTTTGATTGATTCAACGACACCCGGGACGACTACGTGTTCTAAGCCGGCGTATAGATCCTCAGTGTTTTCGCGCATTACAACGAGATCAAGCTCGGGATACCGACACTCAATATTTGGAAGCGCCTTGATCGGACGAACATTTGCGTAAAGATCTAGAGCTTTTCGCATTCCGACATTTACCGAAGTAAAACCTTTTCCGACAGGAGTCATCATCGGTCCCTTTAGCGCAACCTTGTTTTTCTTAACGGATTCGATCAAGGCATCCGGCAATGTAGAACCAAACCGCTCAAGTGCCTGCGCCCCGCCATATTGTGTTTCCCATTCAATTTCTACGCCAGTGGCTTCAACGGTTCTGACAGTTACCGCGATAATCTCCGGTCCGATTCCGTCTCCGGGGATGAGTGTGATTGTGTGTTTCATAAATTGTTTCTGCTAATTTTATTCAATCTTATCAATTCTTTCGTGCGCGAATTTTACTACCTCGGCAAGCTCCGCCATTTTCTTGTCGAGTTCACGGGTTTGATCTTCACCGCGTATTTGAGCATCAATCAACGCATTCATTTTGTCTTGCGTTTCCCGCTGAACTGCTCGCAATTCGTCCATATCGAAAACGGATTTCACAAGGCGCTCATCATGACTGCCTGCTAATTGGGTTAGCAATATGATCGCATCCTCAATGCTGCCTATTTTTTTTTCGTTTTTCTGAACTCTCTTCTCTAAGCTAGTAAGAATATCTTTCATACCGGATGTTATAAAAAACAAATCGTTTCTGCTAAAATTCGTGTGTAGTTAAATTTACAACGAATCATCATAACTGACAAACTTTGAAGGTTTTATAGTTTTTAATGGATAGTATTTTGATAGTCGGGGGCGGGGTTATTGGTCTCACGCTTGCGCGCGAACTCCACAAAAAGGGTGTAAAGGACATCACAATTCTCGAGAGCGGGGAAATAGGAAAGGAATCCTCTTTCGCTGCTGCGGGAATGCTCGCTCCACAAGCCGAGGCCGATACCGGAGATCCTTTTTTTGATTTCTGCATCGAATCGAAAGATCTTTTTCCAACACTTTCGAGCGAACTTTTAGACGAAACAGGCATCGATATCGAACTCGACAAAAGCGGAACCCTTTACCCCGCCTTTACCCGAAAAGACATCGAAGAGATCAGATCCCGTTTTGAGTGGCAAAAGGCTCACGAACTGGAGGTCGAACATCTTTCGGCAAATGATACCCATAGGCTGGAACCGTTCATCTCTCCTGAATCTCTCGAATCACTTTTTTTTCCCAACGATTGGCAGGTCGAGAATCGAAAACTCCTTATCGGCCTAAAAAAATATGCGGAGATACATGGAATCGGATTGATTGAAAATGTTACCGCATCAAAGCTTGTAAAAACAGGACCGAAAATAGAGCACGTGGTCGCATCAAACAAAAACCACTTTGGCGCCGATAAAATTGTCATAACAGCGGGGGCGTGGTCTTCTTTGATCGAATTTGAAAACTCGTCTCCTTCGTTCCCTAAGGTTAAACCTATCCGCGGCCAAATGATAAGTTTTCAGACGGCAAAAAAACTTTTTACCCGGGTTATATATAGTCCTCGCGGCTATATCGTTCCGCGAAAAGATGGAAATGTCTTGGCGGGAGCGACGGTTGAGGATGTTAAATTTGATAGTAAAACTACGGACGAGGGAATAAAGACCCTCATGGATTCGACGCGCGAGATCTCGCCCGCTCTTTCCCGGGTCCCGATTGACAAAAAGTGGGCAGGCCTCCGCCCGTTTACATCCGACGGACTCCCGATAATCGGAGCTCTCAGCAATGCGGATAATCTATTTATTGCAACGGCTCATTATCGCAATGGAATCTTACTTGCACCGATGACTGCAAAGATTTTAGCTGATAAAATTGTTTTCGAAAAAGATTCGAAATTTCTCAAGTTATGTGATCCAAATCGTTCGCCCAACGCACAAACGAGATAGAAATAATGAAAAAATTTGTACTATTGGTTTTGCTCCTGTTTTTATTATTCGCGCCCGCCTATTCTCAATCGGGCAGACGTGCAGATCCAGATATTTCTGTTGCGGAAACCGACAGTCTTAAAAAATATCCGGTGCCCGAGCTTTACTCTAAAGCAACGAACTACGCCACGGAGCAATTTACAAAATTTGAGCAGTCAAAAACGCCATATACGCAGGCGCTTCATCGAAACGTTTTATCAGAACAAAAAGCGCTTGCAGCAAAGTATGGAAATCATGCAAAAGCGCGCACCAACCTTGCGGGCGATGATTATTATTATCTCGGCAGATTACATTGGATGGCAACAAATTCGACGGATGCCGGCGAAGCATTTGAAAAATTCCTTAAGCTGGATAATGGAACTGATCAAAAAAAACAGACCGCCCGCTCCGTTTTGGTCGTTATTGCAGCGACAAACAATGACTTAGCAAAATCCGAACGATTTATTACCGATTATTACGAAAACGAACCTACCAAACTAACGGAAATTGCCGCTATGGAAAAGGAACTTGCCTATCGATACAGTTTGGAAAACAATTTCGAACCTGCGGCTCCGCACGCGGAAAAGGCGTTTGAAGCCGCTGAAAAACTTCTTCGGGAAGACGAATCCCGCGCCCGTGCGTTAAATCGTTTGATGGATGCAGGAGTCACGGCATTTGGCATTTACAAAGAGCTAGGCGAGCGGGAAAAAGCGGAAAGTACTTTGGTAAAATTGCGCGACGATTCGATTGCTCCTCAATCACATGCTGTTTACTACAAGGCGATTGACGAACTCATTAAGTACAAGATTGAAACCGGACGAAAACTGGAAGGAGCGGCGCTCTACAAAGAGACATTGAAACGGATCAAAACCGATTTCAATTCAGAAAGCGCCAGAACTTACATTGTTAATAAATTCGAAAAACGTGAAAAGCACTATGAAATTTTAGGCGAACCTGCCCCGAAATTAGTTGCGATTGAGAATTGGCTTCCTCAAAAGCCTCAGGAAATTGCCGATCTAGAAGGAAAGGTCGTATTGCTCGATTTTTGGGCGACTTGGTGCGGACCGTGTATTGAAGCCTTTCCGAGTCTAATCGAATGGCATGAAACGTATAAGGATAATGGTTTGGTAATTCTCGGGTTGACACGTTATTACAAAGATTCGGGTACTGCGAAGAGTAAAGAGTTTGAATTTTTGACCCGTTTTATACGAGACCATTCGCTGCCTTATCAAATTGCGATAGCCTATGGGCAGGCGAATCAATTTGCCTATGGCGCCACCGGCATTCCAACGGCGGTTTTGATTGACCGTAAAGGTGTCGTAAGGTATGTAGAATCAGGAAATAGCGACAGCCGCGAACAAGAGCTTTTGCTGGCGATAAAAAAACTCCTTTCTGAACAGTAAATGGCGACAAACCCAGAAAAATCAAAGACTCAAAACTTTTATGACCGGATCGCGGATGTTCATAATGTTTCTATGCGGGTCAATGGGTATCGCAAATCTGTTGCAAAATACCTACGCCAGCTCAATCTCGAGATTGATTCGGAGTCGGTCGTTCTCGACGCCGGAAGCGGCACAGGACTGGTAACACATGGGTTTTATAGTGCGGGGTTTCGACCCAAAAGCACTTATGCGATCGATCTCTCACTCAATTCTTTAAAAGTCGCACGCGATCACTTTAGGAAAGATAAGATTGTCGATTCGGAGAATGTTTTGATGTTGCAGGGAAACGTTTTGTCAATGCCCTTTCCAAACGAAACATTTGATTTGATCATCACATGCGGGGTTTTGGAGTATGTCCCGTTGGCAGATGGAATGTCCGAATTTGCACGCGTATTAAAACCCGGCGGCAAGCTTGTCCTCATTCCTATAAAACCGTCCTTTGTAGGTGCCGTACTCAAGGTCCTCTATAAATTCAAGATTCATTCAACAGATAACGTAAGAGCAGTTTCAGACAGACATTTTAAGATCGTTGGAGACTACAAATTTCCGATAACTGAACCAATAGCATGGTCGAAAATGATGTTTTTGCTGGAAAAAAGATAATTTCCTAAATGGAAGCTAAACCGAATTACCCGCTCATAATTGCGCACCGAGGCGCCTCAGCTCTAGCCCCCGAAAATACATTTGCCGCATTTCGAAAAGCATTAGACGACGGCGCCGAAGGAATTGAATTTGACGTCCGATTGTCAAAAGATGGCGTTCCGATCGTCTTTCACGATTCTACACTAACGCGAATTTGCGGGATCAAAAAGAAGGTTTCAAAGGTTTCCTTTGCAGAATTGAAGAGTTTAGACGCCGGTTCATGGTTTAACGAAAAATCCGGTGTTCCAACAAATGAAAGATTTTCACGCGAAAGAATCCCCAGTCTAAACGAAGTGCTTAGTTTCCTCGATGGTTTCCCGGGAAAAATTTATATTGAGCTAAAAGGAAAAGAAACACACATCAATTCGATCGCCGATTCAGTTTGCGAAGAAATAAGAATTTCAGGGCTTCTACCACAAATTATCGTGAAAAGTTTTAATCTCGATGGCGTAGCACGTGTTCGCGAAGTCTGCGCGAATGTCAAAGTGGCTGCACTTTTTGCGCCTAAAGTTAAGACACTACTAAAAAAGGAAAAGCGCTTAATAAACATCGCAAATGAAATAAAGGCAGACCGCCTTTCGCTCCACTTTTCCCTGGCGTCGCGAAAGCTTCTTAAGCGAGCTGCGAAAAACGGCCTTCCGGTTACAATTTGGACCGCGGATAATCCGCGCTGGGTTAGCCGGGCGATCCAACTAGGCATTGACCACATAATCACGAATAACCCTGCACGCCTTTTGGCGGCACGTCGCCAACTGTTGCAAACCGGATTGATTCCAACCTAAAACCGAACCGTCTCTTGCGAGATCGAAGTTTACAAATTAGAATTCAAAATTTGGCGGCGTCGCCGGACAACTTCTTGGAGCACTAATGAAATTTTATAAAGATATAATTGGACTAGTCGGTAATACACCGTTAGTTCGCGTAAATAAGCTAACCGCCCAACAAAATATTAAGGCTCAGGTTTTTGCGAAAATGGAAAGTCTGAATCCGGGTTATTCGGTAAAAGACCGCATCGGGATTTCCATGATCGAATATGCGGAAAAAGAGGGCAGCTTAAAACCCGGCGGAACAATTATAGAAGCTACTTCGGGAAACACAGGAATCGGCTTGGCAATCGCCGCAGCGACGAGAGGGTACAGGTGTATTTTTGTTTTGACCGATAAGGTGTCGATGGAAAAAACCCGGTATTTGAGAGCACTCGGGTCTGATGTTGTCGTCTGCCCAAATGCCGCTAAGGCGGGGACGCCGGATCACTACGTTGAAACCGCAAGACGAATTCACCGGGAGACCCCAAATTCTTTTTACCCTGACCAATATAGTCATCCGGCGAATCCGATGGCTCACTATAAAACAACGGGACCCGAGTTGTGGAACGATACCGACGGGAAAATAACCCACTTTGTTTCCGGGATCGGAACGGGCGGGACGATAAGCGGGACTGGACGTTACTTAAAGGAAATGAATCCTAATATTCGAGTTATCGGTGCAGATCCATATGGTTCGATTTTTAAGACCTACAAAGAAACCGGTTCGGTTACCGAAGCGACACCGTATCTTGTTGAAGGGATCGGACAATGTGCTCCGACTGAAAATGCCGATATGAAGGTTGTCGATCAGATCATTAATGTTACCGATCGGGATTCTTTTGAATATGCGAGATCGCTCGGCCGGGTGGAAGGAATCTTTTGCGGCGGTTCGACGGGAACAAATTTTGCCGCGGCGCTTCAGGTTTCCAAAGGTCTGGACAAAAACGCGGTTGTAGTTTTTATAGTTTGCGATACGGGAGAACACTATTTAACGAAATTTCATTCAGACGAATGGATGAAAGAAAAATTATTGCTCGAACCGCAGCGAATAACCGCAGGACTAATCGCAGAAACCAAGAACGAAAGCTCGCCAAAGGAGTTAATTTATGCCGCGCCTGATGATATCGTCCGCGATGCACTTGCCAAAATGAATGAACATGGTGTAACACAAATTCCGGTTCTTCAGGATCGGCAATCAGTCGGTTCTCTAAAAGAAAGCCGCATCCTGACGAGGTTGCTCGAAGATAAGGATTTGCTGGATGCGAAAGTCAATGAAATCATGAACGATAGTTTTCCGGTCCTTGATGTCGATGCGAGTCTTAAGGAGATTAAGGCAAATTTACACGAAGCACCTGCCGTTTTAATTGAAGATTTTAAAAGGATTACAAGCATTATTACGCGTACGGATGTTTTAGATTTACAACGATAAAACGTCACACAATTCGCAAATTTGGTAAAATCCCATTGTAATATATTACGTTAGCGGGATTTTTCTCTTATGGATCAGCCAAGATTAATCATAGATTCAGGTCGCGAGCTTCCTCTCGACAAATCGCTGATCACGATTGGACGCGCCTCGGACAACACGGTTCCGTTCGAAGGTGATTCAAATGTCTCCCGATATCATGCCGAAATTGAAAAACGGGTAGATGAATTCTGGATTATCGATCTTGGAAGTTTTAATGGGACCACGATCAATGGCGAAAAGCTCGATGGTGAACGATTCTTAAATGACGGCGATGTGCTGGTTTTCGGCGGAACAAGCAAAATTGAAGTCGCATTTTACAAACAAAAACCTGAGGAAAAAGAAGAGGAAGTTGCTCCCGAAATTGAACCCGAGCTCCCCGATGAACCCGAAGCAGAATTCCCCGATGCTCTGCCTCCTGCCCAAAAGTCGAAAATCCCTTTAATGCTAATCGTCGCGGCTTTGGCTGTCGGGCTTGCGGTTGTATGCGTTACAGCAGCCGGCATGTATTATCTTACCCGGGAGGATCCTGTCTGCGTTGCCCAAGCGAAGATCGTATCGCCCGAGCGCGGAGATACGATCAAGGATCCTACGAAGATCGAACTTGAGATCTCGGGTGAAGAATGTGTTTCTGAAGTTAGCTACACGATCGAGGGAAAAGAATTTGCCAGGGTCAAAGAACCGCCATTTTCCTCGACGATCGAACCAAACGATTTCCCGGAATTTTCAGATGGCCTAAACCGAAATCTGAAGGTAATCTTGTACGATGAAAATGGTATAGAAATCAATCAATCAAACGAAATTGCATTTTTTATCGATACAATTGAGGTTGCAACACCCACCGAAACACCGACACCGGGTGCTGAATCGAATCCGCCCAATGGAGATCCGAAAGGGACTCAAACCGATATTCCTCAAGGATCCATTAAGGAAACAATTGCAATGACCGGCAATGTCGTTAACCAGTTCTCCGGGAATTTTGAATATAAAACTGCAAACCCGGACTTCTTGCGGGAAGTGCGCAAAGCAACCACTAAATATGTTTCTGAAGGCTATTTTGAAAGGGCGTCTAAATATCGGGATGAAATAAATGTCGCGTTTATTCGTGAACGGAACCTCGATCCGCCCCTCGGGTATATATTGGCCATGAGCCGGAGCGCGTTCTTGCCAAAAAACAATGCCGAGGGTACAGGGCTCTGGCGAATGTCGAATGATTTTGTCACGGCGCGTGCCTACGACGGACTCTGCGGGGAGGAGACGATTGCCTCGGCCTCGCAAAATTGCGCCGCAAAAGCGTCTGCTCATTACCTAAAAGATCTAATTTTAAATGTCTTTGAAGGTGACGTTGTTTACGGAATTGCGGCGTTTGGGATGACTCCGCAGGAGGCTGATGCGTGGAAAGCGAGTCTGCCGCAAGATCGTGCCGACTTTTGGAACGTGATAAAATCTCCTTCACAGCGTCAGGAAGTAGCCAATTTTTTTGCAGCGGCGATGGTCGCAGAAAATCCGCAGAAATTTGGACTGAAAAAAGATCGACCGCTTTCCGAGTTATATTCGGTGTTTATGAAATAGATTTGGGAATTTGCTGAGAAATTCAAAATGCTGGAAGTTATATTAACATTTTCAACCGAAGAAGGATTTGAAAAGATCCAGATCGACAAAGAAAAAACATCCTTCGGGCGAGGAGGTGATGCCGATTTTCGGTTTGCTGATAATGGCTTATCCCGACTCCACGCAAGCATTTTTCGAGAGGGTGACCGATTATGGGTGGTTGATGAAAATTCATCAAACGGGACATTTGTAAACGGTGAGAAAGTAACCGCAAGCGGTACACCCATTCAGGATGGCGATACGATCAAGATCGGCCACGTAACGAATCTCTCGGTTAGCTTCAGCGAACGCCACGACGATGCGCCAGCGATCGAGAATGATTCTTCAGCCTACACTTCCATTCCAAACGGCGTGACTGCCGAATCCACAGAAGCTGAAAAGTCGTCGATGCTCATTCCGCTAATGATTACAGGATTCGCACTTTTAGTTATTTGCGCAGCGGGTGTTTTTATCGGCGTGAGTGTCATCAAGGGGAATAGAACTCAATTAGCAGTCACGGATGATAGAGAAGACAATTATGATTACTCTGACGACTACACGGACAATTCGAATAAGCCTGAAATCTCTAACGAAGAAAACTCCGGATCCAACTTAATTGAAACAACCGGAGATTCAACGCCTGCGAATTCAGATCCCGGGAACCTTACCGATTCTCCGACGGCAAACCCAAGCGACGATCCGCCGCAGCTTCCGAGCGGAAAAACGTACGGTGCATTGTCGTCGTCGGAAAAAGATCAGTATATCAAAGTAAAAGCCGAAAAAGTTGCGAGAATAATCGGAAACCGATCGGGTGAATCCATCCCCCCGGCAGCGATTGCCCAAATCAGACGGTGGCTCGACGGATACGCGGGTCGAATTCGCGGAACGCGGCTTGATGATTGCGGCGGAAGAACCTACCTAAAGAGTGATATGGTTTCGCTTCTCGAACGAGCAAGAAAAAATGCGCCATTTATAATTCGTTCCTTCAATGAAAAAGGAATTGATCCGCAGGTTGGACTCTACCTGGCGATGATCGAATCTGAACACTGCCCCTGTCTGCAAAGCGGGACGGGACCACTTGGAATGTTTCAATTTACTCAAGCAACCGGAAGGGCACACGGGCTGGATACGCGTTCGGGGGCTTCGCCGGCTAATCCAGATGAGAGGTGCCAACCTCAAGCCGCCTCAGAAGCCGCGGCATCCTATATGAAAACTCTAACAGGTCGGATCGGCACAGGTCCTTTGAGTATTCCGCTAGCAATTGCGAGCTATAATAGCGGCGAGGGCGGACTCGGGAAGAACCTTAAGACGGCACTCGAGGCGAATGAAAGTCAGGACCGAAGTTTTTGGACTCTCGTAGCGAATGCCGAAAAACTTGCCTCTCAATTTCAGACGGAAAATATCAAATATGTTCCAAAATTTTTCGGTGCTGCAATAATCGGCGAGAACCCGCGCGATTTTGGCGTTGCGATGCAGCCGCTTTCCACTTATTCGCGTTAAATACGCGCTGTCGGTCAGACATCGATTCATTAATGCCAAAGCTTCTGCTCAAATACAACGACGAAAATGGCTCCCCGAAGGAAGTTACTGTAACGGGCGATAGGTTTATTGTCGGGAGGCACCCGGAAAATGACCTTCAGATTTCAAGCTCAAAGCTCTCGCGTGAACACATTAAGATCACCCGAAATGGCACGGAATATACGGTTGAAGACGTCGGCTCAACAAACGGCACGAAACTTAATCAACGGGAATTGCTAACTCCTGAAGTTTTGTTTGATGGAGATTTACTCGATCTTGGCGGCGGCGTTGAGTTAACCGTCGAAATTGCTTCCGCCGAATCCCTCTCATCGAAAGATGAAGATCGAATGCACCCTGACGGTGATAGTGGGCCTGCGCAAGCGAAACCTATCATTGCAACGCCTTCAACTTCGACTGTTTCCAGTTCCGTACAATCTGCTCCCGGTTCGGGATTTGGTAAATTTTTTCTTATCGCTCCATTACTTGTCCTTTTGGTTTTGATTTTCGCAGGCGGCGCAATATTTCTTCTTCGCGGAACCGGAGCGACACAAGTTACGCGAAACGACGGAGATTTTAACGATGACCATTGGGTTGACGATGTCGACGATAATTCAGGCGATAAACCGGAAAATGCTGATCCAGGACCCGCCGATTCGATCACTCCCTTGGCATCGCCCGTAAACTCCCCGCAGTCAGATGGCACAGACGATCCGACACCGGCTCCCGATGCGTCGCCAAGATCGGGGGGTAGCGAAAATGAAAAAATCGAAATAGCCGCGATAAGTTTTATGCGAAGAATTGCTCGTAATGATCCAAATCCCGTTTTGACCTCGGCGCAAATCAATGCCTTAAAAGGAAAAGTTAATCAGTTTTCGGGTTCGTCGGCACTGGCGGCAAATATCAAGGACGCAAAAAGTAACGCTGCAGCAATTACCGCATTGGCACGATCAAAAAATCTGATACCTCAATTCGTTGTTAGTGCCGCTTTAACAAAGCTTGGTAACAACCGTGGAAATGTTCTATCTACAGCGGAAAGCATGTTAGAAGTTTTGGACAAATTAAACATTCAAATAGGAGATGAGGTTGCCGATGACGGCCTCGTGACCATAGCTGCTTATCAACAAGGCGTGGACGGACAATTTTTGCAGATGAGAAACACTATGGAAAGATTAGCGAGGGATAATCCGACGGCCAGTTCGCTTCGCGTGCGTTCGATATGGTTTATGCAAGACAAAGGGAAACTTTCAAGTGCAGAATTTGAGTTTGCCCTTCGCTTTCTCGCAATCGGGACAATTACGCAAAATCCGGAAGCTTTCGGCGTCAATGCAGAAGCACTTACTTTTAGTTGAGCTTGCGATCGATGAATAAACCCGAATTTGTTACCGGCACCATTGATATGACAGTTGATGGAATGCCCGCACCAATGGAATTGTCCATTCCGACGGGCAAAGTAAAACCGACCAGGATGCTTCCGGTCTTCCAGAAAATGACCGATTCATTTGTCAAAATCGCGATTGACAAGATAACCGAGAATGGCAAGACAATATCTTGCAAAGCCGGTTGTGGTGCATGTTGTCGGCAGATTGTTCCGATCTCAAAAATCGAAGCGCATCAAATCGCGAAGATTATACGTGGTATGCCGCCGGCTAAAAGGCGCAAAGTTGTTAAGCGGTTTAACAAAGCGTTCGAAACCTTCACGGCGATTGGTTTGTTTGAGAAGCTAGGAAGCGGAAAGGGATTGACGTTAGAAGAGCGAAAAGTGCTCGGCATTGAATATTTTCGGGAAGGAATTCCTTGCCCTTTTTTGGAAGATGAATCGTGTTCGATCCATTCTGATCGACCGCTTGCATGCAGAGAATATTTGGTAACATCCGCGGCGGAAAATTGTATTTCCCCGACACCGAATACGATTGAAATGGTTGCGATGCCCAAAAAGCCTTCTGCGGCGTTGAACAAAATCTCAAAAAAAGACTCGCCGAATGATTCTCCTGGATACATTCCGTTGATCTCAGTTCTAAATTGGACGGATGAAAACCCGGATCGGTTTCCGATGCGCTCCGGTCCCGAATGGATACGAATCGCGCTATTGGAATTGAAATCCAACGAAACGGCCAGCAAACAAAAAAACACGTCTTAATTGTCACTGTCTAGGCGAGATACGAATCTGAGTATTTACTATTTTTTGCAAACGAATTACTATTAGTCTCTACATACTATGAGCAAATACCGGAAAATTGTCTGGAATGAAGGAATGCTTCTGACTCCACATCATTTCCAGCAGTGGGATAATTATTACGAGGAACTAGTAAATTCCAGGAGTCGCGCGGCAAATCCCTTTGATTACGGAATTTTGGACTTACAAATCAATCGGGAAGCGATTAGCAACGGCGATTTTCAGATCATCAATTGCCATGCCGTTTTCCCGGATGGTCTGATGGTCAATGTTCCAGATGCGGAAGGCGTCCCCGATTTACGTCCGATCGGTGATCATTTCCATCCCGAAAAAGAAAAACTTGGCGTTCATCTCGTAATTCCGGCGAAAAAAATGGGAGAGGCAAACTACCAGGCAAACGGTGGAAAAGCTAATAACAATTTGCGGTTTCATCAGGAGGGTGCGCTTGTTAAAGACGAAACCAGCGGCACAAACGAGCAGCCCGTAGCCTACGCAAAAAGTAATTTAAGAATAATTTTTGATGACGAGCTTCGGGACGGTTTTACTTCCCTAAAAATCGCGGAGCTCGAACGAACTCCAACCGGACAGCTAAAAATTTCCGATGAATTCATCCCCTCAGTTCTAAAAGCCTCTTCGTCGCAATGGCTGGTAAATATGCAGCGACAGCTTGTCGAAGTGCTGATTGCGAAAAGCAGCTCGCTTGGAGAACAACGGCGGCAGAAAAATGCATCGCTCGCAGATTTTACAACGTCTGAAGTAGCGGTTTTTTGGCTTCTACATACTATTAACTCGGCGATTCCGACGATGGCACATTATTTTCGT
Organism: Pyrinomonadaceae bacterium; assembly: GCA_041746475.1. Lineage (GTDB taxonomy): Bacteria > Acidobacteriota > Blastocatellia > Pyrinomonadales > Pyrinomonadaceae > Aridibacter. The sequence goes on along the minus strand of JBGTGX010000020.1, from coordinate 21,569 downwards.
TCGCCTCTGCTCCACCCGGAAAAGCTCTATCTGGAAATGGCGGAGGTCGTAGGTAAACTCCTAACTTTTTCAGTTGACGAGCACCCAAAAGATATCGTGAAATATGACCACGACGATTTGCATTTCACATTCAGCACCCTTTCTGGTCAACTGAGAGATCTGCTCGAAACTGTTATTCCCAGCAGGTGCGTTCCAATTCCGCTCGAAAAAACCAGGGATACCCTTTACGTTGGGCGAATCGAAGACGAACGACTTCTCAAGGATGCGGGATTTTATCTGGCAGTAAAAGCCAAGATGCCGGAGTCAAAACTGATCGAAGGCGTTCCAAGAGTAGTAAAGGTCGGTTCACGTGACGTGATTGACACGATCATCGGATCAGCTCTTCCGGGAGTAGTATTAACACATGCAAGTCCGCCACCGGCTCCTATTCCGACACGCGTCGGGTTTCAATATTTTTCGCTTGATACGATTGGACCCTATTGGGACGGTGTGAAAGGTTCCAAAGTAATTTCAGTTTATGTGCCGGATGAAATTCAGGATGTACAACTTGAATTGTATGCCGTCAAAGCAAAATAAAATAATAGGAGGTAAACGTGGGAAGAGATCGGGAAGTATCAAAAAATGATTTGGTGAGATTTGCGGGTCCGGTTTTCGATTTGATACTTCGAGTAAAATCCGGGGCGGTCGAACCTTCCAACAAGCTAAGACCAAAAATCGCCCAGATGCTCGAGGATTTCGAAAAGCGCGCCGAACGCTATAGAATCAATCATAAGATTGTCCGCGTTTCGAAATTTGCTCTGGCGGCATTCGTTGACGAAGTCGTTCTCACGAACAATTTCCCTCTCAAAGATGAATGGGAAAAAAATCCCCTTCAATTGGAATACTTTGGTGAGCAGCTTGCCGGAAATAAATTTTTTGAAAAGCTCGAATCGATGTTGGGGCAAATAAACCAGACCGCAGATGCAGTTGAAATTTATTATGTCTGCATGCTTCTCGGCTTCAAGGGGAAATATGCGGTCTACGAGCAGGAAAAACTCATTATGACACTGCAAAATACCGCGAATGCCCTCGTCAAAGCCGGAAAAATCGTTCCGACTGAGCTTTCGCCAAACTGGCTCGCTAATGATCAGCCTGAGCCTCCCAAAAAGCGGGGAGTTCCTGTTTGGGCAAAAGTCGCTGCTTTTGGCGGTCTAGCTTTAGCGGTTGTTCTGTATCTGGCGATGTTTCTTATGTCCTCGAAATTTCTGCAGGACGCCATGGATAAACTTCAAATGTAGGTTTTGCGTTCGGAGTTTTACGAATTGTGTTGAATTTTTGTGCGAGCGATTGATATTTTATGAAGCAGTTCAGTCAGCTTAGGTTTTTAGTAGGTCTTGGCAGCATGATGTCGCTCTACGGCATAGCCTCCACAGTTGTGTGGTTTGGAGGCAGCACGTTGGGAGTAAGACTCAACTACCGCATAGTAATTATTGCTATCATCTTACTGACAATTCCATTTGCATTGGTCGGTAATTATCTTGTTTCCAGAAAGAAAGTAAAAGCGGAAAAGAAAAAGGATGACCCCAAAGAGGCGGACGAAGGCGAAGCCGATCCTCCAGCGAAGGAAACAAAGAAATCGGCAAAAACTTCCGGTGTAGACCCTGAATTGGAAAAAAGCGGACAAGAAGCTGTTGATTTTCTAAAGGATTCGAATATCGGATCGGCCGGAAAAGATTCCGTCTATTCACTTCCGTGGTATGTTGTGGCTGGCGCGCCGAAAAGTGGGAAGACTTCATTAGTGCTGAGCTCCGGACTTAATTTTCAAAACTTACCAAGCCAGCGAAGATCTGAACAAAACCTTATACGCCCGACTCGAAACGTAGATTGGCGAGTGACAAGCGACGCGGTATTCGTCGATACTGCCGGACGATTTCAATTAGATGGGGGCGGTGAAAATGAGTGGGCCGCCGTAATGGAGACGATAAAAAAGTTTCGTCCGAAACGCCCGATAGATGGATTCTTGTTAACCGTCGACACCGAAGAGCTTCTAAATTCAAACGAGCGCGAGATCGAAGAAAAAGCAAAAGTCATTAGAGCGCGACTCGACCAGACAACAAAATCACTCAAAACGCGATTTCCAGTCTATCTGATTTTCACCCATGCCGATTCGATCGAGGGTTTTCGTGATTCATTTTCGATCTCGAAAAATGAAGGTGGAAATTTAGTATGGGGAACGACCATTCCGCTCGAAAAGTCTGACAACGCGCAATCACTTTTCGATAGTGAATATGAGATTCTCCAGGATTCAGTAATGAAACGCCGGTTGATCCGTTTGTCAGCCCCGTTTTCACCGTCGCGACAGCTGCGAATATTTAATTTTCCACTGCACTTCGCGTCAGCTCGGAGAAAGCTTGGTGCTTTTGTAAGTACTTTGTTTCGCCCAAACCCTTTTAGTGAGAGTCCATTTTTAAGAGGTTTTTATTTTACCGCGGTTCCGGAAAACAGAAGCCGCGATGGGCAACCGAATCCCAAACCTCCGCAAGTGGCGGAGAAAACCTACTTTACAAAGAAATTCTTCAGGGAAGTAGTTTTAAGAGATAGGGATCTTGTAAAAACGTTTCAGCAACAGCGTCAAAAACCCCCCATTCTTGGTTGGGCCGTTACTATACTCGGAGTGCTGCTGACCACTGTCTTACTTGGTCTTTCAGCGCTGTCCCTTTACAACAACAAGGTAATGCTCGATGATGCGGCGGCGAAAGGTGACGCGGTTTTAACCATTGTCAAGGCTGATGCAAATAAAGATCCGCTGCAAAAATCAGCGGATGACTCAAGACGTGAAATTCAAGCTGTTGAAAACCTTAGAAAAGTGTTGGTCGATCTCGATAAGAATGAGCGTGAAGGCGCGCCGTTTTTTATGCGTTTTGGCTTATATTCCGGAAATCGCCTCTATAAAGAAAAGCTTCTCAATATTTATTACAACGCGATCGAGCAGCGCTATAAGCAACCAACCCTCAGGAAGGTAGTGTCCGATCTGAAAGCCTTCTCGGACTCGCAGACGAGCGCAAGCGCTGAGAATCTGCCGAGCGACGTTGAGGAAGAGCTAGACAAGAAATACAACCTTCTGAAGGTTTACCTGATGTGGTCCGAAGAATACAAAACTCGATCCGAACCTACCTCTTTTACGACCGCACTTGAAGAAACATGGGTATCCGAATCCAAGCTTCCTGCTGAACTGAAGGATATTTCGATTGCCCAGATGGAATTTTATTTCAAACAGGTTGACCGTGAAAGCCAGTACTCCGGTGATTCAAGTGGATTCCCAAGAATAAAGCTTGATGAAAATGTGGTAAATCAATCACGCGCAAAATTACGGGCATTTCCCTCTTATCTTCGATATTTAAATCGGGTTACGACAGAAGTTTCCAAAGAGGTCGGCGCGGTAACGGTCGACAGTATTTTGGCTGGTCGCGATCCGGGGACTCTTAGCGGAAGTCATACGATTCCAGGAGCTTACACGATTGACGGTTATCGTAATTTTATGAAGGAGAAAATTGCGAACGCCGATAAGGAGCTCAGCGAAGATGATTGGGTGATGGGTGAAAAAGCCGGAGACATTTCAACTCAGGCCACCGAAATCGCAAATCTAGAGAAAAAGTATTTCAGGGAATATACCGATAATTGGCGAGAATTGGTACGAAGTACAAAAGTAAATTCTTTCGATCGAAAACAGGAGCTAATGGAAAGGACATTGAGCGCTTTTTCGGATTCGGATTCTCCGATGAAAATATTACTCGAAGAAATAGCGCGTAACACAAATCTCTCCGCCCAACCCGAACCCGCTGGTTGGATAGAATGGATCAAGAGTTTCTTTTCCAAAGGCGCAAAGACCGACACCGGCGGCGATACCGATGTGGAAAAGGATTTTTCACCGCTTTTTGACTTCGTTGGTAGTGGTCAGGAACCGAGCGATAAGGTTTTGCCGGTTGAAAATTACGGTTCAACTATAAAAGAACTCGCCGAGGATATTGTAGGTGCTTCGGCTAATCAAATTAGAATAATTTCAAAACAGATTGAGACAGAAGATGAGAAAGGGACTGTTTATCGAAAATTGAAACGGGTCAATGGAAGCATCGAAAGCTTGCTTAAGAATTTCAAAACACCTGCCGGTCAAGAATTATCGAGATTGCTGAAAGAACCGATTGATGAGGTTCAGGAATTTTTCGGCGGCGATGCGGACACAAGACGGCGCAAGAAATGGTCACAGGAAATTCTGCCGATGGCGAAAGAGATTGAGAATGGCTACCCGTTCAGCGATGATGGCGAAGCTGATCTGACAAAACTTAAAGCCTTCCTGAACCCTGTAGATGGTGCTTTGACGAAATTCTACACCGGCTATCTCGAAAAATCATTTGAAGAGAAAGACGGAGCGCTTGTTGTAAAAGAAGGCGGAGATAAATTTAGCCCCGAATTCGTTAAATATCTGAATGATGCGTTTAAGCTGCGAAAGGCACTCTTTGGGGAAAACGCAAGTCCCAACTTTGAATATGATTTCCAATTACTTCCTGTAAGCGAGGCGATTATAGAAGTTACGATTGACGGGCAGAAAGTAACGTCTGAAGGGACGGCGTCGGTCAAGCTAAAATTCCCGGCTGCTTCCGGTCAGGAAACAGGTGTCTCTATGAATGTTTCATCGACTTCGGAGACGAATTCGACTTCGGGAAATCCGGTTTCTCCAGGCGGTTCTGCAAATAATTCAAATTCGAACGTCTCACAGCCAAATCCAGTTTCGCCGGTACCGTTGAGTCAGTTTTTACAGGATTCCAATGCGGCTCTTAAGTTTCCGGGAAGTTGGGGATTATTCAAATTCTTCGATGCCGGTTCGCCGAGCAAACAGCCGGGCGGGGAATATATTTTGACGTATAGTGTGGGTGGTAAAACGGTTAAAGCATCCGTAAAACCAACCGGCGGTGATTTATTCGATAGGAGTACGTTTAGATCAGTTAAGGCACCGGAAAACATTTCGCAGTAATTTTTGCGGAAACCTAAGGGATTAAAGACTTTTAAAGTATGAATAAAGCAAAAACGTTTTTGAACGACGGAAACCTGAGCGCTGCGATCGACGAGGCACTAAATGCCGTAAAATCGAAACCAACCGATATTACCGCGCGAATTTTTCTTTTCGAACTTTCCTGTTTTTCAGGTGACTGGGATCGTGCAGAAAGACAGCTTGAAGTTATTGGCCAACAGGATGTCAGCGCTATGATCGGCGCACAGATCTATAAACAAAATTTCAAAGCCGAACGCGATCGAATAAGTTTGTTTTCGGAAGGGCTAATCCCGGAATGTTTGATGCAGCCGCCGAATTACGTTGAAGGATTGCTCGCCGCAGTTGCTCAGGTTAAAGATGGGAAACTTGCCGAAGCAAAAGAAGTGGTCGAAAAGGTTGAGCAGCAAAGACCCGCATTTCAATGTAAGGTAAATGGCGAGGCATCTGGTGATTTTAGAGACTTCAATGATCTAACCTCGTGTGTGTTTGAAGCAATCGTAAAGGATTCGTACACCTGGCTGCCTTTTGAACAAGTGCAAAAGGTTGTGTTTGCTGATGCTGAGTCGTTACGGGATAAATATTGGATGCAGGCGGAGGTAGAAATGACTAATGGAACAAAAGGAGAAATGTTTATTCCTTCGTTGTATAATGAATCATTCAAAAGTGATGACGACGCGATCCGCTTGGGACGGGTAACAGACTGGCAAGACGCGGGAGAGGATATTTTAGTTGGAAAAGGTGTACGCCTTTATCAGCTCGAAGATGGTCACAGGGCAATTTCCGAAATTGAATCTATAGAATTCATCCATGACCCGGAAGAGGAAGGTTAGATTTTATTGTTCGGGAGTTAGACTAATATTACTTGTTGCGAATAAAGTATTGGAGAATTTCTCTTAATGGCAGAAGAAAACGAAAAATCGGAAGACCCAAAAGAAGCAGCCAATGAAGAAGTCAACGAGATGGCGCAGCCGCCCGTTGTTGATCTTGAGGTGCTTTTAAAACCAATCTCCGGCGAAACCCCGTCGGGAGAGAGCGTTCGATATTCGGGTGTTTATGATGAAATCAATGAGGCAAGGCGCGAAGATGACCCGTTGGCGTTAGGAGATACCGGAGGCTCATTAAAAACCGCCGATTTTAAGAAAGTTATTGACCTTTCAGTCGCGACGCTGGCGAAAGAATCAAAAGATCTGCAGGTAGCCGCTTGGCTTGCCGAAGCTTTGGTAAAGGAATTTGGATATGTCGGACTTCGAGACGGATTGAAATTATTAAGCAGCTTGCAGGAAGATTTTTGGGAGACACTCTTTCCGGAAATCGACGAAGGTAATATGGAGGGTCGCGCAAACGCTATAGCTTGGCTCGATCGCGAAGCTGCTTATGCCATTAAATATGCACCGATCACCAGCGAGGGTTTTGGCTTTGCAGGGCTTGAGGATTCAAAAAGATTCGATATTCCGGAAAACATCGATACGCTCGGGCCGGAAGCAAAGGCGAAAGCTGTAGCGTTAAAAACACAAGCAGAAAAGGAAGACCGCACGACGACAGCGGAATGGAATAAGGCAGTCGCTCAAACGCGGCGTGCGTTTTATGAAGAGCTGGATGTATCGATCGAAGAGTGCAAGGCAATGATCAAGGAACTAGATCGGGTCATCGAGGAAAAATTCGATAGAAATCAAGCGCCCGGTTTGAGTGACCTTAAGAGCCAATTAGAAGAGATTCAACGTGAAACCAATAAACTGCTCGAACTGAAAAGAGCTGAGGAACCGGATCCGATAGACGAAGAGGAAGTCTCCGAAGTTGCCGATGGAGCTCCGAGCGGTAAAGTCGCCGGGGGATCGGCGTCGGGCGCAATTCAAAGCAGGCGCGATGCTTTAAAGAAACTTGGTGCGTTATCGGAGTTCTTTAAACGAACAGAACCGCATAGCCCGGTTTCATATCTGGTAGATCGCGCGGTGAAATGGGGCAATATGCCGCTCGAAACCTGGCTTAAGGATGTGATCAAAGACCAGAACATCCTTGAACAGCTCAGACAAACACTTGGTTTTAATACCATGGGAACTGAAGCTAACCCAACGGGATCGCCGATTTCTCCACCACCGATCAGTGCGCCCGCGCCGCCGCAGGGTTCAGTTACGCCTCCGGGAGATGGCGGCATTCCGCCTTCAGAGTAGATTTTTTTAGGGAAAATAGTAGAGTTAGTATATTCAGCAGGAAAATAAAAAGGAGATGAGTCAATGCCAAAAAAGGAAAGTTTACAGCATAAGTTAGATCGTGTACGCCCGCCGCGAATCCAAATCACATATGATGTGGAAGTCGGTGGAGCTATTGAGTTAAAGGAACTGCCGTTTGTGGTAGGCGTAATGGGCGATTTCGTCGGAAAACCCGAAGAAGCTCTTCCCGCGTTAAAAAATCGGAAATTTGTGGAAATCGATGCCGATAATTTTAATCAGGTATTGTCCGGCATGAAACCACGGCTCGCATACACAATTGAAAATAAATTACAGGATGACGGAAGCAAGATGGGAATTGAACTCAATTTCAATGACATCGAGGATTTCGAACCCGACCAAATTGTCCAGCAGGTAGAGCCGCTTCGCAAACTGGTTGATGCACGTCAAAAGCTTTCTGACCTCCGGTCGAAAATGGACGGGAACGACAAGTTGGAAACAATGCTCGAAGAAATTATCGCAGATTCCGACAAACAAAAAGAACTCAGCGATGCGCTCGGTGGTTTGGACAAAGAAGACGGGAAGGAGGAATAAATAAATGGCTAAAGAAAAAGAACAGGCAGCAGCTGCGTCAGCAGAAGTCGAAGAACAAGAAGTAGGGCTTCTTGACCAAATTCTGACTCAGGGCAAATTGGCGCGCGACGAATTTCAAAAAGATCGCGCAAAAGATATGATCGGCGAATTCGTCGGGCAAGTGATGCGGGGCGAGATCACGATGTCCAAGAATATGGACGCGACGATAAACGCTCGTATCGCTGAAATCGACCGTCTCGTTTCTGCGCAAATGAACGAGATTATGCACCACGAGGATTTTCAAAAACTCGAAGGTTCGTGGCGCGGACTCCACCATCTCGTTTCTAACACATTGACGAGTCCTCAGCTAAAGCTAAGGGTAATGTCCTGCACCAAGAAAGATCTTCTAAAAGACTTTGAACGCGCACTTGAATTTGACCAATCGGCGATGTTCAAGAAATTGTATGAAGAGGAATATGGAACCTTTGGTGGTGCACCTTATGGTGCTTTAATCGGTGACTTTGAGTTTGGCAATCACCCTCAGGATATGGCGTTATTGGAAAGCATTTCTCAAGTAGCAGCGGCTGCACACGCTCCATTTTTCAGCGCCGCTTCCGCAGGAATGTTCGGTTGGGACGAATTTTCAGAAATGTCCGAAGTTCGGGACGTTTCGAAAATATTTGACCGTACTGAATATATGAAATGGCGGAGCTTTAGAGAATCCGAAGATTCGCGCTACGTAGGACTAACATTGCCTCATACATTGGGGCGTGTTCCATACGGCGCCTCCACGAAACCGACTGAAACTTTTATGTTTGAGGAAGATGTAGATGGCAGCGACCACAAAAAATACCTTTGGTCAAACGCGGCCTATTCACTCGGAACCAGACTTACCGAAGCATTTTCGATGCACGGTTGGTGTGTTGCGATTCGCGGCGTCGAAGGCGGCGGGCTCGTAGACAGTCTGCCGACGCATACTTTCGAAACCGATGAAGGTGAAGTCGCGATGAAGTGTCCAACGGAAGTCGCCATTACAGATAGGCGAGAAAAGGAATTTGCGGACAACGGCTTTATTCCTCTGGTGCACTGCAAGAATACGGATTACGCGGCATTCTTTGCGATGCAATCGGCTAATAAACCGAAATCTTATGACACGGATGATGCCAATGCGAATGCGCGGCTTTCATCGCAGCTCCAATATATTATGGCGATCTCGCGATTTGCGCATTATCTAAAAGCAATGATGCGGGATAAGGTAGGGAGCTTTATGTCCCGGGAAGAAGCTGAGCGCTTTCTCAATCGTTGGATAAATAACTACGTGTTGGATAGCGACAGCGGGAGCCAAAAAGCGAAGGCGCAAAAACCACTTAGATCGGCGAGAATTGACGTCGCGGAAGTTCCCGGAAAGCCGGGGGCATACAGGGCAGTCGCATTTCTAAGACCGCATTTCCAACTTGACGAATTAGCGGTGTCTCTAAGATTGGTTGCCGATCTTCCGGCTCCGGCGAAATAGCAATGAGGGGAAATAATTTTATACACAAATTCGCAAAATTATTTTCCCTTCTCGTCTTATGTATGTGACGCAAACAGACTCTAGTAACCAACTGGGAAATCAAGATTTGTTAGGCGGCGAATAGAAACTTTTTTTTAATAGATAAGGAGAAAAATAATGGCGATTTACATGAAAATTGAGGGTGTGGATGGCGAAAGCCAGGATGTGGGATATGAAGACACAATAAAACTTCAGAGCATCAACTACGGAATCGACAGCGCGGTCTCTCCCGGTGGCACCGGTCATTCAGGAGGACGGGTTACTCTCGCACCTCTCCAACTTAATACGGTTGAAGGAAGGCATTCAATTGAATTTTTCAAGAGATGTGCTAATGGCACCCACTTTCCGCAAATTAAGATCTTCCATACGAAACAGACTGGGGACGCAACACAACAAACCTACAAAGAGGTTACATTGGATGTGGTTTACGTCTCGCATCAGAGTATTTCGGGTGGCGATGCTGATTCGTACGAAAGTCTTATGCTTAATGCGGACAAGATCACAATTGACTATAAAGCACAAGATGCAAGCGGAGCGCTTACAAGCGTCGGTCTTGTTGAATATGATTCAAGAACTGCGCAAACTGCATAATTTGCTTTTTTGCTGAACTCTTTGCATTACTTTAAGAAACTAACCGGATTTAAGGGAATACGGTTAGTTTCTGATTTTCTGATATCATCAAGATAGAATAAATCCCCGGAGTTAATAATTGCGCGAAAAAGATATAAAAATTACCCCCTCGATCGTCGATCGGTTAATTGATTATGACCCGGAATATTCGACTGAAGTCTCAAAATCAGGTTCACAGAGCCTGAAAGAATTGAAGCAGGCGGTGCGGCGGGACGTTGAATGGCTTCTAAACTCACGTCATTCTTTTGCTGACATCCCTGAGGGGCTTGAAGAAGTGAGAAACTCGCTTGCGGTTTACGGCATTCCTGATTTTACGGGGCTGAGTTCGAAGGATTCGAATGATCAGTCCGAATTGCTTAGAAACATTGAGGATACCCTGCGAGTTTTCGAGCCCCGTTTAGCTAATTTGCAAATTACGATTGATAGCACGGATATTGTACGACGCGGAGTTATTTTCAAGATTCAGGGATTCCTGAAAGTTGAACCCACTCCGGAGCCTATTGTATTCGACACTGTTCTTACCGTTGGAAACGGCGAATTCGAAGTTATTCAAAATGACTAACCCGGTATTGTGCAGTTCGGAAAAAGATGCGTGACGAACTTTTAGATTATTACGAGCGGGAATTGATATTTCTGCGCCGAATGGGTGCGGATTTTGCGCGTAAATATCCGAAAGTAGCATCCCGATTGCTAATTGATGAAGAAAAAATAGAGGATCCGCATGTCGAGCGGATGATAGAGGGATTCGCGTTTTTAGCAGGTCGGGTAAAATTAAAACTCGATGACGAGCTTCCCGAAATAACCGAGTCTTTCCTAAACGTTGTTTATCCGCATTATCTTGCCCCGATTCCGTCGATGGCAATAAGCCATTTCGTTTCTGGTTCATCGAAAACAAAACAGACAACGGCGCAAACCATAGAACGCGGTGCAAGCATATATTCCCGACCGATCGATGGTGCTCCATGTCGTTTCCAAACTTCCTATGACACTCAATTAGTACCGATTGAAATTACTTCCTCGGAGCTTGAATCAATTGCCCCGCCAAACGCACAAGGCAAACTCTCCGATTGTCAGGTTAGAATCAAATTGAGCTGCTTTGGCGGTGGGACTCTAAGTGAGATCAAAGACGCGGCGACTGGCGAGGCACCTGAATTTCTGAGATTTTACATAAATGGGGATCCACAGCTTGCGTTCCCCCTGTACGAATTAATTTTCAATCACACAAAAAGTGTATCGCTCGTACCGCAGCAGACGCCGATTGAAAATGCTGGAATGCAGACGATCACGAATATCCAGCTCAGATTGCCGGATCCCATAAATCTGAAATCGGATTGCATCCGGCAGGTTGGGTTTGATCAAGAACACGCAATGCTCCCGTATACAAAACGGTCATTTCCCGGCTATCGTTTGCTGACGGAATACTTCGCTTTCCCATATAAATTTTTGTTTTTTGATGTGTTTGGGATCGACCAGGCGGCGGCTAAAAATTTTGGAAACCAATTCGACATTGTCCTTAACATGCAGGATGTAACCCCTCCTCGGGCGCCGATCGACAAGGATACATTCCTGCTCGGCTGTTCTCCGATCGTGAATTTGTTTTCGAAAACTGCTGATCCGATCTATCTCTCACAGCAGAAATACGAATATCAAGTATTTCCGGATGTTCATCATCAGAAAACAACCGAGATTTACTCTATAGATAAAGTCTATACTACGGATTCAATTTCTAATGATACGCGCGAGTTTTTCCCGTTCTATTCTACCCGGCATTCCTTCGAAAAAAATCGTGAGAAGGTCTTCTGGTATGCAAACCGAAGAAAATCACAACGACCGGATGATGACGGAACGGAGATGTTTGTGACTCTGGTTGATATCGGCTTTGATCCCAAAATTCCTGCGGAAGAGGTGCTGACACTAAAATGCACTTGTAGTAATCGTGATCTACCCGCTCGGCTGCCGTTTGGAAGCAAAGAAGGAGATTTTGAAATTGAAGGCACAGCCATGGTTTCACGAATCCGGTGCCTTACGAAACCTACTGAAACAATACGCCCACCGCAACGAAGAGCTGCGCAGTGGCGAATAATATCGCATCTTAATCTCAACTATCTTTCTCTACTTGAAAACGATGACGGTACGCCGGAAGCACTTCAGGAAATTCTCCAGCTTTACAATTTCAATGATTCTTCGTCTGTCCATCAACAAATCCTCGGAATAACTGGAATTGAAAGCAAGAAAGTGGTCCGCAAGATTGGCGGACAAATCGGGGCGGGATTCGTGCGGGGTATTGAAACCACATTGGAATTTGACGAAGAGCAATATGTCGGGAGCGGATTATACGTTTTTGCGTCGGTTTTAGAGAGGTTTTTCGGTCTTTATTCGTCAATCAATTCCTTTAATCAAATGGTAGTTAAAACCAAACAGCGCGAAGGCGAGGTTAAAAGATGGGTTCCGCGAACCGGCGATAGGAATCTGCTTTAGTTATCTTTCGAACTGTCTAAATTTATGTCTGAAAGTGCTTTGCCAGAAAAATTATTTCGTGAACCGGGAAGGTTTGATTTTTTTCAAGCCATTCGGCTTCTTGAAAAGCTCCATCCGGAACGAACGCCTTTGAGCCGTGGTGCAACACCCAAAAATGAGCTAGTGAGGATACGCGGTAATCCCTCTTTAAGATTTCCCCCGAGCCAGATTCATAATATAGAGATCGTTGAAGACCCGCAAACCGGCGAAGAGTCGATCGAAATGACCGTCAATTTCATGGGAATGGTCGGAATTGTCGGGGTTTTGCCTACCCATTACTCCGAATTGATAACCGACCGAGCTCGCTACAATGACACTGCATTGTGGGGTTTTACGGATATTTTCACCCATAGATCGGTCTCTTTGTTTTTTCGCGCATGGGAAAAATATCGATTCCCGGTGCAATATGAACGCGGAAATGATGATTTCACAAGTTATTTGTTTGACTTTACGGGAATTGGAACACGCGGTTTACAAGGCAGACTTGGACTTGACGATGAGGGATTGCTTCCATATAGCGGCCTGATAATTCAAAAACCGCACTCCGCCACCGCACTTGGACAGATTTTATCGGATTACTTCGCAATTAAGGCAAAAATCCATCAATTTTTCGGTCAATGGATAGAATTAGATACCGAAAGTAAAACGCAGCTAGGACTCGCAAATTCGTCCGTTGGCGATAGTGCGATAATTGGATCGAGAATTTGGGATCAACAGTCGAAATTCCGGCTTGTTTTGGGCTCAATGTCTTTCCAAAAATTTAGTAGTTTCCTGCCAAACGGCAGCGGATATACACCGCTAAAGTCTATTGTTGAACTTATCACCGGACTTGAACTGGATTTTGATGTTCAGCTTTTGTTAGAAAGCGACGAAGTTCCGGGATGCGTACTAACAACTCGTGCAAAACGGCGTCCGATGCTCGGCTGGACCTCATGGCTCAAATCTAAACCGTTTGAAAATGATGATGATCAGGTTGTATTACAAATAACGTAAAGATCTTATTAATCGACTTAGGAGAATCGAAATGAACGTAAATTTAAAATCTTTGGTGAATAGACTAAACGACACTTGCCGCGGGACTTTGGAAGATGCCGCAGGTTTGTGTTTGTCACGTACGAATTATGATGTTGAGATCGAGCATTTACTGATGAAGCTGCTCGAAAGGGACGATACGGATCTACATAAGATTTGCCATCATTTCGAAGTTAATACCGATCGCCTGACGAAAGATGTCGCGACATCTCTCGATCGGCTTAAAACCGGAAACACAAGGACACCGGGCTTGAGCGAAAGGATTCCGCGTTGGGTTCAAGACGCATGGCTAAAGGCTTCAATTGACTTTGGTTCAGCTCGCGTCCGCTCCGGGCACTTGGTGCTTTCGCTGCTCCAAGACGAGAGCACGGCTCGAATAGCAAGAGATATTTCAAAAGAATTTGCGCATATTTCGGTCGAAACACTGCAAAAGGATTTTAGCGACATCACATCGGATTCTGCTGAAGAATATGAATCGAGCGCGCTCGGCGATACCGCCGGAGTCTCGGGTGATCAGGTCGCAAGCGGAGTGCCGGGAAAAACAAAATCGCTCGACCAATATACAGAGGATTTAACCGCTCAGGCGCGGGCTGGTAAAATCGATCCGATACTCGGTCGCGACTTTGAAATTCGTCAGATCGTAGATATTTTAACTCGCCGTCGACAAAACAACCCAATATTGACGGGTGAAGCGGGCGTCGGTAAAACCGCCGTCGTCGAAGGATTCGCACTTAGAATCGCGCAGGGCGACGTCCCCGAACCATTAAAAAATGTGGCTGTTCGAACACTCGATTTGGGTCTGCTTCAAGCTGGTGCAAGCGTTAAAGGAGAGTTTGAAAATCGGCTAAAATCCGTAATCGCCGAAGTAAAATCATCGCCTCAGCCGATAATTATGTTTATCGACGAAGCCCATACGATGATCGGGGCAGGTGGAGCCGCCGGGCAAAACGATGCGGCAAACCTTCTAAAACCGGCACTCGCGCGAGGCGAACTTCGCACTATAGCTGCTACAACCTGGGCCGAATATAAAAAGTATTTTGAAAAAGATCCGGCACTTGCACGTCGTTTCCAGGTCGTAAAAGTCGACGAACCGGATGAAGAAAAGGCAATTGGCATGATGCGCGCGATCGGCGGAAAGATGGAAGAACATCACAACGTACGAATCCTTGACGAAGCAATTGTCGATTGTGTAAAACTTTCGCACAGATACATCACGGGACGACAACTTCCCGATAAGTCAGTAAGTGTTCTTGATACTGCATGCGCTAAGGTCGCGATTGGGCAAGGTGCAACACCCGGTCTGGTTGAAGACGCGACACGTAGAATCGACCATTTGACCCGTGAAATTGAGTCGCTCGAGCGCGAGGAGATCACGGGCTCAGATCACTCGGAACGGCTTGAAGAACTCAAAACCGAAAGAGCGGAAGTGGAAATCAGGCTGGAAAAATTAAACGCGCAGTGGGAAAAAGAAAAAGATCTTACCGATAAGATCCGAAACATAAGATTCAAGCTTGAAATGTCGCGTGTGGATAATAATGGTTCGGCGAAATCGAAAACCGCTAAATCATCGAATCCCGGAGCAGAGAGCACAGCGGCGGCAACGGCGGAAGATACCGGGTCGCAAGCGGGCGATGCGGCCGCGACCGCAACTGCAACGGAATCGGATGAACCGATAAATGTAGACGCCCTTAAAGAAGAGCTAAAACAATTAAACGCCGAGCTCAAAGAATTACAAGGTGATGAACCATTGATGTCTCCAGTGGTAGATTCGCAGGCGATAGCGGAGATTATTTCGGGATGGACTGGAATTCCTGTCGGTAAAATGGTTGCCGATGAGATTCACCAAATCATGAAACTTGAGGAAACGCTTGGCGAAAGGGTGCTCGGTCAGGATCATGCGCTGGCGGTCATTGCCGAAAGGATCAAGACCTCCCGCGCCGGTTTGACCGATCCAAAACGCCCGATCGGCGTATTTCTTTTAGTCGGAACTTCCGGTGTCGGAAAAACCGAAACTGCTTTGGCGATCGCCGAAACACTTTACGGCGGTGAACGAAACCTGATCTCGATCAATATGAGCGAATATCAGGAGGCTCATACGGTTTCAAGTCTGAAGGGCTCACCTCCGGGGTACGTCGGTTACGGAGAAGGCGGCGTTTTAACAGAAGCCGTTAGACGCAAACCGTATTCGGTTGTGCTTCTCGATGAAGTTGAAAAGGCCCACTCGGATGTAATGGAGCTTTTCTATCAGGTGTTCGACAAAGGTGTTTTGGAAGATGGCGAAGGACGTGAAATCGATTTCAAAAATACGATCATTCTTCTTACTTCAAACATTGCGACAGATTTGATTATGTCCTTAAACGCCGATCCGGACACTCGTCCAGATCCGGCCGGGCTCGAGGAAGCGATTCGTCCGGAACTTGTAAAAGCGTTCAAACCGGCATTATTAGGGCGCATGGTCACTGTCCCTTATTATCCGATCGCGGATGATATTTTGAAAAAGATCGTAGTATTGCAGCTCGGTAAGATAAAAAATCGAATTTTAACGAATCACAATGCGCAATTTTCCTATGACGACTCCGTCATAGATACAGTAGCGAAACGTTGCACCGATGTTGATAGCGGTGCCAGAAACGTAATAAATATTTTGAATGGAACGCTGCTGCCCGAAATGAGTGGCGAGGTTTTGTCAGGAATGGCGTCCGGCGCGGGAATTTCAAAAGTTCACGTTTCGGTTGGAAAAGACGAGAATTTTAAGTATGAAATTGCTTAGGGTTCGTTAACTCCATAATTGCTCAATAAATGGGAAACAGTTGAGAATTAAGTATGGCTAAGGCAACTCAGGAAAACAGACTTCTTTCAATCGAAACTCCGCTTGGAGAAGATTTTCTGTTACTCAATAAACTAAAGGTAACGGAAGGTATTTCGAGCCTTTTTGAAATTGATGTAGAACTTTTATACGACGAAGAGGCTGATGACGATAATGACGTTACGCAGATCGATATTCAGAAAATTCTCGGGCAAACGGTAGCTGTTATCTATCACCAGCAAGACGAAACTGAGCGCAAATATATGGGAATGGTCAATCGGTTTACCCAGATCGGTCGTCGTCAGAGATTTTCATACTATAGTGTACGAATTGTCCCCAGCATATGGCGCTTGACCCAAATTATTCAGTCGCGAATCTTTCAGCGAAAATCCGTGCCTGACATTTTGGCCGAGGTCTTTGAGGGCTTTCAGGTTAGATTTCAGTTGAAAAAAACGTATCAACCTAGAAATTATACCGTTCAGTATAACGAAAGTGATTATGACTTTGCTTCGCGTCTGATGGAAGAAGAGGGCATCTATTTCTATTTCGATCATTCGGAGGAAGTAGACAAGTTAGTTGTTCGCGATGAATACACGACACCCGAGGATTGTCCGAATAAGTCAGATGTCCCAATGTATGACATCGATCTCGGAAAGGGTGGCGGTTGGCAAGGATCGGTAATTTCGCTTTCAGTTGATTACAATCTTAGGAGCGGGAAACAAACGCTATGGGACTACAATTTGCAACTCCCGGGTAAAAAGCTCGATGCGACAATCACAAGCAGCAAAAGTATCGGTGGTAACCAGGATATGGAAACATACCTGTATCCGGGCGGATATGCGAAGCGGTACGATGGAATTGACCCAAGCGGTAGCGAAAAAAGAAGCGACCTCGACACAATATTTTCAGATAACAAGAAAGCTGTAGAAAATAATATTCTTGCGATCGATTCCCAACACAAAGTATTGCGCGGAATTTCGGATTGTGCTTCCCTAACGGCAGGGTATCGATTTCACCTTAAAAACAATCCGACCCGAGAGATGAATATGTCGTATATTGTACTCTCGATCACCCACACCTGCGACCAAACGCCCTCGTTTGAGTCCGAATCCGAAGTTGACGAAGCATACACGAATGAATTTACCTGTATTCCACACGGATCAGGATTTCCTGAATTTCGCCCTGAACGCAAAACGCCAAAACCAATAATTCAAGGTTCGCAAACAGCTTTTATCGTAGGTCCTGCGGGAGATGAAATATATACGGATAAACTTGGTCGGGTAAAAGCACAATTTCAATGGGACCGCGACGGAAAATCAGATGAAAGTAGTTCTTGCTGGATTCCGGTTGCGCAAACCTGGGCGGGCAATCGATGGGGCAGCGTATTTATCCCTCGCATCGGAATGGAAGTTATCGTAGATTTTTTGGATGGAGATCCCGACAGGCCCTTGATCAAAGGATGTGTCTATAATCCGGGAGCGATGCCGCCTTACGAACTTCCAGATGAGAAAACAAAATCCACGATTAAAAGTGATTCCTCGGAAGGCGGGGGAGGTTTTAATGAGATCCGGTTTGAAGATAAGAAAGGGGAAGAACAGATCTTTGTTCACGCGCAAAAAGATCAGGATATTCGGGTTAAAAACGACCGCCGTGAGCTAATCGCCAATGACCGCCACACATATGTTCAGCGGGATAAGCGGGAGCAAATTAAGCGGGATGAACATAAGATCGTCGAAAGAGATACGATGAAAACCATAAAACGTGACTATCATGTATTGGTTGAGGAAAATAGGTACGGACAAATCAACGGAGAATCTTCGGAAAAGATCGATGGAGAGGTAAATAAAATTTACGGTGCGGATTGTTCGGTCGATGTTGCCGGGAAATTTTCGCTGACAGCTTCTGAAATCGTTTTTGACGCGCAAATGGGTATAACATTGAAATGCGGGGGTAACTTTGTACATGTTACTCCGATGGGAGTCGATATAAAAGGAACGATGGTTAATATAAATAGCGGTGGAGCGGCGGGAAGCGCCAAAACGGCTATGACTATTGAACCGCAAGCCCCCGAAGAAGCGCACATCGCGGACAACGCTGATCCGGGCAGTAAATCACCGACCTATAAAAACCAAATTGCTAAACGAAAGAAATTTGAAAAGATGATGTACGGCTCGTCGCCCTCGCATAATCCGAATTCGAGTATGAATGAGGATAAGAAATCCTGGATCGAGATCGAATTAAAAGATGAAGAAGGTAATCCGGTCCCGGGCGAAAAATACCTGGTGACGTTGCCCGACGGACAAAAAATTGCAAGCGGAACTCTGGACAGCAAGGGCTACGCAAAAGTCTCAAATATCGATCCGGGAAATTGTAAGATCACCTTCCCGGATATGGACGGACGAAGTTGGAAGAAGGAATAGTGGAGGATTTAAGAAAATAGATGCCAACTACTCAAACTGCCCAGGCGGGTGACAGTTTATGCAATATCGCATTCATGAACGGATTGCCAGATTGCACGGCACTTCGCGCAGAATCGGCAAACGCATCAATCGTAAATCGCGCAGTTGATCCGGCACAGGTGAAACCTGGAAATATTGTCACGATCCCGGATTTTCTAGAGAAGCAGGAAGATGGAAGTACCGAAAAAAAACATGTGTTTGTAAAGCGCGGTACCATGGCAACGATCCGATTCACACATGGATCACCAAATCTTCCATACGCCAATGATCCGAGCCTCGTAGTTTTAAACATTAGCAATTACAGCACTGATCGTGGAAACAACCCAGACGGCAGCTCTCCTTTCCCGGCATTTGATTTTCGGCGTTTTCACACGCATGGAGATCGTGACCGAGATACGTTTAAGGTTGAAGTTTTGGACCTTCGGGCCTCAGGACTGCTGGATGTTGAGATAGAGGCGTTGTGCCCTGTTTACAATGCCGCAGGAGCGGTCACTGGTCATAAGGCCTTTACTGATGCCGATGCTGCACAACGCAAACTCGCCTCGAAGGCGGAAAAACAGGGATCGACTCAGCGATTTCGAACTGGCTATTTGAGGCTCGTCACGGATAAGGTAGACAAAGCGGGCGCCGATAAACAGACTATAATGGTTTCCGATCTTGTTGACGCCAATCAAAAACAAGTTGAAATCCTTGATCAATTAGTTCGTGCCTCATACGTAATTCCGAGCTGCACGCAAAACCCTAAATGCAAAGCAATTGTTGAACTTCCGGTCGGAACGGACCGTCGCCGATTGCGGGTTGCGGTTCACGTTTTACGGCTAACGCCCGGTGGGGCCTTGATTGTTCAATTGAATGACGCTGAAAAGCGTGTATTGAAATGGGTTAGACGTACATTTGCGCAGGCGGCTATTGGACCAAGATTGACCCAAGCCGTTCGGGCTGTCGATCCTCCTGAAAATCTAGTTTCAATCTCAAATGATAGCGGACTAACTGCTGCCGGAGACGGCCAATTGGGATTTCGAATAAATGCGGCCGGAAAACCGTCGCAGGTTATTGGTCCGATCAACCCGGCGCCAGGTGCTACACCGATAGTTACCGCAAACGCCATTGCCGCCCTAATTGCGGCGCCTTACAGCGCAACGGTAAGTCGGAATCCCGCCCGTTTTAATGACCCGGCGGGTCAACGATCCGCAGATATAGTAATTACTGAAGCGACCGGCGTTCGTGTTACGATCGATCAAGTATTAACGGGCGATAGTCGGCAATCGCTTACGGTCGGACGTCCGAATCCCGCGAATTTGGTCTCGTGGGCGGTTCCGGCCGGAAACAACAATTGGAACGCTGGATCGCTCGAACAAAGGACGATTTTAAAAAATCATGATACTGGAGACAACGTAGTTGATGTTTTTGTTATCAATACTCTAACCGCGGGAAACCGTGCCGAAGCAATGATGTCCGGCCATCGGATAGACCCGGCCAGGCCAGCGATCAACCAGGTGAAGTTTTCGGCATTTATGATTGCAACAACGATGGATGGCACAAATACAAATCCGTTTGTACTCTCCCATGAAATTGGCCATGTTCTCGGAGAGGTTGTTCACGCACCAGCAGCAAATCCTCCGACCGAGTGTTCGGTGATGGATGCAAACGGCACTGAAGTCAATAACGCGGTTAATGCGTCAAAGAGAATTCGCGATGGAGCCGTTACGTTTGATGCTCCCGCCGGGCAGTTCAATTTGATCACGCGGATGCGAATTGAAGGTAGGCCTTTGCTTGAACCTTGGTAAAAGCTATTTTATGAACTGCAATGCATATATGCGAAATTTATGGATAAACCGTCGGCTGATAATTTGTATATTATTGCTGACAATTGGATGTAGAGGGACCCAAGTTATGTCAGAAGAGAATAAATCGAACGAGGATCTTCGTGGCGGAGAAACACCATCTGAAACTCCATCAATTCCCGAATTGGATCGGTTTATTTTTAAGCCAGATCAATTTACCGGGGGAATTGTGCCGCGGAAGCTCTCTCCACCTGATGTCGCAAGATATTTGAATGACAGGATTGAAGCGAACGAAAAACTCCGTACGTTTATCCAGGTAGAAATGGTTGCTAATTTTTATGATTCAAATGAGATCACAAAAAAATATCGGGGATTCTTAAAGAAAGCCGAATCCGATGAAGAAGCGATCCGGCGCTCGATAGTGATCGCAAGAATAATTGCGAGCGTTGGAAACGAGGAAGATAAAGCCTTCGTCCGTGACTACTATAAGCACTTGGTCGGGAAAGTGTCGTCGCAAGATGAGTTCAGCGATCTGATTTTGTTACACGATGTCCTTAAACTCGGTGGGGATTCGGGTGCCATTCGCAGTCGGCTAAAGACGCGTATTGAGGAATTGGAAGCAAAGAAAGATTCCGATTACGAATCCCGGCTCGTATATCTTAAATTTGCGGAATCGATTTCGAATCAATTAACACGGGCCGAAAAGGTAGGTGTGATAAAGGATGAAATTCTCGCCAACCCGGATCGTAAAGAGAGACTTGATCTGGAGATCAAGGCATATTTAGGTATCGAGTATGGTTATTTGGAGTTTTTACAGACGTGGTCAGCTAGACGAATTCGGCAGGAAACATGGGCGAAACAACCGGCCGAGCAGGAATTCAGAAATGATGAGCGACCTTTACAGAACGATGTCGTCAACGCGTTAAGGGATTTTTTGGGCCGACTCGAATCGTTTTCCTCACTGAGAGAAGAAGAACGTGGGTCGGCGACGCTCAGACTTTTGAGGGCGATCAAATATTTCGAAG
>JBGTGX010000019.1:0-5871 GCA_041746475.1 Pyrinomonadaceae bacterium | reverse complement strand
ATCGACATTGGGAATTCTTCGACGAAATTCGGTTTATTCGAGGACACACGCTTGCGGGAGAAGTTTGCTATAAATACCGACCGAGGTCTTAATGCGGGAAATATCTTCTCTTTAGCGGGCGGAAAATTGCCGGATCGACTATGTGGAATAATAATATCGTCGGTCGTTAAAGAAGTTGTAGATTCCTTTAAGGATTTCGCTGAAAGCTATTTTGGGAAATCGCCTATTTTTGTCGATCACACCTTTGATTTCGGTTTTTCGATCGAATATTCGCCGCTTGAAAATTGCGGCGTTGACAGACTTGTTTGCGCATATGCAGCTGTTCAAAAACACGGAACACCATTGATCGTTTGTGATTTTGGTACCGCAACTACTATCGATTTCATTAGCGATACACGCGAATATTTGGGTGGAATAATTTCACCCGGACCAAATACCCTGGGCTCGGCACTTTTTGAGAAAACTTCAAACCTTCCCGAAGTCAACTTCGAAAAACCGGAAAAGGTTATCGGAGATTCAACGATCTCTTCTATCCAATCTGGAATTTACTTCGGATATATCGGATTAGTCGATGGCATTATTGAAAGGATGCGAAAGGAAACAGAATCCAAGTCGAAGATAATTGCCACGGGTGGGTTTGCGCAGATGATTGCGCAGGAATCACGATATGTAGAAACCGTTGACGAGGATTTATTGCTAAATGGTTTAAGTATGCTTTATGAAAATCGGGAATCGAAAAAATAGGTTTGTAACGCGATTGTCCTTTATTCTTTCCTTTCCCCACATCACACAGAATTCCGATCCCCAATTAATTGAACGCGTTCAGCGAAAAGTTTTGCTCTAAGATCGGTCCCGTTTCTAATTATTCCAAAGTCTCAGTCTTATTTCTAAACGCTCTTGAGACAATATAAATTACGGCGCCAATTGCTACGGCAATTGCGATTTGCTGTATATCGATCAGTTTTACGCTAAGCATCAACCACCCAAGTAAAACAAGCGAAAGTGCCGCCGCGAGAATTCCGAGGGGGGCAAGAAAACCGGCTTCCGGAGCATCTTTCCGATAGCGGAAAATCGGAAGTGCAATGCAGGTCATTCCATAAACAATAATTCTTGTAACCGTGCTTATCGTGAGAGCGGCAAGGAAATTACTATAAACAGTAAAAACAAAAATGCAGGCTGACGTTAAAATAATTGCGAAATGCGGAGTCTTAAATCTGTCGCTGACGGCCGCTAAAACCTGCGGAATATCCTTGTTTTCCGCCATTGCAAAAAGAAGTCGGGTCGTCGCAAGTAAACCGACGTTTAAGTTTCCAAGAATTGAGATGAGCGCCCCTATGACAATAAAACTCGCGCCCCAGGTCCCTACGAAGGTTTCCGCTGCATCCGCGAGCGGGCGTTCTGAAGACGCTAATTCGGGAAGTGTCCCGATTGATACCAGTTGGATGAGGATGTAAAACGCAACGATGATTCCAACGGCAGTCATCAGCGCAAATGGTGCATTTTTTTCCGGGTCTTTCATTTCACCGGCCGGAATCACCGCCGATTCAAACCCGACAAACGCATAGATTAAAACCAAAATTGCGTTTGCAAAGACGTCCATCGTTGGCGAAACATTAAAATCGAAATTTCCCGGCTGGATAAAAAACATCCCAATGACGACGAAAAGAAACAGAGGAGTTAGCTTCCCGATCGTTAATACGTTTGTGATTCGCGTCGATTCTCTTACGCCGATTATATTTACAAACATCAATCCAAAAACGACCAGGGCTATCAGAAAAATACGCATCGCTCCTATCGAGAGCGGTTCGTAGAAAAACCCTAAATAAGAGATAAGCAAATTACAGTTTGCGGCAAAGGCTGTAAATCTTGTGATCCAAAAAAGCCATCCAACCTCAAAACCCACAAATGAGCCGTAAGCTTCTTTTGTGTAGAGATAGGCTCCGCCTGTCGCACGAAATCTGCTTGAAACTTCAGCGAAACATAATACGACAAACGCGATGATGATCGAGCAAACGATGAAGGCTATCAAACTGTAGCTTCCGATAAGCTTCGCCACTTTTGACGGCAAACCGAAGATCCCTGCACCGATGACGGTGTTAATGACAATGGCAATAAGGTCCCAGCGGCTGATTCCGCGAACTAATTTCTCGCTATCCATTTGCGTGTTTTTCCCAAAGGCTTTTTAGTGGAATGTTTTTCGTTTATACTCTTTTCTATTCCATCCGTAAAGAGGTTTAAAGAGGGTTTTGCAATATGAGTAAAGTAATTCGTCTATTCGAAATCGTGGTGTTGGGTACGGTTTTGAGTTTAAATCTGGTTGCTCAGACAGATCCCGTGCGGCAGGTAAAAACATTCGCTGGAACGAATAACGTGCTCAATTTGGAGCGTTCCGAAAAACACCAGACACTTCTAGATGGTGCTGTAATCAAAACTATAAAAGCACTGAAAGTAAAGGGTGTAAAAGCCGAAAATGTTGCGGCGACGCTAATCGACCTCCGTGATCCTAACACTCCAAAAACAGCGAGTTTTCGGGGTAACGATAAAATCTATCCGGCAAGCGTCGTAAAAATGTTTTACATGGCTGCGCTTTATCATCAACTCGAAGACGGAAAATTAAAGATGTCCCCGGAGTTAGAACGCGGCCTCAACGATATGATAACGGTTTCCTCAAATGATGCTACTGGTTATGTTTTGGATGTGCTGACGGGCACGTCGAGCGGGGCCGAGCGCGCTCCGAAAGAATTTAAGCGGTGGGCGAAAAAACGAAATGTCGTAAATCAATATTTCCGTTCGCTTGGGTATGCAAACATTAATGTCAATCAGAAAACTTTTTGTGAGGACGCATACGGTGTCGAGCAGCAATTTCGCGGCAAGAATGGCGAAAACCGGAACATGCTGACGACCGATGCAACCGCACGTTTGCTTGCCGAAATTGCGACCGGAAAATCTGTGACCGTCGAACGCAGCAAGCAAATGATGGCGTTGCTGGAACGGGACTGGGCAAAGAAGACGAACAATCCGGACGAAAAAGAATTTGTTTCTGATGCTTTAAGACCCGGAATGAAGCTTTGGTCGAAAGAAGGATGGACGTCGAAGACGCGTCACGATGCGGCTTATATCGAAACGCCGGACGGCTTGAAATTCGTCCTAGTTGTTTACACCGAAAATTTCGCAACCGAACAGGATATAATTCCCGGAATCGCTGAAAAAGTAATTAAAGGCTTAGGAGAAATTGAATAATGAAAATAAGGTTTCCGCAAATTTTTGCTTTGGTTTTTTCGCTTTGTATTTGTCTTCCGGCATTTGGACAAAAATATGAAAAACCGCCGAAGGAAATAATGGATGTGCTCAACGCGCCCGAAATTCCAATCGCCTCGTTGAGTCCTGCAAAAGATAAAATTGCACTTTTGCAGCCGCTTCGTTATCCTCCTGTCGCCGATCTTTCGGAACCGATGCTGAGACTCGCAGGATTACGTGTTAATCCAAAGACGAATTCAAATCACCGTCAAAACTATTACGTTGGGTTAACCCTAAAGAACATTGCGGACGGGAAAGAAACTCCCGTAAAAATTCCCGCTGGGGCAAAAATTATTTCCCCCAATTGGAGTGCAGATGGAAAGCATCTCGCCTTTGGAAATATAGCACCAAACGGAATTGAGCTTTGGATCGTTGAGACTTCGACGGGAAAAGCTTCTATCAAAAAAGGCGTACAAGTTAATACCGCATTCGGAAAATTCGATTGGATGCCTGACCAAAAAAGCCTGCTTGTCACCCTGGTTCCAAAGAGTCGTGGCGCTTCTCCGTCTACCAGCTACGTTCCGGTTTCCCCAAGTATTCAAGAAACCTCGGGAAGACGCGCGGCGGTCAGAACGTTTCAAGACATGCTGTCCTCGCCAAACGATGAAAAATTATTTGATTATTACACTACGTCACAGCTAGCGATCATAGGCGTTGACGGTAAGATCAAGGAAATCGGAAAACCCGCAATATTCGACGACGTCGAAGTTTCACCCGATGGAAAGTATCTTTTGGTCGAGCGCATCAAACGACCATATTCGTATCTTTTCCCCTCGTCATATTTCCCCAAAGATGTGGAAATTTGGGATACAAACGCAAATTTGGTTTACAAGGTCGCGGATATCCCGCTTCAGGATAGTCTACCTGTTGGCGGTGTTCCCGAAGGGCCAAGAGGCTATGATTGGATTCCAACTGAACCCTCGACGCTGATGTGGGCAGAAGCGCTGGATGGAGGCGATCCGCGCAAGACGATCACACCGCGAGATAAGTTAATGGTTTATCAGGTTCCGACGAAAATGGCGCCGAGGCCGATATTAAATATCGAACAACGATATTCTGGAAGGCAGTTTGGAGAAAAGGACGGCTTGATGTGGTTTTACGATTACGACCGGGACAAGCAGCATCGGCGAATCTTTATGACCAATTACTGGGATGCTTCCAATGTAAAACTAATTTCCGATCGAAATATAAACGATGGTTATAGCGACATGGGCTCACCCGTAATGAAATCCTTGGCGAACGGAAAATATGTGATTTCCCAATCAGGCAATTCAGTCTATTTATCTGGACGTGGAGCAACCCCTGACGGCGACAGACCGTTTCTGAATCGCTACGATCTGGCATCGGGCGAAACACGGCAGCTGTTTAGGTCGAGTGTAGATTCGTATTCCACGTTTGTCGGCTTCACATCAGAGGGTTCGGACCGAAGGATAATTTACCGAAAGGAAAGTGCTAGCGAACCACCAAATCTTTTCATTGCGGAAGGGTTGGCCGCTTGTTTGGAGGACCCGCCATGCGACAAATCAACAATAACGGGTGACACAAAACTCACTGACTTCAAAGACCCCGCTCCCCAACTTCGCGGTATTACGAAGAAGCTTATTAAATATAAACGCGCCGATGGCGTAGATCTCTCGATGACACTTTATTTACCGCCGGACTACAAAACCGGCACTCGTTTGCCCGCGCTTTTGTGGGCTTATCCGCTTGAATATACGAACGCTGATGTTGCCGGACAGGTTTCGGGTTCGACAAACCGCTTTACACAGATAGGTGGAATTTCACATCTGTTTTTGCTGCTGAACGGCTACGCAATTCTAAACGATGCAACCGTTCCGATCGTCGGCGATCCTTTGACGGTAAACGATACATTCATTTCACAACTTGTCTCCGGAGCAAAAGCTGCGATCGACAAGGGTGCTGAAATGGGTGTGATCGATCCTGACCGAGTTGCGGTTGGCGGACATTCTTATGGCGCCTTTATGACCGCGCATCTTCTTGCAGGTTCGGATCTTTTCCGCGCGGGAATCGCCCGAAGCGGTGCTTATAATCGCTCATTGACTCCTTTTGGCTTTCAGTCGGAGAGGCGTTCGTATTGGGAGGCTCCGGAAATTTATTACAAACTTTCGCCTTTTTCTTATGCCGACAAGATCAAGGAGCCAATGCTTATGATCCATGGCGAAGCCGATAATAATTCAGGAACGTTTCCCATCCAATCAGAACGTATGTTTGCCGCGATCCAGGGTAACGGCGGAACCGCACGACTCGTGATGCTTCCGCACGAATCGCACGGATATTCGGCACGCGAATCGGTCGAACATGTCCTTTGGGAACAATTAAATTGGATGGATAAATATGTAAAAACCCCGAAAACGCAGACAAAACGAGAAGTAGCCAATTAAGATTAAAGAAAGGCTTTTGTATTTTTAATGCTGAGGCTGTCTAGAAAGAATATCTTTTTAGACAGTCTTTTTTTGTTTTGGTTGTTTTCGTTTTAGATTTCTCGATTTGTTTTTTTGATATATGAAATTTGAAATTTTGATTTCTACGATTTTTGGAAAATGAGGCCGTTTT
>JBGTGX010000018.1:0-3645 GCA_041746475.1 Pyrinomonadaceae bacterium | reverse complement strand
GATAAATAGTATAAAGGGCAAGTGATGGATATCCGCAACCGCATCGTTAAACACTTCTGCCCCGTTCATCGCCTTGGCATTGGTAAACATATGTACGAAAAAGAAAATACCAAGCGGCACAATACCGGTAACCTGATGCAGTTTTCGAAGCAGAAAAGTTCTGCTGAATTTTGATGCCATTATCTAGCCTCGTTTTTGTGTGAATAAAAAGGAATCGAAAGCATTATATTTGCCTGTTATTTTCGAATCGACCAAATACAAATTATATTATTCCTCGTTTTTCCACATAAATATAGCCTACCTTCTGAATTAAGCAAAATAAGATGGAATGAAATCAACTAGCCGAATTATTTAGGACTGCTAATTCTTACCTTGACACCGGTAATTATATCTTTATAAGATACAGTTACAACTTTGAATCCCTGTTTTAAGCAGGGCTTATATATGCACATAGAAACATTGAAAGTATTTTGCGATCTGGTGGAGATGCAGAGTTTTTCGCTCGCCGCGGAAAGAAATTTCGTAACTCAATCAGCGGTCAGTCAGCAAATTCGAACTCTTGAAGAACGTTTTGACCGGAAACTTCTCGAGCGTGTTCGCGGAAGACGGGAGATCCGACTTACACCCGCGGGCGAAGTTTTTTATGACGAAAGTAAAAATGTACTCGATTCCTATAATCAGCTAACGGAAGGCATGAGCCGGCTTGTCGGCCGCATCAGCGGCGTGGTGAAGGTTGCGACTGTTTACAGCGTCGGGTTGCACGAATTGCCGCCGATTGTTAGGGAATTTATGTCGAAATTCCCATCCGCAAAGATCGATCTCGAATATCAACGCACGACAAAAGTTGTCCGGGATGTGCTGAAAGGAGTCGTTGAATTGGGAATAGTTTCTTTTCCTGAACCTCGACGTGGTTTAACAGTTGTACCGATGGCGAGTGACCGGCTCGTGCTTATTTGTCCGCCCGATCATGAATTTGCAAAACGAAAACAAATCAAGGTCAAAGACCTGAAAGGGAAGGATTTTGTACTCTTCGAACGCGACATTCCCACGCGGAAAGCTACCGATAAAATACTAAAATCTCACGGCGTCAGCGTCAACAAGGCTGCGGAATTCGACAATATCGAGACGATCAAACGTGCGGTCGAAGTTGGATTTGGGTTGGCAATAGTGCCTCACCCAAGCGTCATGGATGAAGAAAAGAATGGTCAGCTTTCGGTCGTTGAGTTTAAAGAAAAAGATTGGAAACGCCCGGTCGGTGTAGTTTTCCGAAGCGATCGGGAGTTATCACTTGCGGCCAAGAAGTTCGTAAAATTGCTGGAAAAAATACCAAGTTAAAAAAGCTCTTTTTGGCGGTCAAGGGCGACTCCGGCAAAAACCTAGCCGTATTTCGCATCCCAATTTAGTTGATCGCCATAAACGTTAATGGTGCGTTTGTATCCATTCCATTGAGGGCGCGTTTTAGCATCGGAACAAGGCCTTCAGCTTCCATATATTCCCTTCCGAGAAGCCGCCGATATCTTTTTCGTTTATCCTTTCCCGTGAGTTCGTTCAGCATTCCCCTGCAAAACGCGGTAGTGATCTCAGGTGCAAATTGAGTTCCCGAATTTCTGCTAAGATCCTCGACGATTTCGTAAGCGTGTCGACGCCGTTTGTATGGGCGATCCGTTGTCATTGCGTCAAAAGAATCGGCGAGACTAACGACCTTTGCGATATAGGGAATCTCGTTATCTTTCAAACCATCCGGATAACCCCGGCCATCCAATCTTTCGTGATGATATTTCGCAGCCAACGGGACATCGGTATATGGATGATGTATCGGCAGCAAAATGTCGTAACCGATTCCCGGGTGCTTATTCAATTCGGCAGATTCTTTGGCGTTGATCCGGTAAGGGGCGTTGATTATACTTCGCTCGACCGTCAACTTCCCGACATCATGCAAATATCCGGCAACGGCGGCGCCTTCGACCTCTTCTTCGCTCCAACCCAGTTCTTGCGCAATGATCTCTGAATACTTCCCGACTCTAACCGAATGTCCCTCGGTATATTTATCTTTGCGGTCGATCGCATTGGCAAAAGCTTTTACCGTGTCGCTGTATGTAAGCCGCATTGCATCATAGAGCCCACGATTTTCATCCGCTTTTCGTTCGAGTTCTACCATCAGATTTCGCTGATGCATTCCGACCCCAATATGTCGTGACATCGCTCTAACAATCTCGCGATCCGTGCTGTTGTAAGGTTCGCCGGAGGCTTTTTCGCCGAGAAAAACTATTCCGACGAGCTCGTCACGGATTATCAAGGGCATAATAATTTCGATATTCTTACGTTCCAGAATCCTTTGATAACGCTGGAAAAATACCAGCATTTTTGCCTGGCTGATCTCGATTTCACTCATTCCCGCGCTAAGAAATTCCTGTTCGTCGGAAATATCGATAGCCGCGCTCAAGGGAAAATCGTCACCGAGGCCGCGGGCCGCGAGGAAATTTAGTTCGTTACCGTATCTTGAATATCTTGCGATTCCGCCGCGCATTATTGCCAAAGATCCGAGGAGCAAGTGGAGCGATGTCCGGATCATTTCCTGAAAGTTGTTTTTGTGCGCAACTTCCTGTCCCAAATCAGCTAATGCGGAAAATGCGTGGATTAATTTTTGTTGATTTTCTGGCATGATCTCAAAAATATGGGGACGTTAGACGTCGGGAAATTGAGAAATCGCTTGGAAAAACTAGCGAAGGATCAGATAGCAATTTGCACGTGATTTGTCAGCCCGAGCATCTCAAAAAGCTGTGACGTATCCTGATTTACCTCGGAAAATACCACCTCAGTTCCGGAATTCGAAGCGGCATCGATAACCCCCAAAAGGATTGAAACTCCAATACTGTTAACAATTTCCGTGTTTTTGAAGTTGACGATAAGAGTCTGGCAGCCGCCATCAATTTGCCGACGGCATTCCCGTTCGATCCTTTCACCGGAAATCTTGTTTAGGTAGTCAGTTGCGAAAACGATGGCGGTTTCGCCTTTGGTTTTTGTTCCTAGAGTTGTATTCACAGTTTTATTTTTTTTTAAGTCAGAATTTGAATGGAATTAGAAATGGCTTTTCCGAAATTGCTTTCAAACGGCTTGGTGGGTTCAACCAATCTCTAAACAAGTCTTTAGATCACGCAACCTAAAGTAATACTTTAACGAATGGTTGTCAACTGTTTTTTCCTACTTTGTCGAAACGCGATTGTTATATGGTTAACGATCGAAGTCTGGCGAACGGGAATGATCCCGAATCACTCAAAAGGCTTTATTATTCGATAGTTTGAAAATCGTTCGTTCTTGATTCGCACGCTATCGTTTCCCAACGAGAATTATTGAGAAAATTATTTAACCTTTCATTTTACGAATCGAAATTTCTTGAGCGCAACTACATCTGTCTGGTAACTGTTATCATTGCACCCTTTTCCAACTTTTTAACTTCGGTATCCGCTACAAAACAAACCCGGCCTTATGTTCGCCGTCTTTTACTTCCCAGATAAACGCGATCTTATCGATCACAACATACGCGACTCGTTCGTCTTCATCGCGCAGATATAGCATTCCTTCTTTGATATCAACTACATCGCCGCGGACAACCGCGCTTGTTCCACATGATATGTCTACCTGTTT
>JBGTGX010000017.1:0-4701 GCA_041746475.1 Pyrinomonadaceae bacterium | reverse complement strand
GGGGATGTCCCAGATAACTATCCCATTTCGTCCTTAACCCATTGTTTTAATTGGCTTAACTGCGACTGAGGTTTTGGGTTATTAAAACGCCACTCACATTCCTTCAAAAATAGTGGGAAATTGTCCTTTGGCACTCCGTTGAATTTCCGCATATGACGCTTTGCTTGGTTCCAGAAATTCTCTATCCCGTTGATGTGATTTTGCTTATTCGCAAACAGCTTTGAATGGTTTATTCGATAGTGCCTAAACTCCGACACATCCAGAGCATTGTAGCCGCGCCAACAGTCTGTATAGACAATACTATCAGGTATCACTTTTCCTTCAATAATTGGCATCAGAGTGCTTTCTTTCGCATCCGCGATTATCTTTGTGTAAACCTTCCCACCCCTCTTTAACAAACCAAACACCGGAGTTTTACCTGCCGCTCCTCGTCCTCGCCTGCCTTTTCTTCTGCCTCCAAAATATGATTCATCAACTTCTATCTCTCCGCTTAAAAACTCACCTGCTTCTTCCTCCAAATGGACGCTGATTATCCTCCGCAAACGCTCAAAATAATATGCCGCCGTTTTCCTATTTACACCTACCAGATCAGATGCACATCGGGCTGTTGTTCCTGCAACAAAATGTTCTATCAACTTGTTCTGTTTTACTCGACCCAATCTGCTCTTTCTCATACTGCCCTAATACTACACTTTACGTGTTATCTGGCTCAGCCCCTAAGTTTTTAATTTTCAAGAATATCCTCGACCCACTAATTGCCCAAAGTTATCGGGAGATCAAAGTGCGCTGGATTGATAAACTCGCGGGAGTTGATGTTTACAGCGAGAGCCACGTCAAAACGATGCTGATTTATGTTCGCTGGGACGATAAGTTGTAAGACGGCACATAAGATTAGAGTAGATTTAGGGTTATGCACTAAACTTTTAGAAATGATCCTAGCGGAAAGTAAATGAAAGCAGCAATAGTTAGAGAAGCCGGAACGCCGGATGTTCTGAAAGTCGAAGATCTTCCAATGCCTGAGCTTAACGACGGTTGGGTTTTGATAAAAGTAAAAGCATTTGGTTTAAATCGCTCGGAAATGTTTACACGGCAAGGTCATTCGCCGAATGTGAAATTCCCGCGTGTTTTGGGAATCGAATGCGTCGGTGTTATCGAAGACGCAAATGGGACGAATTTCGAAAAAGGTCAAAAGCTGGCAGCGATAATGGGTGGAATGGGACGCGATTTTGATGGCAGTTATGCTGAATACACGACAGTTCCACAGAAGAATTGCTTTCCGCTGGAAACCGATCTGGATTGGGAAACCCTAGGTGCAATCCCCGAAATGTTTCAAACCGCATACGGCTCTTTAACCGCCGGTTTGGATATAAAGCCAGGACAAACTCTACTTATTCGCGGTGGCACGTCTTCGATTGGAATGGCAGCAGCAAGTATTGCTAAAAATATGGGATTGAGAATTGTCTCAACAACTCGTAATCCCAATAAAGTCGAAAGGCTGAAAGAACACGGTATTGATGAAGTCATAATTGACGAAGGCTCCATTTCAGAAAAGGTACGCAAGATTCTCCCGGAAGGTGTTGACCGAGTACTCGAACTCGTAGGAGCAAATACTCTGATTGATTCCATGAAGTGTGCAGCTCTGGGTGGAATCGTGTGTATGACGGGAATTTTGGGAAACTCTTGGACGCTTGAAAAATTTACGCCAATGGGCGACATTCCGCACACGGTTCGCTTGACAGTTTATATGGGTGAATCAAAAGATCTATCAGCCGAACTTCTGCAAAACTTTGTTGATGGAGTAGCAAGCGGAGAAAATCAAATAAAGATCGATCGCGCCTTTACCCTCGACGAAATTGCAGAAGCTCATCGATACATGGAATCAAATAAAGCAAGTGGGAAATTAGTAGTTTTGACCGATACTTAGTAAGTTTTAGACACGCTCAGAAAAGATTATTTTTGACGCCACTCTCAGATGTTACATTGAGGGATGCCATTCCCGGACAAATTCCCAGAAGGCGTCCAAAAACTACTCTTTTTGGACACATCTTACCATTCTCGAAAAAAGCCCGATAAATCAGCTTGTTTTACCGCAAAGTTTTTAAGGGTTTTTGGACACCCCAAATCAAATCAAAAAAAGAATCTTAGTCACTTCGGAGTGAGGAGCATATATTTTTATGGGAGGACACGGTAAGCTCTAGCTTTTGATCCGGTCGTAATCTTCGGGATTGTTAATATTTTCGAAATCGGAGGCATGACCTTCAAGACTAAACACTTCTCTATCTTCCAGCGCCTCGATAAACCTCAAAACGGAAACCGAAGTTGTATCGTCTGAAAGCAGCTTATCAAGCAATCGAAACGAACTCTCAACGTTGTAGACAGTGCAAAGCTGCTTAAAATCTCCGCTTTCCGATTGTGGAATAACGACGTCTGGTCCCGAACGTAAAGCGTGATCTGCGAGATCGGCGATCAACGCCCCACTGACAAGCGGCTGATCGACCGCCAAAATTATTGCAAACTCGGTTTGGCAGTCATTTAATGCTGCATGGATTCCGCCCAGCGGTCCGCGCGTTTTATGAAGGTCAAATATGCTCGCAATTTTTGTCGGGAGTTTGCTGACAGGATCGGTGCGATCAGGATTAAGAACGATTTTTATTCGCGCCGCGCAAACCGGTTTTAATATATCGACTGCGTTTTGAATGAATGTCGTGCCGTTTATTTCGAGAAACGCTTTATCGCGCCCCATTCGCGACGATTTTCCGCCCGCGAGGATGTAGCCGGAAAAGTTTTTGTACTCAGATTTCATCCCAAAGAAATGCGGGCAGGATGCCCGCGCTCCGTAGCGCTAAACTCCGACCAATTCTTTATCGCGAGCCTCAGCCAAAATGCGTTTCTCGCCCTTTGATTTTCTGATCTTGACCGCGACGACCTTATATTCAGGGCATTTCGCTTCGGAATCGTGTACATCGCTGGTGATTATATTTACCATGATCTCGGGGAAGTGGAATGTTGTGCTCATAACGCCGGGTTTTACTTCGTTCGTAAGACGCGCTTTTATATCTACCTTTCCGCGCGCAGAAATTACGCAGGTCATATCACCGTCTTTGATCCCATTGTCGGCGGCATCTTTTGGGTTTATCAGCAGGATATCTTCGGTAAGAATCTCACCGTTTCCGGTTCTGCGAGTCATCGCACCGCAATTGTAATGTTCGAGTTCGCGATTCGTCGTAATTATGTATGGAAATTCCTCGCCATGTTCGACGATCTCAGCCGACTCTCTCCAATCGTGATAGGTAAACTTACCTTTTCCTCGTTTGAATTCCTCGATATGAATGATTTCGCTGCTCGAACCATCTTCCGGTACAGGCCATTGCTTCCCGTTGTCGCCAAGTTCGTCCCATTTCACGCCCTTGAAGAAAGGCACGATCTGCGATATTTCTTCGAGCATCGTATCAGGAGCATAATCGGGCTGATCGTAATCCATGCGCTGCATTACGTCGACAACGATTTGTCCGTCGGCTTTTGCGCCCGGAATTGGATCGACCACAGCTTTAACACGTTGGATGCGCCGTTCACCATTTGTAAAGGTGCCTGATTTCTCAAGAAATGAGGCGCCCGGAAGCACAACATCCGCCATTGCAGCCGTTTCGGTCATAAACAATTCTTGAACGACGAGCATTTCGAGATTGCTCAGCGCTTTTATTACCTTATTTGTGTTTGGATCGGTTTGTACGACATCTTCACCGATGATCCAAATCACTTTTAATTTCCCGGCGATTGCGGCGTCAAACATCTCCGGGATCTTCCAACCGCTTCTCATCGGTACATCCGCCTTATAAAAATCTATATAAAGCTGATTTATCTCGGGATTCGTAACGTCGAGATAACCAGCGCCCTGATGAGGCTGTGCGCCCATATCGGCTGCGCCCTGCACATTGTTTTGTCCCCGGAGAGGATTTACACCAACACCGCGCCGACCGATATTTCCAGTGATCATCGCAAGATCAGCAATTTGCTGAACGGTAAATGTACCCTGCGAGTGTTCAGTAACGCCCAAACCGTGAAACGACATTGCGTTCGGAGCGGTTGCATAGGCAATTGCTGCTGCTTTTACCTTTTCGCGTTCAACGCCGGTTATCGCCTCCATTTTGTCAATATCGAGTGCCTTAATGCCTTTTACAAAATCATCGTAACCCTCGGTGCGGGTTTCGATAAACTGTTTATCCTCAAGGCCTTCCAAAACGATGTAATAGAGCATCATATTGAGAAGCGCAACGTTTGTGCCGGGTCTCAGCTGTAAGAAATGTTCGGCATATCTCGCCAATTCGATCTCACGCGGGTCAATTACAATCGTCGTCACACCTTTCATCGCGGCTTGCTTCATTTTTGCACCCGTTACCGGATGTGCATCCGTCGGATTGGCGCCGATTATCAACATGCAATCAGTGTATTTAATGTCTTTTACGGAATTTGTCGCGGCGCCCGTACCAAAAGATCGCTGCATTCCAAGCGCGGTTGGGGAATGACAAACCCGGGCGCAGCAATCGATATTGTTTGTTCCGATCACCGCACGGATAAACTTTTGCATTAAATAATTTTCTTCATTGGTGCAGCGGGCAGAGGAAATTCCGGCAATTGCATCCGGACCAAACTCGCTTTTAACCGAGTTCATTTTGTCGACCATATAGCTATACGCCTCATCCC
>JBGTGX010000016.1:0-14331 GCA_041746475.1 Pyrinomonadaceae bacterium | reverse complement strand
GATCAGAATTTCTATAATAATAAACTCGGCGGCGGGCAGAATCTGATCAAAGAACAATATTCAATAGGCAGGTTCAACAATGGCGAAAATGCAGGGAACTCTACGGGGTCGGTGGCCGAGTATAAAGGCTTGAAAACGGTTCGTCATGAAGGTGGAGGCGATGGTTTCGGGCATGTAATGATGCGCTTCCCCGAACGCGACTTTACCGTGATCCGCCTTTGCAATGCGGGCGACATCAACACTGTACCGGCTCCCCAAGTGGCTGAAATCTTTCTGGCAGATCAGTTCAAGAAAACACCTGACCCTATAAATGAAATCGTGGCAGCCACGCCCGTCATCAGCATACCTGAGAAAGAGTTAGCCAGCCTGGCGGGACTCTACTTTGAACCGACGACAGGATGGCTCATCCGCTTCTATATGAAGGATGGCAAGCTGATGGTAGATAAGGGTCCCGGCTATGTGCTTTCACCTATTAGCCAAAATCGTTTCAGAGTTGCTGTAGCGGGGGTGGAAATCGTTTTTGTACGACCTGTTGGTGGCGGGCGTATGCAGGTGAAAACAACAGGTGAGTACGGACAACATAATACAAGGACCTATGACCCAGTTCAGAGAGTGACGCCAACATCAAAGGAGTTAGTTGAGTTCACCGGAAAATATGTCAGCGACGAGTTACCGGGGGCAATTTACACGCTGAGCATAAAGGATGGGAAATTAATTCTGCAGGTCAGAAATGGGATTGCCGGGTTGCTCTCTCAAGTGCCAGGAAGTGGAGGTCAAATAACTAAAGACATTTTGCTGACACCAGCGTTTGCCGATGCTTTTTTTACTTTTGGTGAATCAACTCTTGTGAGGTTCGAGCGAAACCGGCAAAACGCAGTTTCAGGAATTACGCTTAGTAACGGGGGAGTTAGAAGACTGCGCTCCAATAAGCAATAACAGTTTCAAAAGCTGAGGATTGAGGAAACAACATGAAAAAACATTTGACCAACGCTCGTTTGTTTGTCGCGACTGTCGTTGCGATCTGCTTATTTATCGCCCCGACCGTTTTCGGGCAAGAGAAGAAGGCCGCCAAGGTTGATCCTTCATCCGCAAAGGCGGTTGTAACGTCGCAGGCCGATGGGTGGCGGACTATTCAGTTTGAGACCA
The DNA here is from genome assembly GCA_041746475.1 of Pyrinomonadaceae bacterium. Classification (GTDB taxonomy): domain Bacteria; phylum Acidobacteriota; class Blastocatellia; order Pyrinomonadales; family Pyrinomonadaceae; genus Aridibacter. Next base: position 13,185 of record JBGTGX010000016.1, on the reverse strand, counting down.
CGCAGGTCACGGCGCCGGATGTTGCGGTGACGCCGGATGGTGAATGGCTGATCTTTACGATGCTCGGCAAGCTGTTCCGCCTGCCGGTCAAGGGCGGCGAAGCGGAGCAGCTCACGTTCGGGCCATACTACGACAACGACCCGGCGATCTCGCCCGACGGCAAGCTCGTCGCGTTCCAATCCGACCGCGACGGCAGCGCCGGCAAGATCTTCGTCCTCACATTGGCGAGCAAAGAGATCAGGCAAATAACGCGCGAGGTTTGGGCCGACGCGCCGAATTGGGCTCCAGATGGACAATCGTTGGTCTACCTCCAACTCCTGAGGGAGTTATGGAATCGCAGCGTGATACCATTTCGCCCGCAGGCAAAGGTACGCCGTGTGAACCTGGCTGGCGGAGAACCAGAGACGGTTCGAGAGCAAGGCTATGTCTTTCTAACATTCTATTTGCCCGATGGTCGTCTGTGTTGGACGGTTTGGGAAAGAGACGCTACCTCGCAACGGGTGACAACGCGCATCGAAGTTCTGGGACCCGACGGCAAGGTCGCAGTTTCCGAAAGACTCGGGCACGCAACAGTTGTTCTGACATTAGACACCTATTCTCATGTACTGCCATCGATGCAGCGAAATGCAACTGATAAACTCGAACACCTTCTCTATGGCGGAAAAAGCGCAAAATAGAAAAATGTTGCACCAAAGTTGCACCAAACAACAAATGGGCATCCAAACGGATGCCCTAAGTTGTTGATTTTAATGGTGGCTTGGGACAGAATCGAACTGCCGACACGCGGATTTTCAGTCCGCTGCTCTACCAACTGAGCTACCAAGCCATATCAATTTTTGCTGCCTGATTTCGCCGCAAGTGAACTAGTGTAAATAAGCGGTATGTTGATGTCAACTCGTTTGAGTGTAATGCGAAAAAGGTAGAAAAGTTTGTTGTGGAAGTGAAAAAAGTTGTTGACAAGGCGTGTCAGAAGACTATAATCAGTTCCGGTAGCTATCTGCCTATCCTTAGCTGCATTTGTTTGAAAAAACCTTCCGAAGCCGGATTGAAACCTGCCTGTGCCGATTTGATAACAGTCACCATCTTCGGGTGTTTGTTTTCAAATCGGCACTGCCTATTTACTGCCCTGCTACAGTAAATTCAATCCTATTTTGCGGCGCTTTCAGCCAGCTCTTCTATCTCGGGTTCTACCGCAGATTCATCTTTGATCAACCCAAGCTTAATTTTTACATCACGCTCGATTCTTCCATAGATCTCGCGGTCTTCTTTGAGCAAAGTGCGTACTTTTTCGCGTCCTTGTCCAAGCCTTTCCTCTCCGTAAGAAAACCAGGCGCCGCTTTTTTCGACGACGCCGTTATCTACCGCAAGATCGATCAGATCGCCCTCTTGTGAGATACCTTCGCCATACATAATGTCGAATTCGGCTTCCCTGAATGGCGGCGCAACCTTATTCTTTTTAACTTTAACGCGTGTGCGGTTTCCGACGACCTTATCGCCTTCTTTGATCGCGCCGATTCGGCGGATATCAAGACGAACGCTCGCATAAAACTTCAGAGCTTTTCCGCCCGTGGTTGTTTCCGGTGAACCAAAAAATACACCGATCTTTTGACGAAGTTGGTTGATAAAAATAAACGTTGTTCGCGAATTTGCAACGATTGCCGTCAGCTTTCTGAGTGCCTGCGACATCAACCGAGCCTGCAAGCCCATGTGAGAATCGCCCATTTCTCCATCTAATTCTGCGCGCGGAACGAGTGCTGCAACGGAATCGACTACGATCACGTCAACGCTGTTTGAGCGGGCAAGTGTTTCGGCGATTTCGAGAGCCTGCTCACCCGAATCCGGCTGCGAAACGAGCATATCGTCAACGTTTACGCCCAAATTTTCTGCGTAGGTTGGATCAAGCGCATGCTCAGCATCGATATACGCTGCAATGCCGCCGGTTTCCTGCGCGGATGCAACCACCTGAAGTGCAAGCGTCGTTTTACCGGAGCTTTCCGGGCCATAAACTTCTATAATTCTTCCGCGTGGAAATCCGCCGACACCGATCGCTGCGTCTAGACTCAAACAACGCGTAGAAATTGCCCTAACATCTTCTACGGGCTTTTCGCCCAAACGCATAATTGAGCCTTTGCCAAATTTCTTTTCTATTTCAGCCAGAGCTGCATCGATAGCTTTTCCTTTGTCTAGTGTCATTTTAACTGCTCCTGTCGCCATTTTTTCCACTCCTTTTTTTGTGTATTGGGAACAACAAACTATGAGCAGGAGTGTACCACGTGAAATAATGTTTCACAAGTGAAACAGCGATTTATTTTATGAGAATGTGAAATTGTTTAGATAAGGTAAGGGAATTCTCGTTTTTATGCAAGCAGAATCTTTTGGGAGCAACTCCACTGCGCCAACTTTATCGATGTCTTACTCCGCATGGCGGATATTCAGCTGGAATAAACTCTTCAAAGTCGCGACCTTTTTAAATCTTATTCATCCCTAAATCGAATAACGCCTATCAATTCAAAGCAAAACGGCCAGCTCTATAATTCACTTGGAAAGACGAACAGAGCTAGCTTCTACGCTGACGAACTCGATAGACTTGTAAAATCTGCCTCTTGAATATTAAGTGAATGCTTATTATTTCCGAATTAGTTTTCCCGAATGGGTTCGGCATTTATCGCTTCACTTTTCCTTTTACGTTTCGCGGTTCTCCAAGTTAAAAATCCCTCTTTTGTCAGACTAATAATTGGTTTCCGGTTTTGATAAAGGAGAGACAACCATTCGCGTTTTCGCATTTGAGGAAAATAAATACCGCGAAAAAATAGTCTCGCAACCAGATGTCCGATACGCGTCTGAATTGGCGAATCTTTTATTGAATTGATCGCCTCCCAATTCCTTTCAGGGCTGTACGAACGTGACCAGGCATCAAATGTTTCGGTCTTGGCATCCTCAATCGACATTTTTAAAGGGTTATGGGCCATAACAAACGGCGCAAACTCAAGCCAATGTTTTGGACGGTGAAGTCGACCTTCTCTTTCTAGCCGGGTATAAAGCGGTGTTGCGGGAAACGGCGTCAGCTGTCCAAAAACAGGTAGTCCGGGCGACCAACTTTCAATTTCATCAACCGTTCGATTTGCTACTCCGGCGGTGTCGTTATCCATTCCGAAAATGAAGGATGTAATCGCATAAATATCACGTTTTGCAAGGCTGTCGAGGACCGCTTTGTAGTCAGCAGGTTTCGAAAAAGTCTTGTTTACGTCAGCCATATTTGCCGGATCGATAGATTCCATTCCGATAAAAATCCATTTTCCGCCAGCATCAGCGATCAGGTCGACAAGCTCCCCATCTCCTAAAAGATTTGCGCTTATCTGGGCAACCCATGGAAGCGTTGCACCGGCAGCGATCATATCTTTGAGTAAGGATTTCAGGCGCTTTTTATTAATCGCGAGATTGTCGTCGATAAAGAAAACCGCTATTTGCCCTCTTTCTTTTTTCGCTCGCGCTTTCAAACGCAGCAATTCTTCTATCACACTCTCGTTGGAACGAAAACGTATCGAATCACCGAAAAAGCCTGTGACAGTGCAAAATTCGCATCCGTAGGGACATCCTCGTCCGGTTTCTATCGGCACGACGAAAAATTTACCCCAGCCTTCGCCCATTTTAGAAAGCGTACCGCGCAAAAACTTGGGAACGAGACTAAATTGATCTAAGTCTAAAGATTCCCAAGGTATATGAGGATAAGGCTGGAGAGTCGGTTTCTTGTCGTTTCCTTTGTCGTCAAAAAGCGGTTGGTAAACTTGTTTTAGCGTTCCATTTGCCGCGTCCTCGACGATATCCACCCAGTACTCATCTGCTTCGCCCAGTGCAACGGCATCGGCATGTCGCTTACCGCCGTCCTTTCCAAGCGCTTCATCAGGGCATTCGGTTACGTGTGGTCCACCCATTACGACCTTAATCCCGGCTTCACGAAGTGCGTCCGCGACCCGGTATGCACGGGCAACCATTCGTGTCATTGATCCGATTCCGACCAGGCCAATATTTTCATCTTTGCAAAATTGAACGAGTTCACTGCGGGACATCGACTTTGCGTTGCCGTCGATTAAAACAACTTCGTGTTCCTTTGGTGTCAGCGATTGAAGCAAAAACATCCAAAGATGCGGCATAAAGTTTCGCGTAATCCCATTATCCGGGTTATATAGTAATATTTTCATATTCCGCCCTCGGGGGTAGAAAGACTCTCTGTAAATTTTAGAAAGGAAAAGAAGTGTCGAAAGCGAATGACTTCTAGAAACGGTCTGCCTACGAAGGCTCGGGTTCGGATGCTCAAAAAAAGAGCCACTTCTGTAATTCAAACAACCTTCTCACGAACGATCCAAAACCATTATTTAATTCTTTTAGAAAACGTAACACCGTTGATTTTCGAAAGAAGGATTATAATTGATGCACTAAATTAAAAACTGGATGCTCCTCATATAAATTGTGATTATCGCCACTTACGAACCTGAAGGAATCGATCATGGGAAATTTAAACTTGCAACTCAAAGAAATCGGTAAAGCCTGATAAAGCTTCTTGCCCGTTATTCTCAACAGATCGCCTGGAGTACATTTCAACGCGCCGCAAATTTTTTCCAACGCAGCAAATTTGATTCCGAGTGCGTTGCCTTTTTTTGTTCCTTTAGGACATCATTGATCCGAACATCAATTTTCATAGAATCAAAAGCTGCAGATATATCACTCGTGTGCAATTATTTCGTCTGTAAAATATATTGCATATTCAGGGTATAGCCAAAGCTATTTTGAGTCCAGTTGTATATGCAAAACTCTTTTTTTAAGACACTCTAAATCGCTTGCCAAAATTCGGTAATTCTCAATTCTGTTCTTTGTTCAAACTGCTGCTCCAATGACGGGATATCACCGTCGGGTTCGTCTTTCGTCACTTTTTCTATTCTCCACATTGGAAAAAAATGGTCGCCTATACCATAAAAAGGAGTATCGTGTATTGCAGCCTGGACAAAATCTTCAAATGAATTTATATCGAGTCCTCTTACAAAAACTCCCGCGGAACTTATTTCACGCAAAACTCCCCAGATTTTCTCCCGCGGCTCCTGCAGCACGATCACAATCGGCGTTCCTTCGATAATTCTCATAGTCGTGTCTTCATTTATTTTGTTTTTTACTCACAGACCACATCACATATTCATTGTTGTAAAAAATTTGCCCGATCTCAAAACCCCGATAATTTTCCCGTTCCGGACCATTTTTTGGTGGTGCCAATACGAGGATTTTATCCAAATCATTCTTATTCATATATTCCGTAATCTCATCGATCGATTCAAACTGCTTTTGCTTCTTTTGATCCCTCACGAGTCTGCCGGCGCCGTAAAACTCAAGACTATGGGAGCGCGTCCGCAAGCCAACTATTTTCGCATCTGGAAATCCATCCCGATCTGCGATCGTTACCAGATTTTTAACCGAATCATTATTAGCAAAGTTTGGAAGTGCGAATTGAAGTAGAAAAGCGACAACTGTAACAGTAGCGAAAGCCAACAATTGTAAACCCACACGCCTGATTCGGCTGGAGCGAACGAACCGAGTCACGGCTAGGCCGGTTAATATGCACGCCGCAGGTAATGAAGGTAGAACGTAACCGGGGAGTTTTGATCCGCTTAGGGAGAAGAAAGCCAGCGGCACGAGCATCCATGCGAACGCGAAAGTTTGCAGTTGGCGTTCGCCTTCTAGTAAGTCACCCTTTGTGTTTCCAGCTTTGCGGGAGAACCCTCTCTTAACCAAATCCCAAATCGACTTCACGAAAAACGGAATCCACGGGGTCGTCATCAACGGCAGGACAAGCCAGAAAAACCAAAAGGGCTGCGGATGTTGGAATTTGTTTGACGAAAAACGCTGAAAATGATGTTGGATAAAAAACTCATCAATGAATTCCCAGCCGTTTTGTAGATAAACCGGAATATACCAAATGCAAGCAACGACGACGCTTAAAACCGTGCCCCAGAATAAGCTGTAGATCAAAGTCTTGCTAGGGGTTTTCAGTCGAAGGACGTAGTAAAAGGTCACAATCGCAAAAGGGAAAACAATACCGACCAAGCCTTTTGCTATTAGCGCGACGCCAATGAAAAAGTAAAATGCGATAAGGCAGTTGAAGATTCGTTTCGCATTTGGCCCGGTAGATTTGAGTTCCCAAATAAAAAACGAAACGAGCGAAGCAGTGATCGGAAAGGTCAGTATGATATCAAAGCTTGCTCCGCGCGAAAACGCGATTAACCCAATCGATGAAGCTGTTACAAGCGCAAGCCAAAAGGGGAGTTCGGAGGTGTCTACTAGATATTTTGTGCCGGACTGATGCTCAGAAACGACTGATTTCCCGAGCCAAAATAAACTCCCGATCGTTCCCAAACCAAAAAGTGCCGAACCGAGCCGCGCCGAAAATTCCGAAACGCCAAAAATGTTATAAAAAGTGATCTGCAGCCAATAAAGAAGCGCTGGTTTTTCAAACCAATTGAAGCCGCCAAGCGTTGTCGTAATCCAATCTCCGCGTTCGTACATTTCCCGGGCGACCTGTGAATAGCGCGGTTCGTCTGGACCCAGGAGAGGCAGGTCGAGCGCAAAGAGATAAAGCGCGATCACGACAAATGCAAACAATATCCAAGTAAGTTTTTCGTGTGTTTTCATCAGGCAAATTCGACGTAGAGACAAACGTCATTATCGATTATCGATTTTGAAATATCAATCACACTTCCTGCCGTATTAAGGAAACATTGGTCTTAATTGAAAATTGAGAGTTAATAATTGATAATTCGAGTTCGCGCTGGGAATAACGGCTTTGATAGGAGGAAACAATCGAAAACCAAGAAACAAAGATGTTACGGGTTGCGGTGGTCGGTGTCGGCAGTCTCGGCAGACATCACGCGAGAAATTACGGGCAGTTCGATCAGAACGGCGAAATCGAATTTGTCGGAGTATGCGATTCAAGCGAAGAAACGGCGAAAGAAATTGCGGAGACAAATTCCTGCGTATATTTTACAGATTGGCGGCAGCTGGTTGGTAAAGTTGATGCAGTATCGATCGTCACGCCGACCGAAACCCACTCGGAAATTGCCTGCGAATTCTTGGAGAATGGCGTCGATGTTTTGGTTGAAAAGCCTATCGCACGAACGCTCGAAGAAGCCGATAAGATGATTTCAACGGCTGAGAAATCAGGCGCGAAGATAATGGTTGGTCATCTTGAGCGCTACAATCCGGCAATGGTCGCGCTGCGTCCCCACGTTACAAATCCTTTATATTTTGAGATTCATAGGGTCTCGCCATTTCCGAATCGCAGCTTGGATGTCGATGTCGTTTTAGACGTAATGATCCACGATCTTGATGCAATTCAATGGCTTGTTGGGGAAGATATAAAAGCAAGCTCTATCCACGCGGTTGGGATTCCGATTATTTCGGACAAAGTTGACGCGGCAAACGCACGAATTGAATTCGAAAACGGCGCGGTTGCAAACATCACGGCGTCGCGGGTCGGAACCGAAAAGATTAGGAAAACACGTTTTTATCAAACCAAGAGTTATGTGGTTTTGGACTACGCAACGAAATTTGCATCAATAACATCGCTTGATCCCAATGCCGCTCATCCGCTGTTGGGGATTGACGTCAACTGTCTTGAAATCGAAGATATTGAACCGTTGAAAGCCGAATTAGCAGCGTTTTTAAGCTGTGTTAAGACTGAAGTACCGCCGCCGATCACGGCAGATGATGGTAGACGCGCGTTGGCGCTGGCGCTTGGGGTATTGGAGAAGATCGAAACGCACCGAAGTCGTTTGAACGTTTAGGGTTTGTTGTCGGTATCCCGACCGTTAGGGAGGGCTATTGATTTTTAGAGCCGGCAATTGAGCCCTTCCAAACGGTCGGGATATTGACACTTTTGGATCCGAGCTTTGCGATTTTTAGGCACAATTACTAATGAAAAGCGAAAACATTTCGGAATTTTTACAATCAAAAATTGACGATAGAGATTTTCCGTCTGCGGTTTACCTGGTCGCGGAAAAAGGCGAAATCATCTTTCAGGATGCGCTCGGGTTCGCGGTTGTCGAACCGGAAAAGATCGAAGCAAGCATTGATACGATCTACGATTTAGCAAGTTTGACGAAACCGCTTGTTACGGGTTTGTTGTGCGTTAAGTTGATCGAGAACGGTGCTTTCGATTTATCTGAAAAAGTTTGTTATCAGTTAAAAAACTTTTTTATGGATGGAAAGAAATTTGATATTAGTTTTCAAAATCTTCTTACGCATACCTCGGGATTTCATTCGTGGGAACCGTTTTATGTAACCGCAGTGCAAAACGGTATGAGGGTTATTAACCATATCGCGCGAACTCCACTTGAAAACCCTACGAGTTCTGAAGTTATTTACAGCGACATTAATTTTATTGTGTTGAAAATCTTGCTCGAACAAACTTTTGGTCGACCACTGGATGAAACTGCTAACAAAAAAATTTTTGAACCTTTAGGATTACAAAACACCTTTTTCAACCCGCAAAAGGAGTTGCGAAAACGAATTGCAGCGAGCGAAAAAGGAAATGAGTTTGAGAAGCAAACCTGCATCGAACGAGGTTATTTCGATGCAATAAGCATCCCGCCCACTCGAGCAGACGGCACTCAAGTCTTTCGCACTGAAACAATTTGGGGCGAAGTGCACGATAATAATTGCTATTTTATGGACGGCGTTTCGGGACACGCGGGGCTTTTTTCGACCGCAGAAGAAATTTTTAAGATCGCGCAGCAGTTTCTCCCGAACCAAACGACTTTGTTGAAGCCCGAAAGCTGCGAACTTTTCCTTAAAAACTTCACGCCCGGTCTAAATCAAGCTCGATCGATCGCTTTTCAATTAGCTGAAACTCCGGATTCAACGGCGAGCGAGGCGCTTTCAAAAAATAGTTTTGGTCATCTTGGATTTACTGGAACGTCCCTTTGGATCGAGCCTTCAAGCGAACGAATTTTTGTTTTGCTGACGAATCGCACGCACGACCGCGAGCTTCCTTTTGCAGATCTAAAAGTAACCCGCCAAAATTTCCATCGTTTAGCGGCGGAGATTTTGGATGGAAAATAAACCGCAATTTCGTGAGGCGTTAAAATTCTGGGTAAAACTCGGGTTTATCTCATTTGGCGGTCCGGCAGGTCAGATCGCGATCATGCACCGAGAACTGGTAGAGCGGCAAAAATGGATTTCGGAAGAAAAATTCCAACACGCCTTAAATTTTTGTATGCTTTTGCCCGGGCCGGAAGCACAACAGCTTGCGACCTATAACGGATGGCTTCTACACGGCACACGCGGCGGAATTGCTGCCGGTGTTTTTTTTGTGATTCCCTCGATCTTTGTTTTGCTTGGGCTTTCCTACATCTATGCAAAATTCGGTGAAGTACCCCAAATTGAGGCTGTTTTGGATGGTGTCAAAGCGGTCGTTGTCGCGATTGTCGTCGAAGCGGTCATCAAGATCGGCAAAAAGGCGTTTAAAACAAAATGGCACATTTTGATTGCAGGTTTGGCTTTTGTTGCGATCTATTTTTTGCACATTCCATTTCCAATTATCATTCTTGGCGCAGGAATTCTTGGATACGTTTTAGTCCGGAGTCAAAGGTCCGAAATTCAAACTCAGAAAAACGAAGATCCATTACCAATTGCTAATCATCAATTACCAAGCACTAACTTTAAGCTGAACATACTAAAGGTTTTTGCCGTCTCTCTTTTTCTGTGGTTGGTGCCGTTTTTGATTCTGCTACTTAAGCTTGGTTGGAAAAGTTTGCAGTTGAAAGTTTATTTGTTTTTTACACAGGCCGCATTTGTAACATTCGGCGGTGCTTATGCTGTTCTTGCTTATGTAAATCAGATCGCTGTGAATTCTTATTCATGGCTCACGGCAAAGCAAGCGATTGATGGTTTTGGACTTGCAGAAACAACTCCGGGACCATTGATAATGGTCTTACAATTTGTCGGGTTTATGGCAGGTTGGAATAATCCGGGCGATTTCGATCCAACGTTTTCCGCGGTTTTGACCGCGCTTTTAACAACATTTGCGACATTTTTGCCGTGTTTCTTTTTTATATTTGCTTTTGCACCACTGATAGAAAAATTTCAGGACAATCTAAAATTGAAGGCAGTCCTTTCCGGTGTCACCGCAGCGGTCGTCGGTGTGATATTGAACCTTGCGCTTGTTTTCGGCGCTGCTGTTATTTATGACCAGAAGGCGTTTAATTGGTTTGCTCTAATTATTGGAGCGGTTTCATTTACAGTTTTGTTGCGGTATAAGATTGATGTACTTTGGATCGTATTGGGTGGCGGAGCGATCGGGCTGATAAAATTTCTCGCTTTCGGTTGATTAAAACGGCATTTTTTAAGGCATCTAATTTAGGTGGTTACTAATCATATTTACCGCGAAAACTTTCCCGGCTATTATATTGGCACACAGACATTTTGGAGATGAGGATGAAAAAGTTTGCTTTGGTTTTTACGATTCTAAGCTTGTTAAGTCTTTCCACGTTTGCTCAAACTACCAGGAGAACACGCCCAAGGATAGTTAAAACCCCCACTCCGGTTCCGGTCACGGCAGATAAAGCTCCCGAACTAAATGACGACGATGTCGTTGATAATACGGAACGAAAGGCTCCTGTTTTGATTAACGGCACGAGCACACAACCGAGAGCTGATGTACCTCCGCCTCCGCCCCTTCCGGTCAGCCAGGAACCTGTCGAAGATGATGAAATTATTAAGATCGAGACCAATTTGGTGACGCTTCCCGTCACTGTCCTCGATAGGAACGGTCGCTTTATATCAGGGGTAAACCAGCGAGAATTTCAGGTTTTTGAAAACGGTGTAGAGCAGAAGATCGAATATTTTGCGTCGGTTGAGAAGCCGTTTACGGTTGTTTTGTTGCTCGATGTCAGTCCTTCGACGCGCTATAAGATCGATGAAATTCAGCAGGCAGCGATTGCATTTATCAATCAACTTAGACCGGACGATCAAGTGATGGTCGTCGCCTTTGATGAAAACTACAATATCCTCGCTCGACCGACGAATGACAGATTCAGACTTACACAGGCGATTCAGAGAGCTCAGTTTGGAAGCGGTACGAGCCTTTATGATGCCGTAAATACGACTATCAACCGCGAACTCAGACAGGTATCGGGAAGAAAGGCAGTTGTATTATTTACCGACGGGGTTGATACAACTTCCCGGCGTTCTAATTATGACAGTACGCTGAGGATAGTGGAAGAAGTGGACGCACTCATGTATCCAATTCGATATGATACATACGGCGGTTTTGCCGGAGGGAATCAGAATCCGCGTGGAAGACAACCACGAACGGGAAATATTTTGGTTGATATTCTGGGAGGTATCATCACCGGAGGCAATATTCAGGTCGGAAGCGGTGGTCCGGGAACGTCCTCAGAAGATTACGCAAGAGGTAAACAATATCTCGGTGAACTGGCAAGCTACAGCGGCGGACGTATGTTTGAAGCCGACTCGATCTATAATCTTGATGCCGCGTTTAGAAGTATTGCGGAAGAGCTTCGCAGGCAATATTCTCTTGGCTATTATCCCGAAACGACCGGTGAAAAAGGTGATCGAAAACAAATAAGGGTTCGGGTAAAGCGGCCGAATTTGGTTGTCAGAACAAAAAGAAGTTATATAGTTGGAAACAACGGCAAATAGTCTTCCGTTGTTTGAACGGTATTTAGTTGTTTTTAAGATGCGATCGGGAGTAACCTATTGGTTGCGGTCGGTCGCATACTCTATTTGAAGCAGTTTGAAAATGTGCTGTAACATTTGAACCTTGGGTAAATGAAAATTTGGCAACTCTCAAAAATCATTGTTCTGCTGTTTATCGCTGGGTTAATGACCTCGGCGACCTATTCCCAAGCCTCACGTGGAAATTCAGTTCCCAATAAAAAAGCTAATCAAAGACCTTCGCTGAAGTCAGATACGAGCAATGAGCGAGCAACGGACGACAAAACCGATGACTCTATTGAAGCCGACGACGACATATTGACCATAGACACGAATTTGGTGACGCTTCCGGTCCGGGTTTTAGATCGGCAGGGAAGATTCGTAAGCGGGTTAATACGGGAGGATTTTTCCGTATTCGAAGATAAGATCGAGCAGCAGATCGAATACTTTTCAAACGAGCAGAGTCCTTTTACGGTCGCGCTCGTTTTGGATATGAGTTATTCAAGCACTTTCAAAATAAATGAAATCCAGCAGGCTGCATTGACCTTTGTTTCGAAGCTTCGCCCCGATGATAGCGTAATGATCGTAGCTTTCGATGGCGAAATACATATTTTGAGTGAATCAACGAGTAACCGAAAAGCGCTTGAGCAAGCGATCATTATGACACGAATTGGTTCGGGAACGAGCCTCTACGAAACAGTTGATTTCGTTATCAGAAAACGTTTTAGCAAGATGACCGGTAGAAAAGCGATCGTCTTGTTTACCGATGGGGTTGATACGACATCAAGAATGAAGAGCGATCGGGATAATCTTGATGATGCATTGGAATTCGATGCGCTTATTTATCCGATTCGATACGACACCTATGCTGATGTTCGTGCGATCGAAGAGGGACGAGTGATTATTAAAGATACGAGCAGTCAAACGACACCACCAATTGGCGGCGGAGGGATTCCCGGTTCTACTAAAAGCCCGTTGCCTTTTCCGATACCAACCGGAACTATTGGCACTGGACAAAAAACCCCGAATCGAATTCCCGGATCCGGAACGACTAAAGAAGAATACTTGCATGCGGAAGAATATTTAAATGAAATGGCTGCAAGGACGGGTGGAAGAATGTATCAAGCAAATGATCCGGGCACGTTGGCGAGAGCCTTTTCGCAAATAGCCAGCGAACTGCGCGAATTCTATAGCATCGGCTATTATCCAAATACGGAATCGTCCGCGAAACGCGTTCGCAGTATAAAAGTTCGCGTTAATCGGGAGAAAGTCGCTGTAAAGACCCGTGATAGTTACGTAGTTGGCAGAAAAATCCCGAAAAATAAATTTAGGGGATGTCCCAGATAACTATCCCATTTCGTCCTTAACCCATTGTTTTAATTGGCTTAACTGCGACTGAGGTTTTGGGTTATTAAAACGCCACTCACATTCCTTCAAAAATAGTGGGAAATTGTCCTTTGGCACTCC
>JBGTGX010000015.1:0-3999 GCA_041746475.1 Pyrinomonadaceae bacterium | reverse complement strand
TTAAATAGAAAAGCCAAGCTGTGACGCCTTGAATGTCGGCTAGATGAAAACTAAAAGCCAGAAAACAAAGAATGAAAAACAGGGAGAAAATTGTAGTCAACTGGTGCCGGACATAGCGTTTTGCAAGCCAGGTAAACACCGTAACGGCGACAACTGCAACCAGCATATTGGCGACCTTTGCCAGAAGTTCCGTATCTGCTGCTCCGAAATGCCAGAAAAACAGATCAAACCCCTGTTCTTTATAAAACCCGACAAACGCAGCTTTCTTTAATGGTTTCAGGATCCAAAAAGTTGTAATTACCAGAAAAAAATAACCCGCCATCAAAAGCGAAAATGATATTTCATCTTTTCTAATATCAACAAAAGGCTTTAGAAATTTATTCATAGTCTTGTCGTTCTCAATAATTGCTTTTATGTTTCCCTTAAAACAGCTATAGCCTTTTAGAAAAGTCGATATTCAGGCGTTAAAACTTATATGTCGCGTCACTTAAAAAAAATTCCAATTTTAAGACTTTGAAGAAGATCCCGGACAAATTGAAAAGGTTTTGGCAAAAAACCAAAACCTTTTCAAACACGATCAATTCTCAATTTTAATAAATATTATTCTGACAGATCACAATAGACTTTGATCGCATTTTTTCCGTTGATCAAGTTATCAAAAAGTTCTTTGTAGTTTTCCAGACCTTTGACGGGATGGGTTAAAAGTTTAGATAGCCAGCCCGGATATTCGAGTTCTGCCTGTGAGAGATCTTTAACGCCTTTTTCAAAATATTCCCGGTTGGCATTTACCGTTCCTACCATTACTTTATTGCCGAGCACAAAATCCATATTTATCTTATCCGAGGGAATTTCCGTTGTTTTGTCGCCTCCGGTAACGCTTGATAAGACCAACACTCCGTTTTTTCCAAGAGCCTGCATTGCTTCGAAAACAATTGGTGAATAACCTGTGGCTTCAAAGATCAGGTCGTAATCACCGTATTTTTTAGTGGATTCAATGATCGGCAAGTTTTTGGTTGATTCATATTTCGCTCCAAGCTCTTCGATCAGATCAGAATTCAAATATGGTTTTTCCGTGAGACCAAAAGTTACGACTTCGATACCCTGCAATCTCAAAACAAGTGTCGCCAATAACCCGATCGTTCCTGCACCGAGAACCGCCGCGCGTTTTGGTTTCCAAACTTTCATTCGGCGTTGGATCTCAAACGCCTGCGTGATTCCCTTTTCGACAACCGTTGTCGGTTCAAGCAAAACACCAACCTCTTTCAACCCCTTTGGAATTTTGACGATAAATTCTGCGTCATCAACATAATATTCGGATAAATATCCGTGTCGAAGATTAATTCCGCGTTCAAAATATGTGTCATCTGTGGTCATATCGCTTGTGCCGATAGTGTCATAGATGCTTGTTCCCGGACGGCGAACGGTCGCCACGACATAATCACCTGTTTTGAGTTCGTTTACGTTTTTGCCGACTTCTTCGACGATCCCCAAGCCTTCGTGTCCAATGACAAGAAAATCAAATCCTTCGGGCGATGCCCCATATTCAGCATCATTTATTTCCTTATCCGTTCCATCAACACCAATACGCAAAACCTTAACTAAAACACCTCGTCCGTTAGAGATTTCATTTGTTTTTGGTTTGTCCATCTCGACTAAGTGGACGGAATCTTTTTTTCCCGGTTTTACCGCAATCGCTTTCATAAATTATTCCTTGATCAGAGTTTCTTTTATTAAATAATTGATCTGTTTTTAAGGTATCTATTGAAGTTCAAATGAAACAAATTGAAGAACGCCATTTCGCTCAATTTGCAAGACCATCGGAGTGCCCGGTTTGAATTTGGCGACCTGCAATTTTACGGATTCAAGATTTGAAACTAAAGTTTGGTTGATTCTGATGATTACATCGCCCGGATTTAGCTTTTCTTCATAGAGAAAAGCATTTGAAGTTAAGGCGACGACAATGACTCCATACTGACTTCTGGTCGGACCAAGTATGCTCTGAAGGGTCTCGGTAATTTCTAAACCCACAATTCCGAGTTGTGGTATCTGATTTAATTCGGTCACTGCCAGATCGGCAAGTTTTTGTGAATTATCCGGAAAAACTATTACAGGAAGACTAACTTCCCGTTCCTGACCGCCGGATTTGACAACCAGAGTTACCATTTCCCCTGTATTTCGTCCATAAAGATTGACATTGAATTGCCTTCCGTTTTCCATCGCCTTATCGTTTAGAGTTAATATGATGTCGCCAATCTTCAGCCCGGCAAGCTCGGCTGGTGAGTTTGGAAACACATCGCTAACTACGACGCCCCAGCTTTGGCTGAGATCGAGTCCTTTTGACAGAGTCTCCGTGATCGTCTGTGCATTTATTCCAATTTGTCCGCGTCTGACTGTCCCGAATTGCCTCAATTGTTTGTAAACACTATTGACAATGTTTCCCGGTGCGGCAAAACCCAAACCTTCATTTCCACCTGATCGCGAAAATATAAAACTATTTACCCCAATTAGTTCGCCGTTTGTGTTGACCAAAGGACCGCCGCTGTTTCCCGGATTGATCGGGGCATCGGTCTGGAGGTAAACCATTCGATCATTCTGAGGAATCGTTCGGGCAATCGCACTGACAATTCCCATCGTCACCGAATTTTCCAAACCAAGCGGACTTCCGAAGGCAAAGACCAATTCGCCCTGCCTGAGTTTGTCGGAATCACCGATCTTCAAATACGGCAGGTTAGTCGCCTCTACCTTTAAAACTGCCAGATCCGTCTCGGCATCAACGGCGATCAATTTGGCTTCAACTAATTTCCCTTCCGGTTTCAGTATCGATTGTCCGGGATTCAATGTTTTGGGATTGATTGGTAAAACTACCTGAATTCTTGTGGCCCCTGATACGACGTGGGCATTGGTTACAATAAAGCCTTCTGCGTCAACAATTGTTCCCGAACCGCCGCCCTGTGTTTTGCCTAATCCACCTCCTGATGTTTCGCCGAGAGGTCCGAAATTGGTAACTATGATCTGGACAACAGAAGGTGATACATTCTTTGTCAGATCGACAAATGACTCGCTCAACCTGGATAATTCACTGATACTTTTTGTCTGGCTGAAAGCCGGCGTGAATGACAAAAGTAAAAACATTGCTGCCGAAATCACAATAAAATTTCTTTGTATTAATCTCATAATCAAAATCCTGCCTGGAAAATAGCCGCTCACTTTTAAAAAACCAAAATATGCGTAAATTATGGGTTATTCACCGCTTTGCTGGAGAAGTTTTGCGACAAGCCCTGTCCATCCCGTTTGATGGCTCGCTCCGACGCCCGAACCATCGTCTCCGTGAAAATACTCGTAGAATAGAATGTGGTCGCGGAAATGTTCGTCACTTTGAAATTTTTCAACACCGCCCCAGACAGGGCGCCGATCATCTTTATCAAGCAAAAAGATACGCGAAAGACGGCGAGATAATTCTTGGGAAACGTCCCACAAATTCATCAAATTACCCGAACCGGTCGGGCATTCAACCTTTAGATCATCACCATAATAGAAGTGGAATTTTTGCAGAGACTCGATCAAAAGATAATTGACCGGAAACCATATCGGTCCGCGCCAATTTGAGTTTCCGCCAAAAAGCCCGCTCGAAGATTCCGCCGGTTCGTAATCAACCCGATGTTCCTCACCGTTGACATTCAAAATATATGGATTTTCCTTGTGAAAACGCGATAATGCACGGATTCCGTATGGTGAAAGGAATTCATTTTCATCTAACATTATCTTCAAAACCCGTTCAAGGCGTTCACGGAAAGCTAATGCTAAAAGCCTGCGTTCGCCTTTCCCTTCAGCTTCCATACAGGCGATATTTTTTGTCAATTCAGAACGGTTGTTCAGAAACCAATGGAAGCGTTGTTTAAAGTCAGGCAATGCGTCTAATGTCTCAGGCTCAATCGTGGCAACTGCAAAAAGAGGAATCAAACCGACCATCGAACGCACTTTCAGGGTCTGATTTTCACC
>JBGTGX010000014.1:0-17699 GCA_041746475.1 Pyrinomonadaceae bacterium | reverse complement strand
GGCCTCATTTTCCAAAAATCGTAGAAATCAAAATTTCAAATTTCATATATCAAAAAAACAAATCGAGAAATCTAAAACGAAAACAACCAAAACAAAAAAAGACTGTCTAAAAAGATATTCTTTCTAGACAGCCTCTTTTTTTTGTAGATCGAAACCCGTCAACGCGGCGTAATTGTTATGCGAATACTCGGTCGAAATCGCGAGGTCAATCGCTACAATCTCTGCTGACTCAATCCCTCAATAATTTGAAACACCTCATTTGAAATAAATTCATTTGCGAAATCCTTCTTGGCTTTTTCAAAAGCGCCTTTTAGGTCGTTTCTTTTGAGAATCTGCTCATAATTCTTGGCGGTTCCTTCCGACATCCATCCGGCTTCTTGAAATTTCGGCAGGCTATCCAGAAGATATTTTATCTTATCAGGAGGCGAAAACTTCTTAAGCGTTGCATCCGGGCCTAATGTATAACCTCTTGCCAAATCCGTATTAATAGGAATTTCATCCTCAAGTTCGGAAGGAGGGTCTTCAGCAATTTCTGTTGTTATTCCATATTCACCTCCTCCGGCTTTACAATATGTGACGCCGGGCGGGTTGTCCGAAGAAAAGTGAAACTTGAGTGAGCCGCCGCCGTGGATTCGATCCTTTTCGCTTCCCATATACCCCCAGGACCACCATAACCCCTCGCTAAACTCGTAGACATTAGACATTTTGCCAAAAAGAATACGCTCTTTGTCCAAGTTTAAAACCTCCAAGCTGGTACCAAAAGTTTGAACTATAAAATTTCTGAAATAGATTGGGCTGGTATCCAACACCTTGAAATCATAATTATAAATGAATTTACCATCCTTAATCTCTTCAACATTAGCCTTTACTAAGGCGTGGATAGCATCCGGGCGTTGATAAGGCAACATTTTTTCTTTCCCATCAATACCCATCCAACGAAACTCATATTTACCGGTTTCTCTATCAACCTCTACAACTCTCGTATTTGATTTGTAACTTTTTCCGTATTCTATGGTTCTATCAACCTTCCTCGGTTGTTTAATCACATGCAAACTTTTTTGAAATGGCATTCTCTCAAACTTTACCTGTTTGTAAACTTTTTCCTGACCGA
This sequence comes from Pyrinomonadaceae bacterium, assembly GCA_041746475.1. Classification (GTDB taxonomy): domain Bacteria; phylum Acidobacteriota; class Blastocatellia; order Pyrinomonadales; family Pyrinomonadaceae; genus Aridibacter. The sequence continues at coordinate 16,588 of JBGTGX010000014.1, read as the reverse complement.
AGGACGCGCATGTAACCTGCAATGAAACAACTATAATAATTACGATGTAGCAGATAATTTTCATTTGTGAGCCCCCAAAGTCTAACTTCGATAATAATTATATCAGTTGCAAGCGAAGCCGCCTTCACCTGCAACTGATGATGATTGAGCCTGCTCTATTGAACCGGCTCAGCATAAGTATCATTGACCACGCCAGCAATCATTTCCGCAAATTGCGGCGTAGATTCAAAATTACTTAAGAACATCTGCCTTCGCTGCGACTGGCTAAGCGCAGGAGTGACAATTCGTGTTTTACCGCCTAATTCAAGATCCAAATCAGGATCAATTGGTTCGTCGATACCTCCTCCCAGGCTTATCAGATGATTCATCCAATAGGACACTTCTTCGTCCGTTGGCTCGCGCAACAGATGGGAAGCAAAAACATCATCAACAAATTGCGCATCTGTTCTCTGGAGTAGAACATATTCCTGAGAAGCAAATAGTTGCTGATAAAATGCTTTTACTTCCTGGAGAAATACCGCTGGCCCCTGCATCTTCGCGTTCGATAGCTGAGGATACCAGGATTCGAATTCATTCTGCGTAATCGGTCTTTCAAAAAGTGCTTCCGCCGCATTGCTAGCTAAGTCCGAAGGCGTGACCGTCACGGAACTAGACGCAGTCATATTTGGATCAATGCCGCTCTGAAGAACCGTCGACGTTGTTGTGCTGTTATTTGTTGGCTCTCCCCACCTGAAATGAAAGTGCGGATCTTTTTGGATGTGGTGAAGTATGCCGAAGTTACGTCGGTTTGCAATTATTCTGAATGCGGTAACCCGTTCCGATGGAATATTTTGCGATTTTGTGTCAATATTGCTGCCCTCACGATGTTCACCATGCCATCCTTTATTCAACCAGTGCAACTTCCCGTCAAATTTCCCGCCCCACCTTAGACTAGCATCGTTGTAGGTAACCATCTGATCAGGTGGTATATAGCCGCTGCCATAGAATTGCTGCCTGTAGTCATCGGCGACATTTTTCAATTCGGGAATCGCGGCGGGAACCACCCAATGGTTGTCGCGATGTGCTTTGCGCCACTTTGCCGACATATATTCAGCCGTACATTGAGGCGCGTCACAGTCTTCAACTTGCGACGAACCATTCAGCCGATAGTTGGTTCCCCTAAGCAATCGCGCTAGATTCGGTACTCTAATATTTACATCAGCTTCGCCGGTTGCGCCGACAATTTTTGCGTAAGCCCTGGCTGTTCCTGAAATTACCGAGGGCTTGTAGGTTGTCGAGAAGCAACCATCTCCATTCGTAAACCCTTCTGACTTTCCAATGCTTCCCGTTGGACGGCTCCCATCATGATACATTTCGACATGACCAGTGTCGTGACTAACATCCTCAAGCCGGAGTGTAACTGAAAAGCCTGATTTATTTCCCAACAAATTGACAAGGCAAGCGGTCAGCTTAGTATTCGTAGCCGGTCTACCTTTTATGAGCGCGGGAAGAAGCTCATCGTCATGAAACATAACCGCCACTTCGATTTCGCTCGGAGGTTCCGCCGGCGGGACATAACCCGGGCAAACTGCTCCGGCAGAACTAAATTGGAGACCGGATTCGCACCCCGGCAGGCTCGAACAAGCTTGTCCGGTTGAGGTGAATTGCTGGCCGGGTAAGCAGAAAGTTTGACCGGCGTAGGCTATCGTGTTGGACGTCGTTCCGACGTATTGCGGACTCGAAACCCAATAGCTTGCATATCCCCAATATCCGTATTCATCAGGATAGTAAAAAGGATCCCCACCTCCAATTTCTGAAAAACCGAAGCCGAATGGATCGTACCAGTAGTATCCAAAATAAACCGGAATATAGACTTGGTAGTAAGCGATCACGTAGTGGTTGCCGCTTGTGGTATAGGCTCCGTTACTTACCGGAGCGAACGAATCGAAATTTAGCTCAGCAGGTATGGAATCGGCAAACCCCTGGGTGTATCCCGTTCCCAGAATCGCGGTGCCTGTACCGTAGGTTTCTATAAAACTTCCGTAGTTCGCCGGATCGTAGTAAAGTCCGGCACAAAAATCCAATTCCGTGGAAGTAAAACCATGAACTGAATTAGCTGATTGCCAACTCAGCGATGTTATATAGACATTTCCCTGGCATTGGGCAGAAACGTTCGAGACGAAAAATAGACTGCAAACAAGGAGGATAGATAAAATGATCAGGGTTTTCATCGTTGCGTGCCTCCTCTTTGAATTTCGGCTCCATTGCCCTTCTTCTGTATTCCGGGTTTAACCTTATCTTTTATAAATTTGTTAAATCGGACAAATTCAGCCATGCCGAAGTTTTCGCGCAACTCCTCAACGGCGGCTAGTGTTACATCTTTTCGCTGTTTGGAAAGATCAAAAAGCTCCTGAGGCGGCAGTGGGACCTTCTGCCCTTGCTCGAGTCTCCTATTGGGTGTTTGAGAACGTATTTGTGTGATTATCTCTTTGGCCCGGTTATCAAGTTTCTGCAGGTCCCGGTTAGTTTTGTCTGCGATGCGGTCGAGAGTTCTGGCTTGCTTTTCATCGAGGCGGGCCATTTTCTTGTAAAGATTTCGAAGTTTGTCGTCATCTTTCCCATTTTGCTCTCCCTTGTCCGCCTTCCTGTTTAGTTCCGCAATATGCTTGAAAATTTGCCGATAGGTGACATCGGTAGGTATGCCTGATGGAATGTCTTCTTTTTCCTCCGGATCTTGTCGGTTTGCCTTTGGCGGCGGAATTTTCAAATCCCTCGGTTTTTCCTTGAGCCCTGACGGCGATGAGATCTCTACGCGATCATTACGACTGTTTTGACTTATGACAATAAAGCTTCCGCTAATTATCACAATTACCACGATTGCCAATATTCCTTTTTTAGATTTACCAATAAACATTTTGTTCCTCCTATGAAATGTAAGCCGCGTGTAACAGCAACTCATTGAATTCTGAAAACTCTTCCGAAAGCCGAATTCCCGGGTTCGGAAAATTTTTCAAGGGATATGTCCGTTCATTTCTAAGGAGCGATTTTGTTATTAGGTTTCTAATAGAAAAACACATCCTTCTTGCCTTTGCGGACATTGCTTGTTAAGAATGTCTTCGACAAAAATGATGTGTATGTTTGCAGTTGTCTTATGTAGCAAACAGCGCGCATCAATTGTGCCGAAGACATAACTCGTTCTAAAAAGTTCGAATTATTTCGAGGCAGTTTCAGCTGCCTTTTGAGAATCTATCGAACTCCATTTCCGAAAAATTTAAAAGATCTAAACCTCTCAAACTCTTAAGATCCTGAGCTGCCCATTTACCGCAAATGGAAAAACCACCAATCAAAATTATTCAACTTCGATGGTCAAAATTTCGCATTAGCGACGATTGTTTTTTGCTTTCGAGAATGGGAAACATGAGTACTTTTTCTATTACTCTAGAAATATAAGGTTGTTGAAAACGATAAATCTAAACAAGGATTTCTGAGTAAGTGAGTTTATGAGTTGTCCAGACATTAGGACATCTCATAATGCGTTGTCAAGTTATTTTTGAAATGGAGTGAAAAATTGGATTCCGCGACGCTTAATTAATTCGCGCTAACGCAACCCTGAAACACCGTGTTTGAGGCGTAATTTATTCGCGAGCTCTATTAAAACGCTCAAACCGTTTTTCCGGAGTTTTTCAAGATCAGCAGATTTTTTTGAAAAATCTCAATTACACGGGAAATCTTGACAGGTCGGAAGTTGATTGAGATATTAGGTTAACGGAAAGAGAGCCTGCAAGATTACAGCTGAAACTATAACTTCACAGGCTCCCTTAATTTTACATAGTATCTTCGGCACAAATTGATTGCGCGTTGATTGCTACATAAGACAGTAAGCATATTAACGCATCCAAAGTGCCGTTGACAAGTGTTTTTTGGTTTATCGTGAGAAACAAAGACCTTAAGACTGCGGCTTTCAAAAGTCGGGCACTTCCCCGGGATGTTTTTTTAGCTTAATTGATCATTCCCGCCCGCATCCTTCATTTGACTGTTTGTATTCTTTTGAAATTTCGTTTCTCCGAATAGGAGTGACAAAATGACAAACGACCTTTGGAATGATTCCTCATACGCAATATCCCCAAGTTTCAAATCCTTTACCGGTAAAATAACTCTTGTAATCGGCATCAGAAATAGACTAATCCTTTTCCTTTTCAAAAGTCTATTTCTCCTATTTTTGTTAATTGCAAATGGCTATACACAGACATATCAGCCGGCCTACACAAATGGAGTTCAAGCCAAGAAAGCATTTCAGCAGGAAATCGTGCGTGTCGAAATAACGGTCGAGCGGTCGGGAAAAATTCCCGTGCCGATCACACAGGTGCCGCGAATCCAAAAAGACGATCTTTTACGCTTGAAGTTGCTCGATGAGCCGATCAATGGAATCCGCCCGGAAGAGAGTCTATGGGACTGGACGCTCGTTGTAGCTTTTATAAATCCTTCAAGAAACGAGGTCGAGCACGAATCGGTATCGCGCGAAGTGAATTTCAAACGCGAGGGCTGGTATCGCGAGCATCTATTTAAAGTTCCCTATGATAGCCAACCAATATTTTTTCTTTATCCGAAGTCAAAATATCGGAAAAAAGTTCAAAAACTGATCAGCAAAAATTTCGGTGAGATTCAAAAGATCGGCGAAAAGACGCTTGAGATAGCGGGAGCGTATGCGCAAATAGGAATTTTCCTTAACGAGCTTCAGGGTGTGATAAATCAAAACCCATACGGATATGGCGGCTATTCGGGCTACTCAGGTTATTCGAGCTATGGCGGATTTGGCGGTTACGGGTCGAGCAGTCGTTTTGGACCGGATTTTATCCAGAACCAATTGGTAGAAAGACTCGCGCAAAGTTTTAACATTGCGCTTCCTAGCTGTTGGCGCGGCGGGAGCGGATACGCCCAAACAAATGACTTCGTCGGTCGTGCGCAATGTGTTGCAAAGAATGTCAGGCTTGAGGATTTTGATCTAAGCGTCGGTCGAATGCTTCAGCAAGGCGGACTCCTTGCTGCAACGAAGCTTGTCGAAAAATATCCGCAGCTTGCTTACTGGATAAATGTTGCTGCCGCCGCAGCCGATCTGATATTGAAAATCCTGAAGAAAACTCCGCTTAAGATCGTTCCAACAATGGCGATATCAGTAAACGATGCGCGGAATAACTACAATCAAAACAATCAGTATAATTCTTACGACCCGAATAGAAATCGCGCCCCTATGCCGCCTGACAAGATCAGTCTTTTCGCAGAGGCAGCGCCGACCGATGGCGGTTTTTTAACCGCTTTTCCGATCGTTTTACACAAATGGCAGGCTGAGCCCGATCCGGGGTTGATTTCGCTACCGGTTCCTTCGCTGATGGAACCCTGTCTTCATATCGGGCAAAATATTTTGAAGAATACCGACCTTTCCTATGATTGGCTTCGCGATCAATTTTCGCGGGATTTCAAGTTGATAGTGACCGCAGATAACGGCTTTTCGAAAGAGTTTCCATTAACGAAGAACCTGGGATTCTCCGGTTGGATGGTCAATATCAATCCGCAGGATCTTCAGGCGTTTCCAAAAGTAAGAATGAATCTTGAGGCGAAGATCGTCGCGACGCGGGGGTTTAATCAAATCGAAAGCGGGAAATTTTCTATTCCGATTTCGGGCGGAGGACAATGGGAAGTCTCGACTGATTCGATTCGTGAATTCTCCGTCGGTGGCAAGAGACGGGTTGTCATCAAAAACACAATGGGAAGCTGCAGGTGCCTTGAATCGGTTAGATACAAGCCATCATTTGGCGGTGAGTTTACTTTTATCGCGGGGGCCTCTTCGAATCCGCTGCGATTTACGGAAAACGGAACCGAGGCGTGGTTTGAGATCGACACGACCCATTTTCAACCCGGTCAGGGAAATCTCGAATTCCGTGCATACGGAAACGACCAACAGCCTCAAAGCATAAGCTTTAATCTGTATCCGGGTCCGCCTGAAATCACCAAAGTCCTCGTTCACAAGGGAGACAAGCAAATAACCGTCGAAGGCGCGGGAATCGAACAGATAAAATCGATGCGTATAAACGGGAAGATCGCTAACCTTCTGACAGTAAATCAGGGGCAACCCCCAACAAAGAAAACCTTTACTTTCCAAAACCCTAACGACTTGATTCTTTCTAACAGTGTTTCGATCGATATGCAGCTTGATGGCGAGCGTTTATATGTGTATCCGGAAAGTCTTGCGGTTCTCCCTTCTAGACCCGCTATCGAAAGCTACGAACGCGGAGAAGTAGAAGCGATCATCGTCGGTGCAAGTGCCAAAAGCCAGTTTAACTTGAGCGGGTATCCGGTCGTGCCTATTGATACAAAAGTAATGACAGCTGCCGTAAAGACAACGCTTACGGACTACGGCTTTAGGACCGAGAATGTCAATATAGAAACTAGAATTGAAAATGGAGCTCCGGGACAAAACTTACCTCTTCGACCGAAGTTTGAGGTGCTTGATTCATTCAATATGAGAATCGAATTTTCTTTTGACGAGAGCCACCGGCAACTTCTTGCTGGAAGACGCCTGCAGTTTAGGATCACGGATGGCGTTCGCGGTGATTCGGATTGGTATACTCTCAAACAAGCCTTTATTAGAATTCCAAAAATTGAATCCGTTCTCTGCCAAAGGGATGAATGCACGTTATCGGGTGTTGGGCTCGATTATATAGGTCAGATTTCGATCGACGGAGGCAACGTATGGCAGCCGCCTCAGCAGGTTCAAATCACACCGAATGGTAAGTCGTTTATGCAGGTTCCAAAGGCAGCAAAGAAGAGTTTGATCAAAATCAAACTTAGAGATTTCCCAAACACGGAGGGTCTCGATATATGGTAGAAGCGATCGGTTAGTTCAGAAGCGTTCCGTATGTCTCGATCGGGAGGCTGTAAACGCAGTCTCCCGTCGCGACAATAATTTCGCCAAACCTTGTGAAACAGACTCCTACGACGCTCATTCCCGCGATGAATAGCTCGGCATCTGCGCCATCGGCAGAAATCTTTACGATCCCGTGACGACCTTTCAGACACGCGGCGACGTATAAATTCCCCTCTTGATCAAACGCCAATCCCTGCGGCCTGCCTAAGCCTCTGAAGAAAACACCATCCAGTCCGTCCACATCGATTCGGTAAACTGAATCAAAACTGCAAAGTCCCGGTGCAGTCACATAAAGTGCGCCGTCTTGCCCGAAGGCGAGATGATAAGCCGAAACCGAGGGTTCTAAAACAGTCCAGGTTTCCGCGTTTCCGATCCCCGAAACCCGAAAGATGTTGCCGCCTCGATCACCAACGTGCATGACGCCTTCTTTATCAAAAGCAATTCCCGTAGCAATCCCGAGATCAGAGGCGATCGGCACAACCTCTTCATCGCGATTTATTTGGCAAACTTCCCCGTCAGCTCGATTCGTAACGATCAGTTTCCCATGCGAATCGAAGGCAACACCCGTCGGATTTAAGACTTCCGCCTGAAGTTCTGCTAAAAATCCGTCGCGTCCTAAACGCAGGAGAGTTACCGGAAACTGCTGACCCCGGGGACCGGATCGAGTTAAAATTATCGAATCGTCTTCCGGATCGACCGCAGGATTTGCTACCTGATGAAGACCGTTTGCAAGGCGTTTCCCAATGAGGATTTTTTCAGCGTTGCTTTTTTCCCCGTGATTTTCGAAATGAACATCTACGATCTGTTTTATTCCGATTTCCGGCACAATTGCCATGACGCGAGATTCGGATGCGCCTGCAACACGGGATTTCTGACCATTGATTACGCAGCTAAACTCACTAAAGTCGTCGAGCGCAAGTCCTTCGCATTCAATCAAAATCTCGCCGCCCGGAATTGCGTTGGTTGGGCTTATTGATATTATTTTTCCTGCTTTGTTCATGAAACTCCCCGAATCCAAAGAGTAATTCTAGACGCGTTACATTAATTACGCAAAAGCGTTTTGCTCGTAGGTGTTGCTGTTTCCAAGTATCCTCTATGGTATAATTTGAAAATCGGAGGTCGAATTTATCAGCACGGTTCGCGGGTTTACCCAAGGCTTAAAACACGATCAACTCAAACGCATCGAGAAGCTCTCGAACAGACGCGTTGCACCTCAGCAAATCGTTTCTCAGGAACTCGCCAGACAAATGTCAGAAATTTCCCACGAGATCGGACGACAGGTCGGTGTTTTGATCAATCGAAAAGGCAAGGTCGAATATGTAATGGTCGGCAATTCTAAGGAGATCGAAATGCCTGATTTTAAGCGTGTTCGTGCGGCTGTTGGGCGTTTCCGTGGTCTTCGATGTGTCCACACGCATCTTTTAGGTGAACAATTAACCGAAGATGATCTTACGGACCTCGCGCTGCTTCGGCTTGATCTGATGTCGGCGATCGAAGTTTCAGAAGATACCGGATTGCCAAATCTTGTTCATTCAGCGCATCTTCTGCCGACAACCGCCGAGCAGCTTTCTGAGCAGGCCGTCTCGCTTCCCTATCAATTTTTGAAGCCTGATGTTCCTTCTCAGCTAGATACAGATTTTTTGGCGTTGATCGAATCGCTTGAAGGCGAAATGGCAAGGAGCCGTAAAACGGCGGGCAGCAGCCAAACGAAGCGGGAGCGGGTGATTCTGATCGGAGTTACAACGCAGCCAAAATCAGACGCCGAAGAATCGATGGCTGAGCTCGAAGAACTCGCGGTTTCTGCGGATGTTATGGTTCTCGACAAGATAATACAAAGACGTCAGGCGATTCATCCGAAAACTGTGCTTGGAAGCGGCAAGTTAAATGAGCTTCTTGTCAAAGCAATGCAGCTCGGTGCCGATCTTTTGGTATTTGACCGCGAACTCACCCCGGCTCAGGTACGCTCGCTTTCCATCGCTACTGATTTAAAAGTAATTGATCGACCGCAGCTGATTCTTGATATATTCGCCCAACGAGCAAATTCCAGAGAAGGTAAACTCCAGGTCGAACTGGCGCAGCTAAAATATTTATTACCTCGCCTAGTAGTCGGTCAAAATTCCGCGTTTTCTCGCCTTGCGGGCGGAATCGGCGGACGCGGGCCAGGGGAAACAAAGCTCGAAACCGATCGCCGCCGAGTGAGAAATAAAATAACAAATCTCGAAGGTCAGGTAAAAAAACTCAGCCGACAAAGAAAGGAAAGACGCAAAGGCCGTATGCGCCGCGCTGTCCCGATCATTTCCCTGGTTGGATACACAAACGCCGGAAAATCCACCCTACTAAACACTCTGACGGATAGTAAAGTTTACGCAGAGAAAAAAATGTTCGCGACACTTGACCCGACGTCGAGACGTCTGCGCCTTCCTTATGAACAGGAAGTAATAATAAACGATACAGTCGGGTTCATCCGCGACTTGCCAAAACCGCTAATCGCGGCGTTTCGCGCAACGTTAGAGGAGATCGGCGACAGCGATCTTTTGGTTCACGTTGTTGATGCGTCAAATGCAAGGGCGATCCAGCAGGTTGATTCGGTAAATAAGATTCTGAGCGATCTTGACCTTCAGAATATCCCATCGCTTGTCGTTTTAAACAAATGCGATTTGGTCGATCGGACAACAATAGCGAATCTTCGCAGGCAAATTGCGCTTGACAACGAGAGCGAATGCGTGGCAGTTTCAGCTATACGCTCAAGATCGCTGAAGCCATTGATCGAGGGAATTGGGGAACTTTTGGCGAAAGACCTTAGCAATTTTGAAGCGCAGTATGCCTAGGAATTGGAATTTATCGAGGGACACTACAGGACGTTATGGACAAACGGCTATCAAAAAAGGATGCGTCAATATTAGACAGGGTTTATGACGCCGTCTTAAAAACTGTTTCGTATCCATTGGACCGCTTATCCGGTGACCAGAAGTTCTGGCTTGGATTTGCATTTCTTTGCCTCGCTACGTCGCTCTTGATACATAATCCATTTCTAAAAACTGCGGCGTTCCAGCTCAAAGAAGGAGATATCGCCCGGGAAGATATTATATCCCCCGCCGATATTTCCACGATTGATCAAAAAGAAACCCAAAATATCCGAACAGCAGTTGTAGAAGGTGTAAACCCGATATTTACATTGCAGCCGACTGACATCGATGCCAGAGTTGTTGACTTTAGAAAGGCCTGGTCTAAGCTTAACGTTCCGAAAGCCGGAGAAAACTCAAATTCAAATACGGTTGAGGAACCTAAGGCAAATTGGGAAGGAGTCGGAGGCAAAGAGCTTGGAAAGGTATTTGCGGCTCGACGTTTTGGAGCAAACGAGATAAACGCGGTGGTAGAGGTTTTGGAAGAAAGTTCCAAGGGTTCGATATACGATGACAAAGATAGCCCGTATCTTAAGAATGAAGTTACCCTGATCGATCGTCAGAATCCAAACACGGATTCTAGGGTTACTTTGCCGCGGCTTTCATGGATTCCACTTTCGCAGGCACGAAAAAAAATTGAGGTGGGCTTGAATTCAATTGCAAGCCTTTCGGAAAACGAAGTAGATGCTTTTACCAAGGCGTTATCGCCTTTGGTTCAGCCAAACCTTGTTTATGACAGCGCAGCAACTTCAAAGGTCAAAGAAGACCTGACGAAAAGTGTCGAGCCAATTAAGATCTCTCTCAAACGCGGTCAAATAATCGTTAGAGAGGGAGAACCTATAACACCCCAGACACTCTCGGAAATTGCGGCGATAGAAAATTACAGCAAAGATTCAAGGCAGTGGAACCGTTTTATTGGACTTCTGCTTCTGATTACCGCGCTATTTTGGATCGCCTGGAAGTTTATACAGCACAAAGGTTACTTTAATCGGCTCGATCTTTCCGAAGGTAAAACGTTTTCACTTTTTGGGTTTATTGTTTTCGTTCAGACTGCGGTAATGGCAATCGCTTTTCGTTTAGCTGATTCTACGGCGAGTCAAAATACGAGTGCGCCGTTAAATGATCCGACACTTTGGGCGCTCGCGATTCCTTTTGCGTTTCCAAGTCTAATAATGACGCTGCTTGCAGATCGGCGAACTGCGCTCTTCACCGGAATTTTCTGTGCTCTTTTTGGAGGACTTCTGGCGCCGCGCGGGCTTGAGTTTACAATTTATGCTGCGATATCTTCATCGGTTGCAGTTTATGGGATCGGACGTTATCGGAGTCGACAATCGGTGACGACAGCCGGCGTGATGGTGGGCGTTGTAAGTGCGCTCACAGCGGTCGCCTTGATCGCTTACACACAGCAGCCTTTAATTCTGAATACCGTTCTGTTGGCAATAAGCTGCGGACTCGTCAGCGGACTTATCACGGCAGCTGTAACCGCGGCATTTCTTCCGATCTGTGAGAATTTTTTCGGAATCCTCACGGATGTAAAGTTGCTCGAGCTCTCAAATGCGGATCTGCCCGTACTTGGCAGTCTTGCGCTTCATGCGCCGGGAACAAATCAACATTCACATGCGGTCGGACAACTTGCCGAAGAGGCGTGCAGAAAAGTTGGTGCAAATGGTTTGCTTGCGAGAATCGGTGCTCTTTATCACGATATTGGTAAAACGGCGGCTCCGGAACATTTCGTTGAAAATCAAATGCGCGGAAATCCGCACGACAAGCTAAAACCTACGCAGAGTGCGAAAATTATCATCAGCCATGTCACATACGGAACAAAACTTGCCAAAGACATGGGGCTTCCGTCCAGGATCGTAGACTTTATTCCTCAGCATCACGGAACGCGGACGCTTCATTATTTCCTGACCAAAGCAAAAAAAGAAGCTCGTCCTGATGAAGAAATTCATGAAAATGACTTCCGCTATCCGGGACCAAAGCCTCAATTTAAGGAATCCGCGATCATGATGATTGCCGACAGTTGTGAAGCCGCGGCCAGATCGCTTTCAGACCCGACGCCTGAAAATATCAGGTTTATTGTCACAAAAATTATCGATGCGATATTGAGCGACGATCAATTGGGCGAATGCGATCTGACGCTCCGTGAATTAACCCAAATCCGGGAATCGATGATTAGGTCCTTGATTTCGATCTATCACACAAGGGTTGAATACCCGGGCTATTCTCCGCCGTCGAAATCGCTGCAGAATATTGTGATCCCTAAAGATTTGGATGAAAACGTGCGCGGTACCCGCTACAAGAATCCGGCAGATGTTCCGATCAGCAAAGGCGGGGAAATTGAAGATGAGGCGATCAGCCAGTTTGACGACACTGGCAAGGGCGAAGAGGAAAAGCCGGAGGAAAAAACCGGCGCTAAGACCGCAAATTAGTCGTCTTCAGATTCTTCATTTTTTTCGTGTATTTCTTCAAGCTCGTGCATAAGCTCACCCTTTTCGGAAAGTAAGATCGCGATCGGTCTGGTTGCCGGAAATTGCGCGAAAATAATCATCATTATCACGGTAATCGGAACGCATAAGATCATCCCGGTAATACCCCACAAAGACCCCCAAAGTGTCAATGCCAGGATCACAACGAGCGAACTTATGTTTAGCGAACTCCCCATCATACGAGGTTCGAGAAAATTCCCGACGACGACCTGAACCGCCCCAACTCCGATCAACACCACAAAAAAAGGTCCAAACGTATCAAACTGAACGAGCGCTATTACTGCGGGAAATATCGTGGCTATTAACGAACCGATGTTCGGAATAAAATTTAGTAGAAATATCAAGAATGCCCAAAATATTGCAAAATCGAGTCCGACTAACGCCATCAAAATATAACTCGCCGTAGCCGTTATCAAACTCACGGTCAACTTAACTGAGAAGTATGCCCGAATTGCTTCATTAATGCTTTCAAGGACTTCTTCAAAATTCTGGAATTTCCCTTCCTGCGGAAATATCGCCTTAATTTTCCTTCGAAAAACTGCCTGTTCCAAAAAGATAAACACGACATAAATTCCAATGAGAAACGCGTTGCCCGCTATGCTCGAAAGGGCACCGATGATCCCCGAAATTATTCCCGTAAAATTTACGTCTCGGGTAAAGGATTCCCCCTTAGTAATGCCCAAAGAATCAAGTGTTTTCGTGAAATTGAAATTTAAAGCGCTTTCCGTCCGTCCTATCAGGCCCGCAACATTTACCTGGTATCGAGGAAGTGCACCGATCATCTGCTGAGCGTTATTAGCAACCAATCCCCCGACAAAAAGCAGTATGCCGAAAATAACCAAGGCCGATAGAAGCGTTTCCGCCCAATCTGGGAGATGTTTTTTGATGAGCGTGATCTCACCTATCCAGTGGCTTAGCGATACTATGATGTACCAAACCAAAACCGCGATTACAAACGGGATCAAAAGACTCTTTCCTAAAATGAGTGCTGCAAAAACCGCCGCAACAATTATTAGTGCCGATGCAACCTTAATTGGATTCATAGTTCTCAATTCGTTGTTTGAATTCCGCGTTTTCATCGACGTAGAGTAAAAGCGCGGTAAACTTTCGTTTGATTCCGTATAAACCGCTAAACGTCGTCTCCTTTTTCACGCGAATGATAGTGTTAAACTGCTCGAGATCTCTCAAGAGTCCCATGTTAACTACACCGTCCATTTCATCCGGCGCGATCGACACAAGGTCGACACTTTGGATATTGGAAAGTTCGATTTCGGCGTCGCCAAAAATTCCCTTTCTGACATAGAGAACACGGTCGCGGATCTCGATCGGCCGTTGGTAGCCGGCTTTAAGATGTGCAAATAGCTGAACGCAAAAATAGGCGCTCGGAATCGTTATGATCCACGCGGCAATCGAACTCCATCGGACGATGACGGAATGAAGTACAATTGTTTCGGCGCCAAGAATAAAAATTATCGCACCGTATAAAATAATGAAGCCACTATTTTTATGGTAAGTAAAACGATCCTTATCAGGACGAAAACTTCTCCAGCCGACAAACCCATAATACAAAACCGCCGCTTCTACTGCCAAAATATTGACGAACCAATTCAAGTTTAGAGTTTTCCTGCCGGTTTCACCCAGCACTCTGTTTACGAGAAGCTGCGGCGAAATATATTCATCAACGATTTTTGCACAAGCGATCTTCAAAACCTTGTAGGTATCCGGACTCGCGTCTTTTGAGGCCTTAAACGTCTTGATCGTTTTATATGCGGCAAAACCAATCGCGGCAAAAATACCGATTTCCAAAACTGGGAGCAGCCAAAATTTTAACAGGCTGAGAAAATTCTGTTGATGTGCGGGAATCAAGAATGATGCGATCACAATTCCGCCTGTAAAAAAAGGGATTGCCGTGATCTTCGGAATTCTGGTTTTTCTAATTAGAAAGAGATAGACGAGCGGGGTGGTTATCGTCAGATCAAAAGTGATCGCAGTCGCAAATTCCGGATTTTGTCCAGGCATCGGACTAACCCCAAGCGCAACACAGCCCAAAATCATCAGCGCAGGAATACCGTAAATTAGATATGGTGAATTTCGATCAAACAATGCGACTGACATCTATCATCCTCCATTCCTGTTACTAGTAACGCTCAACCAATATATTATACGAATTAGGTTTCAGAAACGCTTAAACGAAAAAAGAATCGAGAAAAAGCTCGATTCTACCTTCGTGTGTTTCGATAAACTGCGTCTTTATCCGCCGCCGACAAAATGAATAATTTCGATCTTGTCTTTGTCCGTGACCTCAACCGACTCCCAATCATCTCGGCGAACCACTTGCTTATTAAGCTCCACAGCGATCCTTTTGTCGGGCAAATCCAAGCTATTTAAGAGCTTCTCCAAACTGATTGCGTTTTCAAACTCTTTTGGGTCGCCGTTTATTACAACATTTATCATTACTGTAGTATAACCCTTCTCAACTCGGTCTCTTCACCCGCTGTGCTTGCCCTAACAAGGAGTGCGGCACGCCCGGATCTAAACGTAGGAAGTTTTACAAAAACCGTTGCAACCCCATGTTTGTCCGTCTTAGCATGAAAAATAATTGGGCGAAAGGAAGACCCGAGAACTTTTACCATGACGATCGCATTCTCGACCTCTTTTTCTTTTTCGCCTCGGCATACTAAAAGATTTACGTTTTTTTTATCTCCTGATCGAAAAACATAGTCCGCCAGAAACTTTATTTTTAGCTCATTATCAAGCCCATCGCCGAAAGCCGAAAAATCATCGACGATTTTTATTGCATCGGGCGAAAGCACGAATCCTTCGTCAAAGAAATCATCGTCGTCAATTATTTCGATACCATCGGTCATCGAAATATCCCATACCGTTTCACCATTCTCGGCATTTTCAAGCTCAACCGCTTTCTCAATCGGCGACCTGGGCAGTTCTTCCGCAATAATTTTGTTTTCTAAAAGACTTGGTGCGGGAATATCCTGAGTAAATGTTTCTAGCGGAACTGGCGGGATTGCCGGCTGAGGAATTGGGTTTTCAACCTCGAGAACGCTTTCACTTTCAGTTAAGATCGGTTTTTTCTTTTCGGCGGCATTCCTAATCGTCATCCGTTTTAGGTCTTCGAGCCTTCCGGATTGAACTGCCGCACACATCAATTTGTGTTGTCGCTGGAGTTTTTGTTCGAGTATTTTTTCGTTAAACGCTTCGCCGAGCATTTCTTCATAAGAAGACCGCTTGCTCGCAAGAATCGTCCCGTGCTGATAGACGAGCGACAAAATAAGCGGCGTATCCAAACCTTTATCCTCGGTCTGAACGTGATACGTCACTCCGTCGTATCTTACGTTTGTATTATATCCGGTTATCACTCGAAAAAACTCGCTTTTGGGCGGGATTCGGCAAAGAATTTGAAGCCGTGTACCACATATGAAACTATCACACGATTTCCCATACGGTCAACGAAAAATCACCTCAAATATAAATACACCAACACTAATCTTTAACCAATGATTTCGACGCCAAAGTACGTTTTGTTTCGCTTGTTTCGACGTTAAAATAATGCTTCCTTGACACTCAAAGTGGCATCCCTTAGGATTGTTTTTAATTGTGATTTATGGTCAAACGACAGGCTCAGGTTATTGCAACTTCGTCGTTATAGCAATTGGTAAGGATCCTGGATTTCAAAGTAAAAAAATGACGGAATTTAAACTATTTGATTATGCGCCGATCGGGATTATGTTTTTAGTCGCATTTGGTTTTGCGGCCAGCCAAATCCTTGCCGCTCAACTTTTCGGGCCTCGAAAACGGACCGCGACGAAATTGATGCCGTACGAATGCGGAAAAGACCCTGTCGGATCAGCCCGAGATAGATTTTCTATCAAGTTCTACATGGTTGCAGTTGCTTTCTTGCTATTCGATATCGAAATCTTATTTGTTATTCCGTTTGCGGTTTCCTTTAAGAGTCTATTGGCCGCTGAAAATCAGTCCGCGATCCTATATGGAACAACTGCTTTTGTAACAATGATGTTTTTTCTAGCGACCGTCGTCGTTGGTTTGATATACGAATGGAAAAAGGGCGCCTTCGATTGGAGCGAACAATCAAGAGCCGAAGCCAGAGCCGAGGCGCGCATACTCGAAACGAAAACCAGGATCGCAAAGGAAAAACTTCGCAAGGCTGCATAATACTGGAGTAAACAATGGGATTAGAAAATCCACTATTTGAATCATTGCCGGACATTTTAACTGTCAAACTCGACGCGGTGGTTAACTGGGCGAGAAAATCGTCGCTC
>JBGTGX010000013.1:0-8003 GCA_041746475.1 Pyrinomonadaceae bacterium | reverse complement strand
GATTTTTGAAAATCAGCAAAGGGTCATTGTATGAAACGAAACATTGGCTGAGGCGGGCGTATAAGCGGAAGCTATTGGATGCCGATCAGGTTAGCAAACTAAGCGATATTATTAATGAGTTGACGCCAAAGCTAAACGTATATATTCGCGTAGTAAATAGCAAATAATAGGTTGAACATGTCTTTATCAAAGGCCGAAAACCAAAGTCGAAAGCCCAACACTGAAAGCTTGCACGGTAAAAAAACTTTGGTCTTAGGCGCAGGAAAATCCGGGGTTGTGTCGGCAAGATTTTTGGCGAAAAAGGGTGCAGTTGTTGCACTTCACGATAAAAAAGAAATTTCGAGTTGGTCGGAAGAAGCTCGCTCTTTGAAAGAAAAATATAACGTAGGGTTGATCGATGGAAAGGTTCCGTCGTGGCTGCTGGATCAGATCGATCTTGTAGTAATTTCCCCCGGTGTTCCGAGCGGAGTAATTCCCGCTCGATACGTTGATCGAAAAGACGGCGAGGTGATTGGCGAGGTCGAGCTCGCATACCGTTTTATGAAAGGGCGGATCGTAGGCATAACCGGTTCCAACGGGAAAACTACGACGACGAGTTTGATCGGGGAGTTATTGAAAAATGCCGGTATAGAAACTCAGGTTGGAGGAAACATCGGAACACCTTTGCTTTCGCATGCGGAAAGGTCGACCGACGAGACCTGGACGGTTGCCGAACTTTCAAGTTTTCAGCTTGAAACGATAAAGGATTTTCGAGCAAACGTTGGAATTTGTTTGAATGTAACGCCGAATCATATGGATCGATACGATCTTTTTACCGATTACGCCGCTGCAAAACACCGCTTATTTCTCAATCAGCGGAGCGAGGATTTAGCGATTCTAAACGCCGATGATGAGATCACATCATCGTGGGCGGAAAGCTTAAAGGCAAACGTCACGATGTTTTCAACCGCGCGCGAGCTCGATGAAGGTTTATTTTTAAGAGGACGGGATCTGGTTTGCCGGGCTGGCGGAAAAGAGAAGGTTTTGACAACACGCGATGAAATGACTCTGCGGGGAATTCACAACGTACAAAATATCCTCGCGGGTTTGGCAGCCGGGCTCGCCTGCGGAGCATCGCCGGAATCGATGAAGGACACGATTCGGGAATTTCGGGCGGTCGAGCACAGGCTTGAATTCGTAAAGGAAGTACACGGCGTTAAGTTTTACAACGATTCCAAAGCGACGAGTGTTGATGCAACTTTGAAGGCACTGGAAGCACTGAGCGACGAAGACGGCGAAATTATTTTGATACTTGGCGGACTTGGGAAAAACGCGCCGTACAAGCCGCTTGAGAAATTGGTTGAATCCAAGGTTGGAAAATTGATATTGATCGGCGAAGACGCGGACAACATCGAAAAACAGCTCGAAAGTTTTGCGGAAATCGTGAGGGCGGAATCAATGAAAGAAGCTGTCGAAAAAAGTTTTGGAAATGCGGAAAAAGGCGATTCCGTGCTGCTTGCCCCGGCGTGTGCGAGTTTTGATATGTTTGAGAGTTATGAAGAGCGGGGCGAAGCTTTTAAGGAAGCAGTGAAAGATATTCGTTGATAGAAATTTCTCGTTTGAGAATCAGATGGCTAAAAAACTGCGAATCGATTGGTTTTTATTTGCGATAACGGCGGGACTCGCGCTGTTTGGTTCGGTGATGGTTTACAGCGCATCGGCGATGATCTCACTCCGGGAAACCGATGGCGCAACGCAGTTTTCTTATTTCTTTAAGCAATTCGGTTTTACCTTGGCAGGGCTCGCCCTGATGTATGCGACTAGCAAAATTCACTATAAATGGTATGAAAACGAATATATCGTTTACGGATTTTTGATAATTACGGTGGTCTTACTACTTGCGGTTTTCGGGTTTCCGTCCGTGAACGGAGCACGAAGATGGATACGTCTTCCGGGAATGTCGTTCCAACCTTCGGAAATAGCCAAGGTTTCATTGCCGATATTTCTCGCTTATTTTTTGACACGAAACGAGAATTTAGTCGGCGACGTTCGCGAAACCGTTTTACCTTGTCTTGTGATAATGGGGATTCTCTCGGGATTGATCTTTTTCGAACCCGATCTCGGCACAGTAATTGTACTTTGTGCGATCTTTGTCAGTGTTTATTTTGCAGCGGGAGCAAAAATCCTGCATTTGGCAGTTGTCTCGGCAGCCCTTGGAACTATCGGTACGCTTGCATTGATTCTCGCCCCTTGGCGAATGCGAAGGCTTGCGGCATTTCTCGAACCATGCAGCGAAGAAAATCGTGTCGGCGCAGGCTACCAAGTTTGCCAGTCGCTGATGGGAATTGGTTCCGGAGGGATTTTCGGCGAAGGTTTTGCCCGCGGTCAGCAAAAGCTTTTTTACCTTCCGTATCCGCATTCGGATTTTATTTTCGCCAATGTAGGTGAAGAGCTCGGCCTCGTAGGTACACTCGCGGTTCTGCTGGCTTTCGGAATTTTACTTTGGCGCGGAACACGTGCCGCGCTTCTTGCGCCGGATCGATTTGGGATGCTTTTGGGAATTGGAATTATCACGGCGATAATCGTTCAGGCACTGTTTAACATAAGCGTCGTTATTTCGATTTTGCCCGCAAAGGGAATCCCGCTGCCATTTATTTCGTATGGCGGATCATCGATTATTGTCACGCTTTTCGCAGTCGGCATTTTGCTGAACATTTCGCAGCATGCAGGTTTTATTTCATTTGAGGACGGGGTTCATTCGACAACAACACCGCCAAAGGAACGAAAGCAGAAAGCGAAAAGAAAATCGGTTACGCGGAAAATGCCAAGATGAGAATTTTGATCGCCGCCGGAGGAACAGGCGGACATATTTATCCGGGCATTGCGGTAGCGAAAGAAATTTTGAGTCGCGATGAAAGAAGCGTCGTAAGATTTGTCGGAACCGAGCGTGGACTCGAAACGCGGATCGTTCCTGAAAATGGTTTTGAACTATCTTTGATAAAAAGCACGGCGCTAAAAAACGTTGGTGCTATTGGAAAGCTAAAAGGCTTTTCGGTTTTGCCAAAAAGTTTTCTTGAAGCGCGAAAACTTGTGAAAGAGTTTAAGCCTGACGTCGTTGTTGGCGCGGGCGGCTATGTAACCGGAGCAGTTTTGTTGATGGCAAGTCTTTTGAAAATTCCCACGCTTGCGATGGATTCTAATGCGCTTCCGGGGTTTACGAATCGTAGGTTGGCAAGGTTTGTGACAAAAGCCGCGCTTACATTTGACGAAGCGCTGCCGTATTTTGGAAATAAAGGTGTGGTCACGGGAAATCCCGTTCGCAAAGAGTTTTTTGAAATTAAACCGAAAGAGAGAGGAGACAAACTGAATTTACTTCTTTTCGGAGGTTCGCAGGGCGCGCGCGGAATAAATTTGGGAATGATCGCGGCTCTAAAACATCTTGGGGCTGTAAAAGATAAATTGAATATCGTTCATCAAACCGGAAAATACGATCTTGACACGGTGAAAAACGGATATGCAGAGAATGATTGGGATGGAGCCGATATTCGGGAATATATTTCGGATATGGTTTCGGAATTTGAAAAGACGGATTTGATAATTTCGAGAGCGGGTGCAACAACCTGTGCCGAGCTCGCGGCTGCCGGGAAAGCAGCAATAATGATTCCCTTGCCGACGGCGGCGGACGACCATCAGCGGAACAATGCAGAAGCATTTGAAAAAGCGGGTGCATCGAAAATGATTCTGCAGGCTGACCTGGATGGTAAAGGGCTGGCAAAGGAAATAATCGAATTTGTAGAAACGCCGGATCGTATCACGAATATGGAAAAAGCGGCGAAAAGTCTGGCAAAGGTTGATGCCGCTGAGGCGACGGTTGACCTAATTGAAAGCTTGATTGAAAAGAATTAAACGGTCTCTGCTTAGAGAGAAAATATGTTTCGTCATGTAAAAAATATACATTTCATAGGAATCGGCGGAATCGGTATGTCCGGGATTGCGGAAGTTTTATGTAATCTTGGTTTTAATGTGAGCGGCTCGGATTTAAATAAATCAAAAAATACCGAAAGGCTCGAGAATTTGTTGCATATAAAAGTTTCTGAAGGACATGCCGCGGAAAATGTCGGTGACGCTCAAGTTGTTGTTTATTCATCCGCCGTTAAGGAAGACAATCCTGAGGTTCAGGCCGCTCGTGAAAAGAAAATTCCGATAATCCCGCGAGCTGAAATGCTTGCCGAGCTCATGACCTTAAAACCTTATTCCGTCGCAGTTTCGGGTTCGCACGGAAAAACGTCGACTACTTCGATGGTTGCGAATATTTTGGGTTTTGCGGGTGTTGATCCGACAACGGTTGTCGGCGGAGTTGTCGAGACGCTCGGATCGAACGCAAAACTTGGAAGCAGCGAATGGTTTGTAACTGAGGCGGACGAAAGCGATCGTTCGTTCTTAATGCTATACCCGACAATCGCCGTCGTGACAAATATCGATCGCGAGCACATGGAATCTTACAAAGGAATGGAAGATGTCGTTCAATGTTTTACGGACTTTTCAAATAAGGTTCCGTTTTACGGCGCGGCGATCATTTGCCTTGACGATCCCAACGTTCAATCTATTATCCCAAACATCAAGCGGCGGATCGTAACTTATGGTTTAAGCAAGCAAGCCGATATTTCTGCTCACGACATTTCATTCGGTGATGATTTTGGATCGACATTTACGGTTTTCCTAGGCAACGATAGGCAAGGTGAAATTAAACTCCCGGTCCCAGGAAAACACAATGTTTATAACGCGCTCGCGGCAATCACTGTTGCGCTCGAACTCGAAATCCCGTTTCAAACAATTGCCGAATCCTTTGCGAGTTTTAAGAATGCGAATCGCCGTTTTGAGTATAAAGGTGAGGCAAATGACATAAAGATTTTCGATGATTACGGACATCATCCGACCGAGATCGTTGCAACACTTTCGGCCGCCAAAAACAGCTCGGGCGGACGCCGAATCGTAGTCGTCTTTCAACCGCATCGTTATTCACGAACCCAGGATCTGATGGAAGATTTCGCGACATCTTTTAATAACGCGGATGTAGCTTATTTACTTGATATTTATCCGGCGAGCGAAAAACCTATTGAAGGAATTACGGCCGAAGTCCTGACTCAAAAGATCGAAGAATTCGGACACAAAAATGTGAAATACATTGGCGGAGTCGATCAAGCCGCCGGGAAAGTCGTAGAGAATTTGCAGCCAAATGATTTGGTAATAACACTTGGAGCGGGGAGCATTACAAAGCTTTCTGATGACATTCTAGAACTTTTAAAGGAGCGACATGCCTAGAAAACGAACAACTACAAGTCCAGGGACCGCAACCGTAACAAATAGAAGGAGAACAACCGCCGCACGGAAAAAAAGCAATAACAAGCTCGCAAATGTGTTTGTGCCGATGTTCTTTATGTTCACGATCCTTTTTTGCCTGGGATTTCTTGTAATGATGGGTTATCGAAGTGCTACGGCTTCTTCATTCTTCGATTTACAGGCTGTTGCAGTTCGCGGAATCGTTCGGACTCCCAGTTCCGACATCGAGAGAATCGTCAAAGCAAATTCGTCGACGACCGGAGTTTGGCATGCTGATCTCGAAGCGATAAAACGTGAGGTAGACGAACTTAAGTTTGTGAAACGAGCGAGTATTTCCCGAGTCCTGCCGAATAAATTCAGTGTTTACGTAAGTGAAAGAATTCCCCGTGCTTTGGCGCGCATCGATGAAAAGGACTATTGGGTTGATGAAGATGGTTTGGTTCTTGACACCTTGGGTGCGGCTGAAAATCGCCCTCCGTTTGTCATGTTAGGCTGGGACACCCGCAAAACCACAACCGCCCTCGAGAAGAACAAAGAAAGGGTTGCGCTTTTTACGCAGCTTAAAAATGAATGGCAAGAATTCGATCTTGCGAGTCGTGTCAAAGCGATCGATTTGTCTGATATGCGCGAACCGAGAGCCATCGTCACTGATTCCGGTGAAGCCGTAACAATATATTTGGGAAGAGAAAATTTTCGAGACGGACTTCAAAAAGGGTTAGAAAATATTGCAGGGCGGGGAAAAGAAGTCGAAGCAATTATAGTAAGCGGCGCTCGAACGGTCATCGAATACCGCAATTCGTAAAAATTATAAATATGACAAATCAAGAAATTCATGCGGTAGGTTTAGACATCGGGACGAGTCGTGTCCGGTGTGTGATCGGTGAGCCCGAAGAAGATGGCAAGATGAATATTGTGGGCTTCGGAAAAAGCGAATCGAAAGGACTCCGTCGGGGAATTGTTACGACCACAAACGCGGTTGTTGAATCCGTAAAGAAAGCGATTGAAGAGGCTGAGCGTGTCAGCGGACTCGAAGTTCAAATGGCGACTGTGAATTTTTCCGGCGAACATCTTCAGGGCGAAAACAAAAATGGTGTCGTAGCGGTTGCCGGCGCCGAGCGCGAGATAACTACCGAAGACGTTGAGCGGGCAATTGATTCTGCGAGTGCGATCCAGCTTCCGACGGGTTGGGAAATCGTTGATCGCCTTCCACAGGAATTCATCATCGATGGTCAGGACGGGATCATTGAACCGGTCGGAATGCGCGGGGCGAGATTAGAAGCGCTAGTTCACGTTGTTACGAGTCCGAGTGCGGGTCGGCAAAATATCGTCAAGTCGATTCATAAATCGGGGCTCGAGGTCGAGCAAATAATGCTCGAACCGCTCGCAGCAGCGACGAGTACGCTGACGGATGAAGACAGGGAATACGGCTGCGCTTTAGTAAACATTGGTGCTGAAATTACGAGCCTGATGATCTTTGGCCGCGGTGCAGTTCAGCACACAGTGGTTTTTCCGTTTGGTGGAATGAATTTTACAAAGGATATCGCAACCGGTTTGCGCGTTTCGATTCCTGATGCGGAAAGAATAAAGAAAGATATCGGCTGCGTCGCCGGATATTTGATGGATGAAGAAGAGAAACAAGGTGTGATCGAAATCACGCCGGTCGGGCGAACGGAGACCCGGCAATTAACAAAGGAAATTCTTTGCGATGTGCTGCAGCCGCGGGCGATAGAACTGCTTCAGCATGTCGCACGAGAGGTTTCTCGTGTCGAAGCGCAAATTTCGAGCGGGGTTGTTTTGACCGGTGGAAGTGCATCGATCCGGGGAATAGTAGAGATCGCCGAGCAGGTGTTTGATGCGCCGACGCGGGTTGGAATTCCGCAGCAAAACCTGTTTGGTGGCTTAGTCGATGGACTCGATAGTCCTAAATGGGCGGTAAGCACGGGACTTGCGTTATCTTCGATGAGGGCGCAAATTCGAGATTTAAATTCGGATGGAAAGTCGTCGACTCGAAAGGTCGCCGAGTGGTTTGAAAGTTTTCGGGGAAAATTTAGATAAATGTAACGTCTCGACTAGATTTTTAACCGCTATTCGTTGTATGCTTAGCACCCATAAGGCACTACATATAGTTGAAATGGTAAGAGACACCATTTCCTCGCATGCAACATTAGTTCTATCAATAATTAGACGAGAAAGGAAGCAATAATAATGAATACGCATAGCCTTCAAAATGGAAAGAAGCTGGAAATTTTTCTGGATGAACCGCCCGTAACGGGAGCGAGGATCAAGGTCATCGGCGTCGGTGGCGGCGGTGGGAACGCGGTCAATCGGATGATCGAAGCCGGCATTCAGAATGTTGAATTTATAGTCGCAAACACGGATGTGCAGGCGCTGAATGATTCCAAGGCTCCGATTAAAATTCAGCTCGGCAGCCAACTGACGCGTGGTTTGGGGGCAGGTGCCGATCCGGTAATTGGACGCAATGCTGCGCTCGAAGACTCCGAAAAGATTATGGATGTGATCGAGGGTGCCGATATGGTCTTTGTCACAACCGGATTGGGTGGCGGTACGGGTACAGGTGCGGCTCCGGTTATCGCTGCGTTGGCGACCGAAATGAATGCCTTGACGGTTGCTGTTGTTACAAAACCGTTTTCGGTTGAAGGCAGGAAGCGAATGAAACAGGCCGA
>JBGTGX010000012.1:0-3020 GCA_041746475.1 Pyrinomonadaceae bacterium | reverse complement strand
TGCGGAGCAGACGCCATATCTTTAGCCCCGTGTGGAGCAGAGCGAAACGTGCTACGGTTCCACGAAAATGCCCCGAGCCTGTGAAACAGGCGGCAGAGCTTTCGCGTGTTACCCACGCTCCGACTTCGAAACCCAACTTTCTACAGGTTCCGCCTCGCTCCACCTGTAGCTATCCTTATTGCCGTCTGCTCCGCAGACTCAGGCCCCTTCAATTATCCGCCGCTCCTCCGGCGGGATCTCGTAAAGCTGATAAACAAGATTCTTTTCGAAATTAAAAACTATCCGATCAGTTGTTCAACCAAAGCGTCTATCGCAGTCATTTCGTCCGTGAGGTGTTTTTTGATTTCGAGGCGGAGTCTGCCGAGTCGCATCGGCGTCAGGTCGTGTTGCGGCGGGTTTGCGGCGAGAAATGCGGAGGCTTTTGTGTGTGCGGCGTTGCTTAATTCCGCCAAGCTCAAATGCGTCTCATCGCTTTTATCGAAGCGGGGATAATAGATGTCGAGGATTTTCTTATGAACATGCCTAGCTCCGTATAGGCCACGAGCCTGAAAATCCTTCATCATCTTATTTGGGACCGATGAGTTAAGTATCGCGCACAAATAGTATGCTTCCTCAAGATTTGAGGTAGAAAAAAGATATGTCGTAGTGTCTGCAATGAACTCCAACTCAAAGTTTTGGCGCAAAACTATCGTCGAGTTTGCGTCCTTAGCGGATGTGTTATAAAGGACTAGGTATAAGTTGTTTAAATTTTGATCAGTAAGACCCCTTTGATAGTTTAGTCTGCCGTTAAGGTCCATCTTTTCAGATTTCTCGGTTCGGTGTTGGTTCCATAATAAAGCGGCTTTCTTGAACCATCTTGATGCGTGAACAAAACCTGCTTTTAACAGGGCGTCCGCTGAAAGAATGTTGATATTCTTATGTCCGAAGCTATCCTTTTGAATAGTTGTGGGCAAAATAATTAAATTCGGTTTATACAAAACAAACGGCAGGACGCTTTTAGCTAGAGCTGTTTGGAAGATAAAATTGCTTTCAATCCGACCCTCGAATATAAAATCCTTCCATGGCATCTTAGCGTCAGGCAGAATCGTCTCGTCGGTTTTTACACTTACGATACGCTCGTTAAAATCGGGCGGTGGATCTTGATCTAGCTCGACGAAATAGAAATTTCTCGGAAAAATATCTGCACCCCGTTTAAATAGCTTCTTGTATGGATTGTCGCCTCTTGTTGACGTTTTCCTTGTACTAAAAGCAGACGAATTGCCTTGCTGCGAATAGTAGTAAATCACGTCTTGTTCATCTATTAGCCCTTCGGCATAATCCCAGTTGCAGTTATGGACGGACAAGACCCCGGAAAACTCAATTCCCGGAATACCGTTGTCTGTATAGCTGTCGAAATTATCCTGCTTCTGTTTTTCGCGTTCGTCCCGACTCACCTTCTCTGCTTTTTCAGCAAATAAAACACAGCTTGGAACACGAAAAAGCGGCGAAACTCTATCCAGGTCCCAAATCTCTAAGAGCCGAAAGCCCTGTGCTTCGCCCCTTCGCGTGTTGTCGTGATGATCGGCACTAAAGAATGACCGCGGCAACACGAATCCGATCCAACCACCGTCCTTCAAAAAATAACTACTGCAATAAGCAAGAAAAATCGAGGCAATTTCAAGGTTTGCGTAATTCTTCATACTCGCCGGTTTTACGTCGTATTCTTGTGCCAAACTATCCAACGTGTTCTGATAGGCCTCGTTTCGCATCGAGTTGAAGGTAAACCACGGCGGATTGCCGAAAATATAATCAAACTTTTCTGCCCAGAAATGCGGCCTGTATAGATTTTGAACAATGAATTTCCAAATGCTGTCACGACCTTGCTCTTTTACCTTTTTGAAACCTTGATAGATTTTGTAAAAGTCCTCGGCAACTGTCGGATTAACACCTCCATCTTTGTAATGATTTTGAAGAATTTTGGCGAAATCACCCGGTTTGATAGCGGCTCGGTTTTCCGTCTGTTCTGCTAGTTCTTCGCTTAGATCAAGCGCCTCATTAAAGAGTTTTCCATCCTCAAAAATCGCGGTATCTAGAGATAACTGCTCCTTATCAATCTCCATGTTAAATTGATTAGAGAACAGAGTTGCCACACCTTTGGGGGTAAGTAGAGTATTCGCCAGGATCACATTCAGATGGACCGGCCTGTTTGCGTCCCGCACTCTCTTACCTAACGCCAAAAGGATAGTCGTCTTGGCAATTTGCACGGATAGCGGGTGAATATCAATTCCAAAAATCTGGTCGTTGATGTCTTCGATCTTTGCGCTTGGGAAATCAACCTTCAGCCTATCGATGACGGCGCGGAGAAAGGAACCGCTTCCGCATGCAGGGTCGAGAATTTTGTCTGTAGCGGTGAATTCAAATTCTGAAACGATCCTTTCGCATAGCCAATCCGGCGTGTAGTATTCACCAAGCTTTCTTCGCGTATCCAGATCGATCAACTCTTGATACACGCCTTTAAGGATATCCTCGTCAACATCCGTAAAATCGAACATCGAAAGCTCTTGGGCGACAGAGCGAAATGCCACCTTCAACTCACGTCTTGCATCGTCAGTTCTTACCCAGGAAAAGAAATCGTTTTCGACAAAATTATTGATATTGTTTTTATGGAATATCGAACCATCAATAATTCCTTGTATTTCACTTTCATCAATATGGTCGTCGTTAGTAAGCACTTGATAAGCGAGCATCTTGGCGAAAACGCTCAAATATGTGTGAATGAGAAAATTGTTCGCCGAATCGTTGAACGAATCGTAAGCGATGCTCAGAGATTTTTTCCACTGCTCGTAGGAAACCTGTAATTCGCCCGTATCCTTGACGCTCTCGTAATAGTTCTGCATTTCGAGATACGATTCACGGAAAACTTTGCTTTGATGCCCGAAGGCTTCTTCGATGCGCCGCAGAGTCGCTTTGAGTTTTTCTTCACGAAACAGAAAACGGTCAATCCAGTAATAAAATTCTTCTTCGTTTCCCGTTTTCAGTTC
>JBGTGX010000011.1:0-10567 GCA_041746475.1 Pyrinomonadaceae bacterium | reverse complement strand
CCTTCGTAGGTTGGCAAACGAACTTAGACTTTCTGGGAATTTGATTCAAGCCTTGGAAGCATTTAGACGCGCACTTTCGATAAATCCAAGAAGCGGTTGGCTGCTTTTTGAGTTTGCTCGCTGCCTCCATTCATTTGCCGGCGCGGAAAAAAATCCGAAGTTGGAAAGAAAGGCTCTCGCCGCATTAAGACTTGCAGAACAACGTGCCGATAACGATCAAGATCTTTTATCCCGTTTGGGTGAGGCGTATTTTCAGTATGGCGAATGGGAACGGGCCGGGAAAGCATTTCGAAAAGCAATTGACGTCGCCGGTGAAAGCTTTCGTTCGATACGCGGCCTCGCTGAAATCGCCCTCCGCGAAGGAAAAATCGCTCACGTGATCCATCATTTTGCGACTGCCAACCGTTTGGCTGAAACTCCCGCCTTGCGGCGTTGGACGCAGAGCGAAGCGGATTATTTTTCCCGGTTAAATAATGACGACGACTATATGGAAATGGAGGTCAGCCGCGTGAATTTGCTCGACACGCTTGAAAGAGCGAAACGAACTTCGCTGAAAATAGCGTTGTTTGGTCTGCCGTGGGTAGTTATCGGGTTGGTACTTGAAGAAGCTCTTATCGTAAATATCGGCTGGGCTGTTTCCAGTGTTTCACTTCTAATTTGGGTCGGAATTATAATGAGCAAAAATATCCTTTCATCGAGAATTCCTCTTGATGTCGAGTAGTGAATTTTCACCAATTTAAGAAAAGGCAGGTGTTGAGCCTGCCTTTTTTGTGCTTCAACGCTGATTTTATGGACTTACTTACCCGAGGAAGCGTTTTTTGCTTTGTCATTTCCATTAGGATCGGTCTTAGACTTTTTCCCTGATTTTTTTGGCTCAGCTGAAGTCGTCTTCTTCTTAGCGGTCGATGCCTTTTTCACGCGCGGCTTTTTTACAGTCTTTACCCCAGCCCCCAACATCGCATCCCAACGATATTCCGGTTTATCAAAACCGGTTTTAAGGCTTTTAATAATAAACTCCGTCATCGAATCGACTATCCAGCGGTGATTAAATTCACCAACTGAAGCAAGCTCAGCATCCGGGGCAGGATTCATAAAATCGATCGCATAAGGAATTCCATCCTTGATCGCAAACTCAACCGTATTTAGATCATAGCCCAGTGCGTTACAGATCGTTCGGACATCCTTTTCTACCCTTGCTTTCAGTTTTGGCTCCAAATAATCCGGCTGATGAACATACTGCTCGCCCGACAAATAAGGCTTCGACGGATCATAAGGCATAATAAGCACCTTTTCTTTACCTACGCAATAACAACGAACGAATTGATCATATTCGATTCCTTCCTGAAGCGTCATACAAAGTGTGCCCGAATTGTTGTATTCGTACCAAAGTTGCTCAAGGGATTCGATTTTCGATACGTTTTTCCAACCGCCGCCATCGAAAGGTTTCAAGAACGACGGCAAACCCGTGTACTCAATAATCCCTTCCCAGTCGACCGGAAACTCCAGATTTCTTAAAGACTCACTATTGATATCTTTAATGTAAGAATGCTGAGGTAAAAGAACTGTTTTCGGAATTGCTACGCCCAATTTCGAAGCAAGCGCAAAATTAAAAAACTTGTCATCCGCTGACCACCAGAAGGGATTGTTAATGATATATGTTCCCTCAAGGGCTAGACGTTTCAGGGTTCCACGATAGTATGGAACTTCGTGAGAAATGCGATCGATTATTACATCGTATTTCTTTTCTTCGTCAAGACGAATCCCGCCAAATTTAACCATTTCAGCAGTTACTTTTCCCTTTCCATTTTCATTAATACTTTCAATAATTGCCGTCGGAAATGTCATTTCACGCCCGACCAATATTCCCACTCTTTTCATAATTTTAGTCTCTCTTATTAAATATTTAATTAAAATTTTTCGGTCTGATCAATACTGTGTCGAAACCAACGAGTCTATTTCAAAAGCAGCGCCATGGCAAATGTTGGCTCCCCGGCTTAGAGCATACCAGCCCATAAATTTGCGGGCTTGATTTCGAGTGCTACAATATATGTATTAAGTTTAAATAAAAATTTAAGGAGCTATACAAGATGAAAGGTTTTTCGAAAATTTCGTTGTTATTTGTTTTGGCAATTTTTTTCGCCTCGAGTGGAAACAGGGCTTTGGCACAGATCAATTATCCGGAAGCCAGCCAGCGCCAGATGCTTTCGCAAACCGTTGGAGATACAGAAGTTACAATCGTTTACCATCGCCCTAATGTTAAGGAAAGAAAGGTTTGGGGAACAGCAGCGGAGAATGCATTGGTTCCATATGGCGAAGTTTGGCGCGCAGGGGCAAACGAGAACACGACGTTTGAAGTTACCCAAGATGTCACAATAGACGGTCAAAAATTACCAAAAGGTAAATATGGTTTTCACATTATTCCGACTGCGACCGATTGGACGCTCATCTTTAACAAAGTAAATGATGCCTGGGGAAGCTTTTCATATAAGCCGGAAAATGATGCCCTGCGTATAAAAGTAAAGCCGGAATCCGCACCATTTCAAGAATCACTTGTTTACACTATCGAAAACGTTGACGGAAGCAGTGCCGACGTTGTTCTTGCGTGGGAAAAAGTCCGCGTTCCTTTTACGGTTGACATCGGTGACGTTGAGGGACGGCTCCTTGATGCTTTTCGAGCCCAACAGGTTTCAGGCACGCTGCAAGCTGCAAATTATATTCTTAACTCAAAACGGACTCAAAATTACGCAGAAGCCATTGCTTGGATGGATCAATTGTCCGCGTCCACCAAGCCTGGCAATGAAGGATACCCCCGTATCACGTACAATGCGGGAGTTACGAAATCCCGTTTGCTCGCGGAAATGGGCAAAAAGAAAGAAGCAATTGCGCTCGCGGAAAAAACTATCGCATTCGCCAACGCGGAAAACAAAAAGGAAACAGATGCTGGAAGACGGGCTCTATTCAACCCAAACGGAATAAGTAATTTCGCGGCGCAGGTAAAAACTTGGAAAGGCGAATAACGGTTTTGCGCTTGCTAGAACATAAGGTCAGGCTTCGGTCTGACTTTTTTTGATTTGATCGCGTGAACCGCTTGACATAATTTTTTCACCGTTGCATAATTGTTATTGAAATTGATATTCAATTTCTTTAGTAAGTTATGAACGCTAAGAATACCGCAAAACTATTACCAATTATTTCCGACGAAGAAAAGTTGGAAGTTTCGCTTGAAGGAGATAAAGCTATTATCAAGCTTTCAAGTTGGACTGAAGATTTAGGTTGGTGTGGTCAGAAAACGCTTCGAGTTGACCTAGATATGCTTGACGATCTGCATCGAGCGATCGCGGCGGCGCGTGCCAGGGTAAATCGACAAAAAGACCCTGAAATACCGGTATCAAATAAGGTTTTGGCGTTTCCGGCTTTCTCATAATTAATCCGCTTATTCCAAATAAAAAAGGGCAAGCAACATCGCTTTCCCTTTTTTTTATTTAAACCGAATATGAATTTTAGCTGACTTCCTTTAAGACGATTTTCTCCGAATTCACATTTGCCGTTCGTTCTGAAGTAAGTTTTTCAAGCTCCTCGATATGGGTTTGCTCATCTGCGATCTGCCCTTCAAGCCAGAATTTTGTCGCCAGATCCTCCTCACCGCATGTATTCCAGGCCTCCATATAAGCTTCGATCGCTTCTCTTTCAAGTTTGAGATCCTGCGTCAACATCTGCTTTAGATCAGTCGATTGCCTAATCATCGAGGGTTCAACAGTGGGAATGCCCCCAAGCGCAACGATCTTGTCGCCCAAAAACTGGGCATGAGTCTGCGCCTCATCTGCCTGTTCACGAAAAAAACCTCGATATTCTTCCCGATCGATTCCTGTTACCAAATAACTGTGTTGGGAATACTGAATGATCCCTGTAAGCTCCAAACTCAATGCCTTATTCAAATTTTCAATTAATTCTGTTCGTGCCATTTTTACCTCTTTGGTGCCAAAACTTCGATAATAGTAATCTTAGCAGGCTGACACCATTGAGTCAACTTCAAGCACGCCTAACTCATTTATTGTCAATAAGATAGAATTGAAATTCAATTTCAAATTCAGAAACAGATTATCGGGTTAGGCGATAGCTGTATAATGTTGAATTCAACAAAAGGAAGATATTTTTTTCGGAGTTGCAGTATAGTTGAATGAGATAAACTTTTAATACCGTGAATCAACCGGTTCATTTTGGGCTCTTGCCGTTACTGCCCACGTTTAATGCATTTTGAATCGGCCGTATTGATTTATCCGATAATAAGAACCGTATCTCGATCTTCTCCAAGCCGCTTATGATAGAAGATGGCGATGGAAACCCATTAATGGAACTACTTAAGCGAAAATGCTTTAGGGGAGCAAAATCGAAAAAATGACTTGTAAAACAATTGCGTTCGTCATTGCTTCCAACACCGTTATCATAACTCCGGGCAAAGTTATCGACCGGCAAACCGAACGCATCGTTGGTCGCCGATAAACGACCCCGGCGATTCATCCCTGCTTTCCTGCGCAAAACTACCTCCCCGGTGATCTCAAGTTTGTTGTGATCTATGCTAAACGAGTTTGACGGTATTTCTTTCGAATCCATTTTTTCAGATTCGATTGATTTAACCGCGGAGTCGATGCCAAAATCTTGAAATAGGAATTTAAACATCGACTCTTTGGTTGTGGGAAAATTCCCGAAGACCGTTATTTGTATAAAGTTCGGCGATTTAATTAACCGCGAAACATTCCGTGTTCGATCAGGATTTTTTGTGAGAATTTCTTTTTTCATCAAACTTTCTCTTTTTCGCGGTTGACTATCAACAACGTATTGATTGGTATTGGATAGCCTACTTCCGCTATAATTATTTCTTTAATTCGCCAATCTCACTTTGGTATGCTTCCATTTCTTTTGAGCCAAAGCAGTAATTACCAGAATTTTAAATAGGTGAAAGGTGAGGCTAATTGAGATTTATGACGGTAAATTAAATCCCGACTACTCGAATTACTTTCACCATGAACAGAAATATATCCTGAGCGGGATCGGTAAGTCCTTAATATTCCTTAATCGTTCATAAAATTTCCTAATTGATGGAAATTGTACGAAAATTCGAATATGTTAGAACGAGACCCAAAAGAGTATTCACGAGTAAAGAAAACAAATGAAATCGGCCACTTACAAATTCAGTGAGTTCTATTTAAATCCCTTTAACCGCACGTTGCAAAAAAATGATTCGCCAGTAGAGATATCTTCGAAAACATTTGATTTTTTGCTTCTTTTGGTAAAGAAAAGCGGTGAGACTGTTACAAAAGAAGAAATTCTCGATGCCGTTTGGGGTAAAAGCTTTGTTGAGGAAGGCAACCTGACAGTTCACATTTCTAAGCTTCGAAAGCTTCTGGGAGCAAATAAAAGACAGCCGCTTATCAAGACAGTTACGGGACGCGGCTATCAGTTTGTCGCAAATGTAGAAATCGTCCGAAATTCAGAGGGCGCCGATAATATGTCCTCACATGTACCGGTAGGCCAACCTACTCACCATCCGCCATTCAAACCCGATTCAATCGCCGTTCTTCCACTGCGAAATGAAAATGGTGATGAAGAAATCGATTATCTCGCTGATGGAATCACCGAAAGTTTAATCAATAGCCTTTCGTATATGCCTGATTTCCGGGTAATAGCGCGGGATACGGTTTTTCGCTACAGAGATACACAATTGGATGCCCAAGAATTGGGACGAAAACTTAATGTTGCGACAATTCTTACTGGAAGATTAAGAATAATAAAAGGGAATCTAATTATTGGGGTTGAACTTATAAGGGTTGAGGATGGGATTCAGGTCTGGGGTACACAAATCAACCAACCCTTCACGGATATTTTTGAAGTCCAGGAGGAGATCACGAGTGCGATCGCAAAGAGTCTTGTTTCAAAAACTAGCCCTTTGATGATTGCGTCTTTGCCAGGAGAATTTACCCAGAACGCCGAATCATATCGCAACTGCCTAAAAGCTCGTTTTCTGCTCGAAACATGTACACTCGAAAACATCAATATCGCGATTGGATATTTCAACAAATCTATCCGACTTGACCCAACTAATGTTCTTCCATACGTCGGCATGGCTGAATGTTATTTTTGGCTGAATGCATACGCATTTATGTCGCGGGAAGAATGCTGTCCAATAATGAATAAGTTTATCGACCAAGCGAGATCGATAAATGAAGAGGTTCCCGAACTATATGTGTTGCGCGCGGAAGCTGCAAAAGGATTGAGCTGGGAGTTTGAGAAGTCCGCAAATTTTTTTAAGAAGGCACTGGAAATAAATCCAAATCACGTAAATGCGATTCGCGGCTACTCCCACCTACTTGCATTGTTTGCCAAATTCTCCGAGTCACTCGCAATGTTACATAGGCTACGAATACTCGATCCCATATCATCGAGAAATAGCATTGCAATGGGCAAGATCTTCTATACCTACGGCCAGTACGAAAATGCTATACGCGAGTTGAATGAAGCACTCGAACTCGATCCGAACAACTATATGGCGCTTGGTGTGCTTGGATGCGTTTTTATTGAATTAGAAGAAACTGAAAAAGCAATCGACTCGTTTAAAAGAGCGTTTTTATCTCAAGAACATGAGGAATTTGAAACCCTAATTGCCTATACATATGCAAGGTCAGGCTGCGCATCAGAGGCCAGAAAAATTCTCAACCGGCTACAAAAACGAGCATTAGAGATTTACGTTCCATATATACATTTCGCTAAAATTTATACTGGGTTAGGTGATCACGACAAAGCGTTTCAGCAATTGGAAATGTCATTCAGGAACAGGGAAGAAGCACTTTCGGCGTTAAAGATAAATCCAAGATTTGCCCCGCTTCGAAACGATCCGCGATTCAACCGCCTACTGAGAAGGATCGGGTTGCCAACCGCTAATCCAGAAGCCTGACACAAAAATAGCCTTGTCGATTTCTCAACAAGACCACTTTTGTGTTTGCGGGAGCTATGGTCCTACTCTATAAAGGGTCAGGACAAAACCATTGTAAAAATATGCACTAGCCTATTAATGCTTCGAAGAATCCTTGAATCGTTCCTGCAAATCCTTGAATCGTTCCTGCGTCGGCCAAACTCGTTGACGTCAAGAGAATTGCTGTAACGGTAACTCCTGCCAATCGATTAATTATGTTTTTCATTGTTGTCTTCCTCCTTTAAAATTCTGAATTTCGTACTATTGCTAATACAATAAGCAGACCACAATTTCTACGTGCGGAGGAATTCTGTAAGTCTTGACAGCAATAATCTTACAAGCCTAAGCGACATGCTTTATCCCGAGAGGAAATACGGCTGGAAAATGGCAAAAATCGAGTCATTTTGCTGGTAACTCCCTTGTAGTCAAGCTATTACGTGAAAACAGTCATCGTTTAATAGGTAAGCCCTGTATAGTTAGTATCCGTATCTTCTTTACCGAATCTCTCAATGTAAACTTAGTAGCCAATGAAAAACGAAAAGCGCCATTGGTGGTGACGAAATGGACACTAGCGCAAAAAATTTTCTGGCAATTTGTTGAGATAGAATGTTATTATCTATATGGGTCCAAGGTCTCACCTTAGATACGATTTCGAACTCCTCTTCCGCAAACCTACCGTTTTCGATTATTATGAATCGCGAAAGATTCTCTTCAAACTACAGATTAATTGTTATTGCCCTAGGTGGAATGGGTCTCCTTTATGCGCTTGTGAATTTAGGAGAGACTGCAATCGATGGACATTTCATTCTGTTTCTATTGTTTGCATTCTTTCTGGCACCATTCATGAATTTAAAGCTCCCCCGTGGGAATCTCGCCCTTGGCTTCTCCGACTCACTGATTGTCCTCTGCTTTCTTTTTTATGGGGGAAAAGCGGCAGTTGTTACCGCGGCTATCGAAATGCTATCGAATTGCCTTTCTTTGAAAAGAAACGGAATGACATTTCGAAAATGGCTGATTCCCTTCAACATTGCGGTTAACGCCGTTTCAACGATAGCAACAATAGCAATTTTGACAAGTGCTATGCATTTGTTTCAAATTGAGACGATTTTGGCGGAAACGTCGTCGTTGTTACCGATTATTGGATTGTTCGCACTTTTACAATTCCTATCCACTTCTATTCTCCACGCACCGGCCTCGAAGCGACTCCCGGAAAAAGCCATCTGGAAAATATGGACCGACGATTTCTTTTCTGGTTCGTTGGCGCACATAGCCGGTGCGGCCGTTGCGTTTACCGTCTACAAACTTCTCAATTATGGAAATCTGCTCACGACAGTTGTCGCTTTCGCGTTAATTGCCATTGGATACATTAACTACCGCAGAACAATTGCAGACATCTCTGATTCCATTGAACAAGCTGAAACAGCCGAACGTGAAAAAGCAGAGATCGCGAGATTAAAAGCTGACGAAGCTGAAAAACATGCCGAAGAGCTTAGCATCCTTTTGAAGAAGGAAGAAGAGATCAGCGAGGATTTGAGAAGGAATAAGGAGGAGCTCGAATACTCGGCATTTCACGATAAGCTTACAGATTTACCAAACCGCGCATATCTCATTGAACGATTGAAGTTTTTGCTTGAGCTTGGGATGGAACTTTCGAAAGAATATTACGTGGTATTTTTGGACCTTAGCCGGTTTAAGAATATCAACGACAGCTTGGGGCATTCAGTTGGAGATCAGGTTTTGAAAATCGTCGCGCTTCGGCTCAAACGCCTCTTGCGGGACGAAGATTCAATTACACGGCTTGGCGGAGACGAGTTTGCCCTCATCCTCACCCATCTTTCCTCGATCGAGAAGGCGCAAAAGGTTGCGGACAAGATTTACGAGACGATCACAAGGCCATTTATGGTCAACGGAAACAAAATATACTCTGATCTGCACGTAGGAATTGCACCGCTGGATTACGAGCACGTCAAACCCGAAGATGTGATTCGCGATGCCAATATCGCAATGCAGTATGCAAAGGTTAAAAATATTGGCGTAGCGACCTTTGATAAAAAGATACGTTCGAACCATCTAGAGAGAATAAGACTCGAAGCCGATTTGAAAACCGCCATAGAGCGCGACGAATTTTCAATGAACTACCAGCCGATAATATCGCTGCAAACGGGAGAAGTTGCTGGATTTGAAGCGCTTATTCGTTGGATTCACCCTGAGCTGGGTTTTGTATCCCCGGCGGATTTTATACCGATAAGCGAAGAATCGGGCTCGATCATTCTGATAACAAACTGGATATTAAAAGAAACGTGTTCGCAGATGGCGAAATGGAATAAATTGCACGAGCATGCCAAACAGCTCTATGTAAGTGTAAATATTTCCGGGCGACATCTTGCTGAAGATGATCTGGTAAGAGACATTCAAATGGCTTTGCGTTTATCAGGCCTTCCGGCCGAAAACCTAAAACTTGAAATCACCGAAAGCTCAGCGATGGAAAATGCGGAAAGAACTATCCAGACACTCACAAATATAAATCACCTCGGTGTGCAGCTAAGCATTGACGATTTTGGAACGGGTTATTCATCACTGAGTTATTTGCATAGATTGCCATTCAGCACGCTGAAAATTGACCGCTCGTTTGTAACGAACGCGGGCACGGGGAACAAAGAAGACTTAAAAATTCTGGAAACGATCGTCTCCTTAGCTAAGAATCTAAACAAGAGCGTCGTTGCCGAAGGGATCGAGACGGAAAAAGAACTCTCACTCCTCCAGAATTTGGAATGCAAATTTGGTCAGGGGTATTTATTCTCAAAACCACTGCAAAAAAGTTCTATTCCTGAGTTAATTGAAAATATGAAGCCTTGGTTGGAATTTAATAAAGTGCAAGGTGCTGCCGGTGATCGACCAAACATTCCCGTGAACGATAATCTCCATCCTTTCTAAACCAAATTTATTGAACAGTAGCGGGTAAAAGCGAGCCTTTGGGATCCGAGGCAATTGCGACACCGTCTTCGATAGCT
The DNA here is from genome assembly GCA_041746475.1 of Pyrinomonadaceae bacterium. Classification (GTDB taxonomy): domain Bacteria; phylum Acidobacteriota; class Blastocatellia; order Pyrinomonadales; family Pyrinomonadaceae; genus Aridibacter. The sequence continues at coordinate 589 of JBGTGX010000011.1, read as the reverse complement.
CCGATCAATCCGTGAAAGACGATCTCCGAATCATCTAAAACCAACACCACATCGCCCGGGCTGATCTGAGTTTGATCTACGGTAAATTTGATGACCGTAGCGTTTCCGTTAGTTTGTTCAACGGATTCGTAGTCCAAGGTCTCTGCGGTATATGTGATCGTCTGACAAAAAGATACTTCTGACATTTATTTCTCCTAAAAAACTCTTTCGAGTTTAACGTTTGCGAATAACAAAGTCCAAAGCGATTGCGTCGTGATCCGACAGCGCACTTCCGGCCTGAGTTTTAAGTTCACCGATTGTCTTAGGTGAGGTCTGCGGCGCAACATCGATGTTTCGTCCAATAAACCAATCCAGACGCATCGAAAACTTCCCTCCTGCTCTTCGCGCCGCCCAAAATATAAACGGAAAACACCATTTTGGAACCCAATCGCCAAGGTTTGTATTGTATGCGGCATTTTCCATGTCGTAATGAAGTGTCCCGACGCCTTCCTCGTTAAACTGCTTATATTCGAAGCCGCGGTCGATAAATTCCTGGAAAAGCGGTCGTTCAAAATACCGATCAGGATGCGGGTAATGATTTTTTACAACG
>JBGTGX010000010.1:0-24565 GCA_041746475.1 Pyrinomonadaceae bacterium | reverse complement strand
GGCCTCATTTTCCAAAAATCGTAGAAATCAAAATTTCAAATTTCATATATCAAAAAAACAAATCGAGAAATCTAAAACGAAAACAACCAAAACAAAAAAAGACTGTCTAAAAAGATATTCTTTCTAGACAGCCTCTTTTTTCTTTCGCTAATGTATATTTAAGCGTTAGCCGCTCTTGAAGTATTCCGAAGGCTCTTGATCTTGTCGTGAGCCGCCCTGACTTCGTTTGATTGGCGGGCTACAATTGCCATTATGTTATTAGGCAAATCGTTGCCCAAGGCTTCCTTATATTGATCTACTGCAACATCTTCACCGCGCTCGGCTTCATTTAGGATGGCGGTTTCATCTTGACCGGTTACTGCCGATTTGATGTTTATCCATCCGCGGTGAAGCATCCCCGAGACGCTGCTCGAATCTTCAGGATCTCCGCCGAGATCTCTCACGGCCTGCTGAAGTTCACCGGCCATTTTTGCACGCTGCTGGGAATAATTGTAAAAGGTCGTTTTCAGATTTGTATCTTCAACTCCCTCTGATGCTTCCTTAAAGCCTTCTTGCCCGTCTTTACAGGTTTCGATCAAGTTATTTAATGTTGAAATTATTTCTTCGTTGTTCATATTCCTTCTCCCTTGATTAAAAATTAAAGTACCTATAATTTAAGACGCAAATGACGTGCCAACGAGAAACAGCCCGAAAATAAAGGCCTATTTGCGAAAAAAAAGTTCGTGCTGAATGATTTTGAAACGGGTTGGTATCGTTTTCATACGGGGAGGCATTGAAAACGCGACAAATTTATTATTCGCTCTTTCCCAGTAGTTCGAGAATTTCCGAAACGAGAAGATCAGGATCAAACGGCTTCGTGTGATACTTCCTAAATCCCGATTCATAAGCGATCTTCTTATTCTTTTGGGCGGTAAAAGCGCTCAAAGCAATCGTCGGAATATTACTGAAGTGCGATGAATTCTTCAGCCATTCGGCAAGGTAATAGCCATCCTTATCCGGCATACCGATATCCGAAATAATAATGTCCGGCGACGTTGATTCGGCATTTTCCAATTGCTTCAGCGCGCTATCTACAGAATCAGCTGTTATAACAGACGCTCCCAACTGATTCAGGAATATTTCAAGCACATTTCGGGAATCCTCGTCGTCTTCGACAATCATTATTCTTGCGTTTTCAAGTGAATTTGCTTCCCTACGCGGTGCATCGTCATGTTCTTGTTCAGCCTCATATTCATCAAAGGAAACGGAGTTTAGCAAAGGAAGCGTTACGGTAAACTCAGCACCCGCATCCGGACCTTTGCTTTCCGCCGTGATGGATCCTTTATGCCTTTGCGCGAGGATTTGAGCAAGCGAAAGGCCGAGACCCAATCCGCTGTTTTTGCCCGTGAATTTCACATTCCCCTGAGTAAACTGTCGAAAAATAAATGGCAGATGCTCTTTTCGTATTCCTTTCCCATTATCTTTTACAATGATCTTAACTTCGTTTTCGCCCGAAACGGTCTCGACGGAAATCCTGCCTTTTTCATTGGAAAATTTCACCGCATTTCCAAGTATGTTTGAAAATACTTGTGTCAGGCGATCCGAATCGCCGAAAATATGTACGCTCCCTTCGCCCGGATTGAAATCAAACGTGATTTCCTTCGCCTCGATCGATGGAACATGGATGCTGACGACGTTTTGGAGCAAATCCGTAAGATCAAGCGGCCGACATTCAAGCTTCAATTTTCCGGATGTTATCCTGGCCGAATCCAAGAGATCATCGATTAGATCAGCCTGCGATCGCGAACTTTTCTCGATGGTTTGTAGAGCCCTAACTCGCGTGCCATCGTCAACTGCATTTTCGAGCAAGATTTTTGTCCATCCAAGAATCGCATTTATCGGAGACCGCAGCTCATGAGAAACCATTGCCAAGAAGAAATCTTTTGTACGATTCGCGATCTCGGCTTCATTGCGTGCCTTTTTCTCTCTGTCGTAAATTCGTTCAAGTTCTTCGTTTACCGACTTGGTCTCATTTATATTGGTCACGCAGCCCATCATCGTTTTCACATTCCCCTCGTTATTGCAAAAGGTCTTTCCCTTTGTGGAGATCCAGACAATATTGCCATCTGCGTGGACGACTCGATACTGGATATGGTAAGAAGATCCTTTTTGTTTCGCGTCGGCCATTTGTGCTTGGACTTTTTCTTTGTCTTCGGGGTGTAATACTTTGTAGAAATGTTCGGTCGAAAAGGATTCATCCGGGGCAAGATCGAACAAGGCGTTGCAGGCAGGAGTCGAGTAAATATCTTCTCCTTTCATATCCCAATACACCAGACCTACGCCGGCACTTTCTGCAGCGAAGAGAAAATATTCGCATCTTTCTTTGTAAACATCGATTTCAAACTGGTAGCTCGATACATCTATAGCGCCAAAAAAGATCGATGGTCCTTCTTCATCTTCAAAGTTTGGAATTAGATTTAACTCTATATATCGTATAGTTGACGGAGTTTCTCCGAGTTTTACCTTTACATCAATTACTTTACCATCGGACGCAGCGCGGAATGCTTCTTTTATCGAGGCCGAATTTGAATCATCGGTGTGCCAGATACCTAAACTGACAAACTCGCGACCAACCAAATTTTTAAGATCGATTCCAAGGTTTTTGAGAAGGTCGCCTTCGACATGCTTGATCGTGCCATCCATTTCAGTAATTCCGTGGAAAGCAAAAACATTCTTGAAAAATGATCGGGTATTTCTAGGTGATAGATTTAACACTCTTTTAGTTCAACAACGATGGTTTTTTACAATATATTAACATTTGGAGTGTATAGATGCATAAATGCAGAGAAAAAAAAATCCCGAAGCCTACCCGCCTCGGGATCAAATAATACTTCCATCGGGACTCGAACTAAACGACACTTCGTCCCGTAATTAGTCTAAATACTACTACTGCCAATGCCAATACTAATAATAAGTGTAAAACTCCTCCAAAAGTGTTTGCCGTTACAACGCCTATCAACCACATTACCAATAAAATTGCTATGATTGTCCAAATCATTCTCTTGATCCTCCTTTTCTAATAATTGCCTATCCTACGTGCCTTACCTTCCTGCCGGAAGAGCCTACCTTCCGAGCATCTCAGTTAGCCTTATAACTACAACATTCATCAATAATCGTGCCACTGATGCTAATTGCTGCAATCATTCACTTTAGTGGATTTTCGCTAAAGAGGTCACATTCTTTCGTACTAAAACCAAACACACCTCCAATACTGATCAAGAACATCCTGTACCGATACCATCCATAAGTATTAGGCACTTTACGAGATTGCGTTGCTCTAAAGCATCAAAAACCAATGGACACATCGATCTTCTGAACCTGATCTCGAGTGGAACGCGGTTTGCAGTGAGTAATAACAGGCAAAATATACAATATACAAGGAGGCTGGACACAATGGGACAAACAGCGACAACAGAAGCAAAGGAAAAACTTGAAAAGATCGAGACAAGTATTGAAAAGGGTCAGGAAAAGGCAGCTGAAAAACTTTCGAAAACTGCTGATGCATTGCACGAAAAATCAGACAATGTGCAGGAATTTTTGACGAAAAAAACGGTTGGAGCCGAGGATTCTTTAAGAAAGAAAACGTACGAGGCGTCTAATGCGGCTCAGCAAACTCTTGAAAAAGCAAATAAACTGGGGCATAAGACTGCCGACGCTATCGAGCGCTCTTCAGAATATGTAAGAGATTTCGATGCGCGAGAGGCGAAAGAGAAAGCGATCGACGCAATGAAAAACAGACCGCAGCTCACGCTGGCGGCAGTCGGACTTATCGGGATTGCAATCGGGTATCTGGTTGGCAGGCGCACCGGATAATTGATGCAAAATACGCAACGTTGAGGAGGTATTTCGGTGCCTCCTCTTTCTTTGTTTTAAACCAATTATGATATCTTCGTCCTAAAGTTTTTTCGACACCTACACACAGGGGAATGATAATGAAAAAGAAGGCTCTGGTGATCGATGATGATGCGGCTACTCTGGATTTGCTCCGCTTTCAACTCGAATCAAAAAAATTCGAGGTTCATACCGCCGAACTGGGAGAAACCGGTCTTGAATTTCTGGAGAAGCATCTTTTCGATATTATCTTAACGGACCTAAACCTACCTGATATCTACGGCATCGATATGGTGCAAAGATGTAAAGAAATTGCGCCGAACACCGAAATAATAATGATCACCGGTCAGGGGTCTGCAACTAAGGCGGTTGAGGCCACGAAAGCAGGAGCATTTTATTATGTTGAAAAACCTTATGACTTTGATGATCTGATCGTTTTGATCGAAAAGGCGGTCGAGCGGCAGCAACAGGCGGCGGAAATTCGTGAGCTCCGCGGTCAATTAGGCGATATTCAATCCTATGCCGGCATCATCGGCGGAAGTAAGGCGATGCAGAATATCTTTCAGATGATAGAAAATATTGCTGATTCCGAGGCGAGTATTTTGATATTGGGAGAATCGGGAACAGGAAAAGAGGTTATCGCAAATGCAATTCATTACAAAAGCAATCGCGCCAAGAAAAAATTTGTAAAAGTGAATTGTTCAGCGCTCCCCAAAGAGCTGGTCGAATCCCAACTCTTCGGCCACGAGAAAGGAGCATTTACGGGAGCGAACAAGGCAAAGCTTGGATTGATCGGTCACGCAAACGAAGGAACTTTGCTGCTCGATGAAATAGCGGAAATGCCGCTTGATCTGCAGCCAAAGCTGCTCCGGGTGTTGCAGGATAAGCAATATTACAAGGTTGGAAGCGAGACTCCGATGAGCGCCGACTTTAGATTGATCACTTCTACAAACCGCCAGCCTTCCGAGGCAATACAAGGCGGCAATCTGCGCGAAGATCTCTATTACCGGATCAACACGATCGAGATTTTCATACCGCCTCTCCGAGAAAGGACAGACGACATTCCGATGCTTGCTGAACACTTCTTAAAAGAATATGCGGCAAAGTACCAACGCGAAATAAAATCCTTCTCCAACAATGCTTACCAGGAGATGCTGAATCACAAATGGATTGGCAATGTTCGAGAGCTTCAGCATTCGATCGAGAGAGCTGTATTAATGACGAAATCGAATAGCATCGATACATTAAATTTATCGAATTCACATCCAACAACTGATCACGGTGAAAAATTGGCAGTTGGCAATTCCCGAGAACCAGAAATATCTGAATCAAACACCGGCTACACCGGGTTTCCAAGTTTAGACGGTGATTCCTTTGAAGAAATTGAAGAGTTTTTTGAAAAGGTCGGAAAACTGATCGTTGATGAAATCAGGGAACCTGATGATGAGGAAACTGAAAAAACTGACGGCAAGGACGTTTTTGGATACCTTGAAAAAGGAGTGGTGAGCGCCGCGCTAAAGAAAACAAATGGAAATAAGCGAGCGGCGGCAAGTCTTTTGGGTCTTTATCGTCCGAGACTATATTCCATAATAAAACGCCACGAAATCAACGAGTGAATAGCGGCGCCTTATAGTGCATTCTAAGCTTCCTTACGGTTTGGCCGGTGCAGCCGGAGCTTCTATTTTTACATCAATTTTCTTTTCTTCGACTCCGCCCACCTTGCTGAGCATCCCGCTATAGTAAATCGCGCCCGCAATCACTGCGACTGCGATCAGAAAAGTAAGCGCCCAAATCATATTTACTCCAGTTTCGTTATTATCCGACATATAAAATCTCCTTAAAAGTTTTGTTCTAAATTCGTACTCTAACAATTACGATACGCAATAATAATGCCACATCTAACGGTTCTTTATATTTAACACATCGCGACACGGCACGGTTGTTGCGTTAAATACTTATGGTAAATGGTAAAAAATGCTTGCAAAAATTAAAAGTTTATTGAGATCCTTGCTCAATCCGGGAAATAAATCAACAGTAAAGCGAATCTCCCTGCCCTATTTCGTTTCTATCGTTTTATTAGTTCTCCTATCTGGTTCCGCCGTATTGCTGTGGAGAGCTCTAAAGGAGTTCAATAGATTTAGTACTGTATCAGTCCTAATCCTCATCTGCGCATTCCTCCTGATCGCCGTCGTTTTTAGCCTACTGAGAGCCGATGATAAAACGAGATTGAAATTAAATGAATTCGCTGACGAAATTCAGGAATCGAAAGAAGAACTTGCTGAGCTCTTACAAACCGAAAAAATATTGAGAGAAGAAGCGGAGCTTTTAAGCAGAGATAAAGACAAATTTATCTCTTTGGTCTCCCACCAGATTCGAACCCCGTTAAATGCGATCAGTGGCTGGATCAGAGTAGTTGAAAACCCAAATTCGTCTGACGAGATCAAGGTTCAGGCGTACAAGCGAATAGACGAAAATATTAAGCTGCAGGCGACCGCGCTCGACGATTTGGTAATGCTTTCCGAATTAACATCCGGAAAGATTCCAATGAACCCGGACACAGTTGTTTATGCCGACCTGGTAAAAAACGTTCTGGATGAGGCGTGTGCGTTGGCAAAGAGGGAGCAGATCGAAATTCTGCGTGCTACTACTCTAACGAAAGAAGAAGTGCAATGCGACGAATTGATTGTCGGCCGTGCACTTTACAAACTTTTGGAAAGTGCGGTAAAACAAACTCCCCGGGGAGGAACGATCAAAACAACTGCATCTGCGGATTCCGATTATATTACGCTGGAAATTAGCGACGGCGGGAAATCGATCGAGAAAAACGGAACTGCTTTTAACGGTGCAGAAAATGAATACTCGGTAACGGCAAGTGAATTTGGCGAATTAGCTTTGGGAATATCCGTTTCTCGACAGCTTATAAATTTATGCGGGGGAGAAATTGAAAGTCCCGGCATGCCATTAAATTCCCGGCTTAATTGGATCGTGAAACTCCCCCGAACTGCTTAAAGAGCCTCAATCTTCAATAACCCGGCTGTTTCTTTTCTGTTACTAAATCCTACATAAATCCGTACTGAAATAGTACAGTCGTTAAAATATCGGTATTCCCGAATCATACCGGAATGGTCGAAAAGACACTAAAAACATTAGGTAAAAGACAAACATATCGTGTGGCACAGCGGTTGCGACAGTTATAAGTAATATCTCTCCAAATTTAGAACGCTTATATTTGATTATTGGAGGAAAAAATTATGAAAAAGCTAACAATCGCTATTATCTCGCTAATATTTTTTTGGGGCGTCGCTTTCGTGGGAAACGACGTAGATGCCCAAATCCGACCCTATAGGGTTTCGGATTCAGCTATAAAAGTATTGCTAACGAGAATCGAAAGTCGAACGGACGTTTACAAACGCCGTGTAGATTCGGCTCTCGATCGGAGCAGGTATAACGATACAGATACGGAAGACGATTTGATGGCGTATATCACCGAATTTGAAAACGCCACGGACCAATTGAAGCAGCGTTTTGATGCTAAAAGATCCGTAAATTCAGATGTAACTAATGTTTTGAACCGGGCAACATTTATAAATAAATTTATGCTTCGAAACAACCTGACCCGGAGATCAGAACAAACGTGGAGATTGATCAAGCAGGATCTTGACACTCTCGCGCGATATTATTCAGTCTCTTATGATTGGAATGCCGCAGTTTCAACTGGCGGTAGTGTTTATGTAAAGCCATATAGAGTTTCGGATGCGACCGTTAAAACACTGTTTGCGAGGATCGAATCGCAAACAGACGTGTACAAACGTCGTATGAATTCTGCGCTTGACAGAAGCACGCTGAACGATACAAATAAAGAAGATGAGATCTTTCGGTATATCACCGATTTTGAGAATGCCACTGACGAATTGAAGCGAAATTTCGACTCAAAGAAATCGGTTGACGCAGACGTAACAAACGTACTGACGAGGGCTGCTTCGATAAATTATTTTATGGTCAATAATAATCTATCGAGAAACGCTGAAAATTCCTGGACGACCTTAAAAGCAGAGCTAGACGTTCTTGCGGATTATTACAATGTTGCTTTTAATTGGACAAATCGGGTTCCAATTGCAAATGAAGCGCTGGCCTATATCGTCGCCGGAAGCAAAGTACAGACATTACTTTCGAGTATCGAAACAAAGTCAGATAATTTCAAACGTTCGGTAAATACGGCGCTTGACCGTAGCGTTTTAAATAATACGCGGAGCGAAGACACGATTTTTGCTTACATAACTGAATTTGAAAACGCGACCGACCGACTAAAACAGAGATTTGACGCAAAAGAATCTACTGATGGAAACGTAAACGAAGTGCTCGATCGTGCTGCTTTCATTGACTCATTCATGCGCGATTACCGCTTGATGCGCTCAGCGGAAAACGATTGGAGGTCGGTCAAAACCGATTTGAATTTACTCGCGAGTTATTACGGAGTTGGTTTCAACTGGGATCGAAAATACGAACCCGTAAGCAAATTTGACTCGATGCTGACAGGAACATACAGGCTCAATGTGGTTCAAAGTGATCCGGTTGCGACTGTTGTGAGAAATTCCATAGAAATATATCCGCAGTATAAAGAGAATCAGATCGAACGGCAGCTAACTCGCCGTCTCGCATCACCCGAAATGATCGCAATTCAAAAACGAGGCAATGAAGTGACGGTCGCGTCAAACATTGCCCCGCAGATCATATTCAGCGCAGACGGAGTTGCCAGAAACGAACTCAATGCGCGAGGGCAAAATGTCAAAATTACGGCGCAAACATATTACGACGGCGTAGCTTTGAGCTATGAAGGTGACCGGCTCAATGATTTCTATGTAAATTTTATGCCGATCTCAGACAATAAGCTTCGAGTAGTAAGACGTGTGAATCTTGAGGGCGTAAACGAATCGGTAACGGTTGCGAGCGTCTATGACAAAATCGAAAATGTCGCTCAATTCGAAACGCTGAAAAATGCCAAGGCGCAAGTTTATTCAGTAAATGATGGTGACGGGAATGGGTTTGTGATTCCAAATGGAACGCAGCTTAAGGCTGAGATGCGATCTACGGTTTCAACAAAAGCTTCACAAAATGGCGACCGTTTCACAATGGAAGTCGTTTCACCATCCCAATACCAAGGAGCAATTATCGAAGGTCATGTCATAACGGCAGAACGTTCGGGTGTTCTTTCCGGACGCGCTAACGTTTCGCTAGATTTCGATACGATTCGACTTCGAAATGGAAGAACCTATAAATTTGCCGGAATTATCGATAACGTTACGCTCGCAAGCGGCGAGAATGTAACGGTCGATAATGAAGGACAGGTTAAAGATAATAATCAAACGAGCAAAACCGTAAAACGGGCCGGTATCGGGGCAGGTGTTGGCGCGATATTAGGTGCGATTTTGGGCGGCGGTGACGGTGCAGCAATCGGCGCGGCGATCGGTGCGGGGGCCGGAGCCGGAACTGTGATTGCGCAAGGGCGTGATGATGTAGAGCTGGAGCAGGGAAGTTCGGTTTCAATAACCGCTTCTTCGCCGGTTTCAGTTTCTAATCAACGCTAATCGCCGGGGGGCGGCGTTTGATTAACGGGGTGGGCGTCAGCGAACGCCCACCCGGGTTTATTTAGGCAGTTGGAGTGCGAACATGAAGACAGATATAAAGAAAAAGATTCCGGCGGTAGAAAGCCAGGGTTGGGATGCTAAACGGCTTGCCGAAGAGGCGTCAAATGAAGATTACGAAGATATTTTACGAAAGATTCTTCGAGGCAACGAATCTGACGGAAATGCTGACGAGCGGGATATAGCAGACGCTGCCACGGAAGCCGAAAAATCGCAAAATCCGGAAGGAAAGGAAAATTTATTGGTAAAAGAGGAATACAAGAATGGTTAATGACGAAAAATTATCACTCGATGAGCTTAAGCGTTTAGAAAATTATGAGCAGGTTAAGAGCTCTGCCGAAGCGGAGGTTAACCAGGATATCGCCGAGGAGGTCCATCGCGCCCGGGCAAATGATCGCGATGATATAAGAGACATTGCGGAAGAGCTTTCCGAAAACGCCGCGAGTGAGGTGATCGAAACCAATCGTGAGATCGAACGCGGAAGATCTGCAGCCCGCGTTTCTCAAGTCGTTGACTACATCTTTTTTGTGATCTATGGGTTGCTCTCGATCCGTTTGATCCTCGAACTCTTTGCGGCACGCGAAAGCGCGGGATTTGTAAAATTGATCAAATCCGCAACGGGTCTCCTATACCAACCGTTCGCCGGAATAGTTCCCAGCCCGACGGTAGATGGCGGATTCACGCTCGCTCTGCCGATCGTAGTTGCGATCGTCGTTTACGCGCTACTCCATCTGGCAATAAACGGTATCCTTCGTATGCTTGCGCATCGAAAAACCCACATTTAATGAAGATATGAAATGAACCCTTTTTCTCCTTAGGGGGGTGATTAAATAAAGACGCTACTGAAACATCGGTAGCGTCTTTATTTTTTTGTAGTGGAATCGAGGGGCGAACGCCTTCACCTTTTATTGAGAATTCCGGATTCCGCAAAAAAGTATTCAGCGATCGTCTAAGCATTAGTCTTGAATATAATTATAATAAGCAATACTACTATTAAGCTATGAAAATTCTTAACTTGTTCATCATCACACTGTTTTACTCCGGATTAATAGTTATAGTGAGCCCCGCCCAATCTGGAAACAAAATAGAATCGATCTACACTGATCTGACGGCTGAAAAATGCAAAAACATCGAATCAGATGATACTGGATCAGGATATTCTCGGGATGAATGTCCCGGAGTCGGAGGTTATAAACTTCAGGTAATAGAATCTGATATACGGCAAACAATCAATATCATTTTCCGGGATGGCAAGAAACACGAGCTTAATTTCCAAAAGGTTGTCTCACCCTCATTTTCTTATACCGGCAAGAAGGCCGAATGGAGAGTAGTCAGGGAAAACGGTCAAATCAAACCAATCGCCTTGATCGTCCGTTACAACTTCACAGTTAATCCGGCAATTTCAAGTGAAGAAGCCTCTTACCTTACTGTCACGAAGGTCACCGAGAATTTGGCCTGTGCTACGGATGTCGTCAAATCTGTAAAGAACCAGAATGTGAAGGCGAGGCAACTGGCCGATGTTTCTGCCAACAAACCTTGCCTAAAAGAATACCCATGGCTACCAAAAGGTGGTTCATGAAGTACCGGGTTCACAAAGAAAAACAACGGTGTTTCGAAACATTTAGGAAACTAAGAGCTGCATTTAATTAATGGGAAATTCACGTTGACGGGGAAATTAGAGGAGAGATATGAATTCTGTTTCAAATAAAAAAATACAAAACCAATTAGACGCTGTGAAACTCATAATCCCCATTTTAATTGCGATAATTTTAATGTCGCTGTCTATCGAGGCTCAGCAGGACATAAACCTGGCCGACCCGGGAAACGGGGGCACAGTCGTTTCCTACCCCGAGCTCGCCCCGAAACAGGTCGTTAGAACCGCTTTTTTGATCGAACCCCGTGGTGCAGGTCAGATGATCTGGTTTGGAGGAGAAGGCGGGCCGCCTCTCGATTTTGTATTCTCGTTTCAAGGTATTTGCCCGGCGTCGATTAGCAGTCTGGTGATCCAACAAGCGGGCAGTCGCGGAAAGATAAATAGTCAGATCCAGGTTAAAGATTTTAAGATCGAGGTCTCAAGCTCCAGTCCCGTAAATGGATTTCAGACGGCCGGACAATTTACGTTAGCTGATTCATCTCAGCCCCAAACATTTAACTTATCAACGCCCGTACAGGCGCGATTTTTGAAATTGCGGATCCTTTCAAATTATGGCGGCAAGGGCACAGCACTCGGCGGCGGGATCAAAATAATTGGAAAACCCGATTACGGTGCAAAACGTCAATGCGCGGACGGCGGCGAAGAGACGGAGCAATTTACAGCCGTCAGCGACTCAGGCCCAATGAAGCCGACCGATTTGATGGAAAAAGAGGCTAACAACAATACGGCGAATGCGAATCCGATCCAGACGGGAATGAGCATCGGAGGCCAAATTGAACGATCCGGCGAGGTCGATTACTTCAGTCTCAAATTAGAACCGGAAGAACGCGGGATCGTAAATCTAAAGCTCGAATCCCGGCCTTTCCTGCGAACCGATATAGAGTTGCTCGATAGGAATGGCAAAGTAATAAATCGGATCGGAAGCGAGAACGTTCTCGGATTGGAAAAATCATATTCTCTGAATTTGAATGACGAGCAGTATTACTTCAAGCTCGCTCAACCGGGGATGTCGATCGTTTTGCTGGTCGATAACAGCGGAAGCATGGTTGGCCGCGAGAATGATCTGCGCCGCGCTGTCGAACAATTTGTATCTGAAAGAAACGCGCTCGATCGGCTGGCGATTCTAAATTTTGGCGGCGGTGCGCCGGTAAACACAAAAGCGGCCAGCGATCTTCTTGCTAAATTACCAAAAGCCGTAAGGGATCAGATTCTGAAGTCCATGCCAAAATCTAAAGAAATTTGCACGGCGGCGAATTCATGCAAGCCGCTAGGTGGCGGCGTCGGAGAATTGACCGATTTCACAAGCGATCAGAAGGTGCTGAAGGCCGCTGCGGCAAAGACGGGAGGCGCAATCGGCGGAACCCCCTTGAACCTTGCGATGCTTAAAGCATTTGAAAAGCTTGAAACGGAAAACGGAAACAAAGCTATTCTCCTCTTTTCCGACGGCACAGATACAACTTCGCCAAACGAATATCCTCAAGTTTGGGAAATGCTTGCCAAAGAACTTGGAGTAAGGATCTATACAGTCGGGCTTGGCCGGGAACTTTTAAAACGGCAAATTATTGGAATTACGGGGCAAAATCTCCTCCGCCATTGGTCACTGGCAACCAACGGGCGTTCTTTTTTTACAACGGAACCGGCAAAGCTGACAGATTTTTATTCACAGATTTCCCGCGAGATCAGCGAAGAGACAAAATACCGTCTTGAAATCGGAACCGCGACCGGCAAAGGAAACCTTGCCCTGATAGCCCAGGGCGAACGCCTTCCTGCGGAAATCACATCACGACGGGTCGAACTCGTTTTTGACGCGTCGGGCAGCATGCACGCAAAAGTTGGAGATAAGACGCGGATCGAGATCGCCAAAGAGGTTGTAAAAGACCTTATCGGAAAGCTTCCTGACGATATGGAAGTTGGAATGAGGGTGTTCGGGCATCGCCGGAAGGGCGACTGCAATGATATCGAGATGGTCTCGCCTTTCAGCCGGCTCAACAAGGCAAGATTGACCTCGCAGGTGGAAGCGATCAACGCCATCGGAATAACGCCTCTTGCCGCTTCTCTGCGCCTGGTCGGGCAGGATATGGCGAACTTTTCCGGCGATACGACCCTGATAGTACTTACCGATGGCAATGAGCAATGCAAAGGTAACCCGGTCGCGGAAGTGCGCAAACTGCAGCGGCAGGGAATCGACGTAAATCTTCACATTATCGGGTTCGCCGTCGATGAGGAATCGGTACGTCAACTAAATGAGATCGCGGAGGCCGGCGGCGGGCAGTTTCACAAGGCTGCGGATTCAAAAGAACTTGTGACGGCATTGAGAACGTCGCTCGGCGCCCGTTTTGAAGTTCGTGATGCAACAGGAAACGTGGTTGCGAGGGGCGTCACCGGTGCGACAGACCTTCAGTTGACTGAGGGCTATTACCGGGTCGTTATAAAGGCCGATCCCGAGATCGAGGTTAAGGACGTTTACATAAAGAAGGGACAGACGACGACTGTAATCGTCACCAAGGAAGGAAATGAGATAAATACTGAAGTTAGGGAGCCACAGATATGAGACGGTTCTGGTTGCGTAAAGAGGATATGCGGGGAAGGGTGCTCCGACATTCATGGCGTTACCGGAATTGTTTTAGGACTGATACAAAATATAAAAACGGGCAGAAGATATCGTCGGTAGCGGTGTAGAATTCGAAAATCCTACTCCCATCATTTTCAATTTTCTCCCGAGGAGACGAATTAGGACATGAAAAAATTCAATCACGGTTACCCAGTTATTATAGGATTTTTCTTAACACTGCTTTTAATTCCGATTTCGGTAATGTGTTTTGAAAAACCCGATCAGGATTTGGACATTAAGCCTCTTCAGATCTCACCTGAGTGTACAATCGATCTTCTAAGAAAAAAAGTTCCTTCGGTCACCCGCCAAGTTCATGAGGATTATCGCAAATCAATAGTTACGCCCGGAACCAATCAAGAACAGCTTGTAAAAATCGCATTTAGTGCAATGCCCGAATTTGTATGCAAAGCCGTAAATAAGGTCGTGTTTGTTAGTAAGCGGAACGGAGATGCTGCCGCGTTTGTCCAAAAAAAGTATCCCGATCTGGTGATTATTATAGTTCCTGAAGACGCAGCCAGATCTGACAACTTTCCGACAGAAGACAGACTTGCGTTTAGGGGAGAAGATCAAGATATAACGGACATTTATCGCCAAAACAGCGAACCAGCAGAGAGGGAACGCAAATTAAAGGATTATGTTGAAGAAAGATTGAATAAGGTTTGGTCGAAGGCGATAAAGACAATAATACATGAAGCAACACACAGCGCTGGGTATCTTCTTGAGAGCTTAAAGGAAGACTACATTGCTGACACTTATTGTGAAGGAATCAGCATACCAGGAATTGATACACTGATTGGTAAAAGCATTCCGGATGTCTGGATTCCCAACACGACAAACGAAGGCAAGAAAATTAGGGACAAGACAGGATTGCAAGAAGGTTTGTATAAAGAATGGTGCCGGATGAATAAAGCTTTTGTAGAGGCGAAGTTGAGCACAGATTATGATTCAGGTATTAAACCGGATGATACCGCACCTCCTATTAAAGGATTTTTTTCGAGATATGGTCAACAAGACCATGCAGAAGATATGGCGGAAATAGCGAGCCTGATCCAATTTAGTAATTTCATAGCCACAGGAGGATTAACGATAGGTAATTTACAGCATCTTGATTCTGACGCATTTAACGTATTAGCGGAGACGAATGCTACGTGGATAGTTGAATGGTCAGATTTTGCGAATGTTCGACTTACCCATGAATACTTCAACGTTTGTAAAGAGGACCTGCAAGGAATAACGGAGAATGGTGTTTCACCCGATTTCGCAGCGATATATACAAAAATGAACTTTCTGCGTGATCTGGGTTTTATTACAGAAGAGGCTTATAAAACCTGCATTGGGGATGGAAAGATTGGGCTTCAAGGAAGTGACATGGTAACGAGAAATGGTTTTCACCGTATAGACGGAGATAATGAGTATCGTCATGACATTGACAAGATCGGGCATACAATCGTGCATCCTGACAGGGATGAAAAGCTGTTCATAATTATTGGAAAAGGGGATCTAAAAGATGGTAATAAGACCTACAAAATGGACATGTGGCTTCGGTTTAATAAAACTAATGGAACCAATTTGCCCAGAGGGATATATAAACTAAATTGGTTGTGGTCTCCCAATGATTCGCGACCGTGCCCCCCATTATTTTCATCATCTGACTCACCCTGGACATTTTACGTAAACGTAGAAAAAGCCCCTTCTAAGTCCTTTTGCGCGGTGGCTGGGCAAATTTTGGTAACCCGATCGTCAAAAAATTTCATTGAAGCCGGGATGATAATACAAAAGGTATTGAAACGGGTCGGAGGACCTCCGGTTCAACTCCCATCAGCTCGAGTCGTTGGAGGAATTCCAATCACATCTCTAGCCAAAGGACAGATAATTCCTGAAGTTCCAAATTTCAGAGTTTACATTCGATGGGAAAGGTAATGGGTAGTGATCAAGCGCTGGTCTGAATTTAGATAGATTTGAATCTGTGCAGTGCGCGCCGGGGCGCTTACTACAGGCGGGATGCCTGCAGTGTTTTTTTTGAAACTTGCCGTTTTTGCGGTTTGGCAAAACGTCCTCTGCGAGGTGTGAGTCGAGCTCGGCCTCAAGAACCGCCTCGGTCAGCTGCTTCAAAAACGGTCCAAGGACGCCGTCCTTTCCCGCTATTGCCTGTCCGGATTGAACCGCGTTCAACGCATCTTTAAAATCGATCCTTTTTTCTTCTCTTTCATCTCGCGGGTCGTTTAATAGGAAATAGGAACTTTGTCTTTCTATTCGATCCAAATTTACGAAAGATTCGTGTTGTTATCTGAATTACGAATACCTGTCATTGGTATACGAGCACCAATGAAAATAGCAACCTGGAATGTAAATTCTGTCAGAGCCCGGCTAGATCACATTTTGAAATGGCTTGATTCTACCCGGATAGATGTGTTGTGCCTGCAGGAAACGAAGTGTGTCGATGAAAAATTCCCGTCTGGCCCGCTAAGTGCGGCGGGTTATTCTGCCGAGTTTGTGGGTGAAAAATCTTACAATGGTGTTGCCATCTTGTCGAAACACCCCATAAGCAGTGTCCAAAAGAGCATGCCCGATGAAGATAAGGAATCGCCCAAGCGATTCATCGCTGCCGATATCAAAGGGATCCGCATCATCAATACCTATGTACCCCAGGGAAAAAAACCGGGCAGTGCGAAATTCGATTACAAACTCGATTGGCTCCGCCGCCTTCGCAAGTTTTTAGACAAGAATTGCTCCAGAGATTCAAACCTTCTCTTATGCGGCGATTTCAATGTTGCTCCCCATGAGATCGATGTCTGGAGCCCCGCCCGCTTAGAAGGAAAGATACACTTTTCGAGACCCGAGCGCGCGGGCTTTGATCGATGTCATGGAATGGGGGTTTACCGATGTTTACCGGATGCTCAATCCGGCTGCCAGAGAATTTTCCTGGTGGGATAAGAAAACAAAAGCATTTGCAAAAAACAAGGGGATCCGGATCGACCATATTTGGACGTCCGAGGAGGTGGCTGAAAGATGCCTCGCCTCTTGGATCGACCAAAAACCCCGCGGATGGGAAAAACCACGCGCCGGTCGTCGCAGAATTCGATTAGCAATTTACTTTGCGGTTAGTTTTTCTCAACCTGCGCCGAACCATTTTTCATCCTCAAACGCTCGACAACATCGGGAAGAACTTTGTTTACATCTCCCTCCAGGCGGAGGGTCGCAATTTTATCGTGGGCTGTCTCCCCGCGGTTTATAACCACGTAGGGCACCCCGTTCTCCAAGACCCGAAGCGGTACAAGAGCTGCTGGTTGTACCTCAAGGGTTGAGCCAACGGACACCGCCAGATCGGCCTTGGCGGCAAGGGCGAAGGCCTCGTCTAGAAGATTCTGAGGCATCGCCTGTCCAAACGAGATCGTCGCCGTTTTTTGGTAGCCACCGCATATACACATTGGGCAGCTTAGCGTCCGGCTAAATTCCGCAAATGCTGCCTCCGGCGGTGTTCGCTTCCCGCAGCTTACACATTCGATCTCCCGGTTTGTCCCGTGCAGCTCGATCACCGATGTATTGCCGGCGTCCTGATGAAGACCGTCGGTGTTTTGTGTTATAAGTGCGCTAATCTTTCCCATGCGTTCGAGTTCGGCCAAAGCGAGGTGGGCGTCATTGGGTTTTGCATTTCTAAATTGCTCAAAGCCTTCGAGCTTGTAATCCCAATGTTCCACCCGGGCTTTTTCGGATGCGAGAAAGTCTTCATAGAAAACGGGCTGCCGTCGCTTCCAGACCCCGTTTGGGCCGCGAAAATCCGGAATGCCCGAGCCTGTCGACATCCCCGCACCTGTAAAAAAGAGCGGGCGGGCTGCCTTTTTGAGGAGTGACGCGAGACTTTCGGGATGAGATGTAAATTCTATGGAAGCCATAATATGCAGCCCCGGTTTATCGCCTATCTGAAAAATAGAGAGCGGCTGCTTGCTAAAGAGTGATTCGACGCTCTCGGCAGGATTTGAAAGAGTTCAGCCCCACTCGCTTCATTCAGATCTTAACTGCTACCGGAAGCCATAGTTTTTTCCGGCATCAGGTTGTGGACTTCAAATCCCGTTTCTTGTGGAGGAGTTGTGAATCCTCCGCTGATACCTTTCTCCATTGCCGGCATCAAGATGTTGTCACGGAACTGTTCCCAACTCTCCTTGGAGTCGTGAACCGCAACGACCGTCCAACCATCCTCGGACTTGCCGGCCGTGTGGAAGATCTGCCCTTCCGGCAGAGTATCCTTTGAGACATGCACGGCCTCGAGTACCGCGTCGTATTGTTCTTTCGTGCCGCCTGGAAAGTGATGCACTATACCGTATTTCATCGAAATAACCTCCTTATTTTGGGTTGACCCGCTCTAAGCGGGCTGCCATATAGGGCAAGTTGCAAAAGACCGTGACTCATCAGTCAATAGCTCACAAGGTTGCGAAATTGCCCCAGTAAAATTAATTGTGTGCCCATATTAGCGCAAAAATAAGTCTAAGTCGACAAAATCCCGAAAAGCTCAATTTGCCTATTGTCTCCCGGGAGCATCGACAGACACCCAAACGACAATAGGGCGGCCGCGATGGTCGCCCTAAGTTAATGGTTTTATTCTATTTGAAAGATTTTATTTAACGATCTTGAACGTAGAATGCATTTCGGCCGTCGAGTCGCTGCCTACCCAAACGTCGAAGGTTTCAGTTTCCAAAACCCATTTTCTCTCGGAGGCACTCCAGTATTCCAGTTCCTTGTTGCTAAGTTTGAAATTAACGGTTCTTGTCTCCCCGGGCGAAAGAGCAACCCGTTCGAATCCTTTTAGTTCTCTGACTGGACGCGATGCGCTGCCGGCTTTTTGATGAATGTAAAGCTGAACAACTTTGTCCCCGGAGCGTTTGCCCGTATTTTTAACATCAATAGAAACTTCGACCGTATCACCGGCCTTTATTTCAGGATTGCGCATTTTCATATTTGAAAATGCAAACTTTGTATAGCTCAAGCCGTAACCAAAAGGATAAAGGGGGATGAAACAACTCAAAGACAGTATTTCCAGATACCGGGGATTGAGCAGAGAAGATCGGGGCACAAAAAATATTTTATAAGTATCAAAAAGGAAAAACTGGCTAGAAAAAATATCTTGTATGATTCTGTATCTACAATTGATTTCTTTTTTCTATGATCTAAATTTGTCAGATTAATTATCTGAAACGAACTAAAAAGGGAAAATAAAGTGAGGGCAGATAAATCAATAATTACAAAAGCCGAAGCACGATTGATTCGCGTGCCGGTCGCCAGGGGGCATACTTACCGTCTCTTTTTTTCCCGGCGAGGCTTTACCTTTTTGTTGGGCTTGAAGACAAGTCACCGGCGAAGAAATTACTGCGAACAAAGATAGCGCAACCAAAAGCCGATACCGCCTTATTCTTATCAAAGCATTCATGATCATAATAGTTTGTTGTCGTGTTCCGATTCATCAACCGAATTTCCGGCTGCCCGTTTAAGGCTTCTGCCCCTTTAACTCGAAAGTGAGCCCTTTCCATACGATACTATTTACAGCTTTCGACTCGTCGCGGCCAAAACATACCTCGCCAAAAAAGGCGTAGTCAAAAAAGCAATCGTTCGCGGTCGGATATATTGCGAGATTGGCTGAGTAGAGAATGCCGTCCTTAAGTGCGATGCGGAAAGTGCCACCGTCGGTCCGATTGTATGTTCCTTCATAATCTGCAAGTTCTTTATCGGAAAGTGAGACAATCTTTGGAAACCTAAACGCCTTTGTCGTCGATTCCTTGCCCGTGAGTATATCCGTCAGCCCCTGGGAAATAATATCGAAAGCCCCGGAACTCAAGTTCGAAAGTACGACGTACCCGTATTTTTTCTCACGGTCGATCTCAACGTATGCCCTGTGCCCGTTTGTCCTGCCGTCCGCTCTAAATACGTTGTCCCGAACGAGTGCATCCCTGGCGGCTTTACCATATTTTCCGTCCAGGAGCGCTTCGCCGAAACTGTGTATGTCTCGCGCGGTGCCAAATACAGAACCGGCACCGATGAGAAACGAGTAATCCATCAAAGCTGCGTTTACCAGTCCTTTGGGTCTGAGCAAGTAGTCCTGGGCCCGGCGAGGAATTATTTTCTCACCATCAAAATCGAGAGAGTCTTTCATTCCCGCGGGATCGAACACGTATTGCTGAAGTAGCTGCGCGTATTGCCTACCTGATGCGATTTCGAGTATGCGCGCGAGCAGCGCAAATCCGGCGGAGCTGTAAAGACGCTGCGAGCCGGGTTCGAATTCGAGCTTCGCCTGCGCGATCTTGTCGACCATCTCAGCGGACGTGTGGGGGACGGCCTCCTGTTCCGTCGGCATCACGCGGTGCGGAATTCCCGAACGATGCGATGCAAGCATCTCGATCGTGATTTTGTTGCCATTCGGAAAATCAGGAATGTATTTGCTTACGCGCTGATCGGTGGCAATCTTCTTTTCTTCGATAAGACGATTCAGTATGACGGTTGTCATTGGCTTTGTGATCGAAGCGATTCCGATCCTGGTGTCAGGCTTGTTTGGGATCTGGAAATCTGCATTTGCAATTCCGAATCCCTTTTCATAAATAACTTTTCCGTCTTCCGATGCAACTACGACGCCTGAAAAGTATCCCTGTTCCGTAAAAGGCCCGATCATCTCTTCGATCTGTGCCGGTTTTGACGACTGGGAAGCCGCAATCGCGGAGAACGCCAATAAGGCAATTACGACAAGTATGTACCGAACGATCGACCTCTTCATATATTTGACTTTCCCGCACGAAAATTCTTCCGCGAACAAATTGACAGCCTTTTGGCATCCTTCCATGGCTCGAGCATCCTTTAGTATCTATAGTTTTTGAGCGACAATCAATGAAATCAAAATTTATTATTGGTAAAACAAAAGATAATGATTGTTGGTCGTCACCAGATATGAAAGTTAGAAGGTTACTGCACGTTGTTAACGGGATCAAGAATCTCGTACTTTAAAAACGGATTGGTGGAGTCGGTTCCGAGTCACGGCCCGGGTAGACTGTCAGCCAGTGTCCATATAAAATCGGACAGATATGGAAGAGTACAAGGACGAGCGGGCGGTCAAAAACGATTCAGCGGGCACAAATATGATCTTGCTCAAGAATCGCGCGCTAAACGTTGCTTCGGAAGGTATAACGATTGCCGACATGCGGCTCCCCGACGAACCATTGATTTACATAAATGAGGGGTTTGAGCGGCTGACCGGATACCCGGCGGAATCGATGATCGGTAAAAACTGCCGACTACTTCAGGGTAAAGAGACAGATCCGGCAACCCTCAAACAGATCCGCGAGGCGCTTGCTTCCGGTACCGAGTGTACTGTGGAGATCCTCAACTATACGAAAAGCGGTGAACCGTTTTGGAATCGTCTTTCTCTGACTCCGATTAAAGATTCCGCCGGTGAGGTAACACATTTTATCGGTGTTCAGTCAGATATTACAAAAAGACGAAACGCCGAGGAAGCGCTCCGTAAAGCTAACCGCCAACTTGAAATCGTTAACCAACGAATGGCGGGAGATCTGGAGGCCGCCGGAGTGATTCAGCGTTCACTGCTTCCTCCTAAAAAGCCCCAAACGGAAGATGTCGGATTCGCGTGGGTTTATGAGCCATGTGATGAATTGGGCGGTGACACGCTTAACGTGTTCCGCCTCGATGAAAAGCGTTTCGCCGTATATATGGTCGACGTCAGCGGGCACGGCGTTCGTGCTTCGCTTCTTTCGTTCACCCTCAGTCATTGGTTTACGCGTCTGCTGCAGGGGGCTGTAACACCGGTGTCTGCATTCGAACGAAATCCCGGATCCTCATTCTCTCCTGCCCGCGTTGCTGAGGAGCTGAATCTACAGTTTCAGATGGACATGGATAATCCACAGTACTTCACAATGTGCTACGGGGTAATTGATGTAGAGGCCGGCGAATTTCGTTTTGTTACGGCCGGAAATCCTCCTCTTGTTGTTGCCCGCAAAGATGGCGCCACCGAGGTTTTGAGTATCGAGGGTTTTCCGATCGGAATCGTCGAAAAACCGGAGTACACAGAAAACGTGATCAAGCTCAATTCAGGGGACCGTGTATTTCTTTATACTGACGGTTTAACCGAAGCCGAGGATAAGCACGGCAATCCCTACGGGGAGGAAAGACTTGCGGCTGGCATATCGAAAGGCAAGTTACTCAATCTTGACGATTGTCTGGGGGCAATCATGAAAAGTATCAATGCCTGGGAGGGCCCAGGCGGGCTTGAAGACGACCTTTCAATCCTCGCCTTTGAACTCCTCGAAGAAATATGAATTTCCTCGCCGCGGTGCGATAATATTATGGCCGATAGCCCTGGCGAAAAATTCGTCGAAATCTTTAAACGGTTTATGCCGGACTCTTTCGTGTTCGCGCTGCTCCTGACATTTATCTGCGGCGTGACCGCGATGTTCGTAGTAGATGCTTCTCCGCTCAAAGTAATTAGCTCTTGGTATACCGGGTTCTGGAGCCTTCTCGAGTTTGGCATGCAGATGGTGCTGATACTCGTAACCGGGTTTTCGATCGCCCTTTCGCCTCAGGTCAAAAAACTTTTCGACCGCCTTGGGAAATCCGTTTCAACCCCTGGAAAAGTCTACGTGTTCGTCATAATAATCGGCACTTTGCTCGGTATGATCAGCTGGGGATGGGCGGTAATTGCTGCTGTTCTTGGACGCTCTCTTGCGGAAAATGTGAAGGGGGTTGATTACCGTTTTCTGGTCGCCTGCGTTTACATTTCAGGAAACGGTTGGGTGGCCGGATTGTCGAGTTCGATTCCGTTGGTTCTGAATACAGAAGGCAATTTTCTTATTAAGGCCGGGCTGCTGGCCGAAAAGATCCCGACCTCGATGACCCTTGGTTCGACTTTGAATTTGTCGATGATCGCGTTCTATCTGATCGTCCCGCCATTGGTGATGTATTGCCTTCGGCCAAAGCGCAACATTGTTGAATTTGATTCACTTCGTACTGATCAGAAAGGCAATGGCGAAATTTCCATCGAGCAAGAGGCAATGGATCAGAATCTCAAAATCAAGGCCCTTTCGGACAGTCTAAACGGGAGCCGGCTGCTCCAGATGTCGATCGTCATCATGGGCTCGGTTTATATCGTGCATTATTTTTGGACTAAGGGCTTCGAACTAAATCTCCCGATAATGATCTTCATATTCCTAATGCTCGGTATGCTGCTCCACCGAACCCCTCTCCGGTATGTGATCGCGATGAAGAGAGCCTCAACAAACATTTCGGGAATCGTTTTCCAGTATCCGTTTTATGCCGGAATAATGGGCATAATGGTGTATACGGGTCTCGGTGCGAGCATCGGCAGCGCCCTCGCTTCAAACGCTTCCGTTTATACTTACCCGTTTTATGCTTTTTTGGCGGGAGGTATCGTGAACTTCGCGATACCCTCAGCGGGCGGTGAATTCGCCGTGCTCGCACCCAGCGTCATCGCTGCAGTGAAGGAGCTCGGGGCGGGTCTTGGTGCGGAAGTTCAGTTGGGAATGATCGCCAAGGCTTCGCTCGCCATCGCTTACGGGGAAACCCTTACAAATATGCTCCAGCCCTTCTTTTTTCTGGTCATATTGCCGGTCATGGGTGCAGGCGTAAGGCTTCAGGTCCGCGACGTTATGGGTTATCTCTTTATCCCCTTTGCCATATACTTCTTGATCGAAGCCGTAATGATCACCTTAATACCGGTTTGATGAACGGGTCCACGGCACCGGCGGTGTATTTGCGTCGGGAAAAATGGTGATTACTTTACGGAGCGTAAAATTCCAGTGTTGGGACTCAACAGGCACTCAAAATAAAAAAGGCATCCTTTCAGACACCCTAAGTTATTGATTCTATTGGTGGGGCCGAGGGGGATCGAACCCCTGACTTCACGACTGCCAGACAGACACACGTATTCTGTTAAATACCAGGGGTTAGATGAGTTGCAGTGATAATGAAGGCGTAATTCTTGAACCGTCTGACGAAATTATTCTGAGGCTATCCGGTTTAGGTGTCAATTTTCCTGGCGGTGAGGTCTATCGCTAACTATTTTCAGGGTAAGCGGGACATAATCGTTAATTAGTAGGTTTTTTTTGCACGTGCTTTCCGCTTTTTAACGATAGTCTTGGGCGGCGCTATCGGTCCGGGATCGATCACTGTGCGGCGCTTGAGGTCATACACCATGCCCTTTGTAAGCACCGAGTAAATCATGTTGGTGAGGCCAAACGGGTGTCCATTTTCAGCATAACCGATATGGTTGATCTTAATGGCACTCCCGTCCATTACAATAACCGTTCCCTTGCCAATAACTTTTGCCGTTGTCTCGTCTTTTATCAATAATCCGGTATTTTCTCCTATACCAAGACCTAGAATTGCAGGATTCGTTGATATTGCGTTCACAAGGCGGGATATTCGTGACCGTTGGATGAAATGCGTATCAAATATAATGTTCGGAATGAGACCCAAACCCTTGGTCATTTCTGTACCACCCTTGAGGAAACTGCGAAATTTATTATTCTGAAATATCATTATTTCAGGGATGACCGCTGCCCCCGCCGAAGTTCCGGCGATCACGCAATCACCAGATTGATAACGAGTCAACAATGCTTCATGCAGCGGCGTGCCGCCAATTAAAGAAGATAGGCGAAGCTGGTCACCGCCGCCAAACATAAAAAGCGTGGCTTCGTCAATGATCTTGGCAAGCTTGGCTGATCCTGCGTCCGGGCGTTCCCCAATGTGAACTATATGGATTGATGTTGGATTAAACTC
>JBGTGX010000009.1:0-37763 GCA_041746475.1 Pyrinomonadaceae bacterium | reverse complement strand
CCGCCGCCGATCCGGTTCAAGACTTTGCCATTTTTGTCGAGCAGTTCCATATCAGTTCGGAGAAATGGTCTTGACTCGAGCGTCAGATTTACTATCCCGCGTTCTTCGGCTTTTAATCTCAAGCCGAAATAATCAACTTCCCCGGATTTTTCAATTCGGCCACTGATGCTTTCGCCGGTATGGATCGGATTAGCCGTGGATGGGGTGTTATTGCTCTCGCTTTCCGTTCTGTCAGATGCTTTTAGTTCGCTTGTGCTGCTGATGTTTGTTGTCTCGAGAGAAGCTTCCCGGTTTTCCCCGCATTCTTTTTCGGAAGGGTTGAGGGAGCTTCCCATTATATTTATCCCTCCGCCTAACGTAGTGGCCTTTCCTCCGTAATTTGAAAGAACCCTGATTTTTAAAAAGCGGGCGGTAATTGTTGATTGGAGCTTGAAAGTCTGCGGTCCTCCCGATTCCGTTAGTGTGAATTGCCCAACCGTGCGAAATCCTTTAACCGGGCTCGAATTCGAGACCTCG
Organism: Pyrinomonadaceae bacterium; assembly: GCA_041746475.1. Lineage (GTDB taxonomy): Bacteria > Acidobacteriota > Blastocatellia > Pyrinomonadales > Pyrinomonadaceae > Aridibacter. Next base: position 37,247 of record JBGTGX010000009.1, on the reverse strand, counting down.
ATCTTAAAGTCTTTGACCTGTGATTTCGGATCCTCGCGTGAATTGTTGCTCGATCTCTGAAGTACAAGACTACTTACCGACACCGGACAAATGCCCCGGAACGAGAATACAAAATCAAACGGCGGCTCTACCTGATCACTCGTCCAAACGGTTTTACCCGCGGCTCCGGGTTCGGTCAGGAATCCGGTTAGCGAGTGTTGACCGGGCTGCGGAAAGGAAACGACCGTTCCGCCGTTTCGGGGGGAGGCCAGATTTGTCTCAACCTGTGCCGCGGCCGGATATGTCAAAAAGAAAATGGCAAACAAGGGTATGATCATTTGCCCCATTGTGGGTGTTCGTCTTCCGGAAAAATATGAAGGCTCATCGCCGATAATGGGGGCGCGACAGTTGAATCGATTATTTAGGGACTCGCAGAGTGTTTGAACACAATACCGGGCTAAGATGAATAAGCGGATAAACTTTAATTTCATTCTTTACCCTCCGATTGCCACGGGTACTCTTTAAGACAGGGTTTGCCGGAGGAAGAATCGGCAAGTTCTATAGCTTTCGCATTCTGGTATTTCATCGGCTTGACGAAATCCGTAACACAGGCCTTATCGTTTGAAATCTTCGAAACCGTGAGCGTCGAAACGTCCTTGCCATTCTCCGGATCTGCCAAACTACCATCAAAAATAAACCTGACGATTAAGGCAATCGGTATTGTCTTCCCGTCTTTCTTTATGACACGCCACTCGGCCTTTTCCCCGGTATTGGAAAAAGCGGGCGAAACTACCTTGTGGAAACCGAGCTCATGCTTTTTGCCGTCAGGGTAAATGATATTTACTGTTTGGCGGGCATCAACTTCGCTAATTTCGAGCTTGTATCCGGCGACACCATCGCATTGCGTCAAAATCGAATAGGGAGCGCCACCTACTTTGGTTTCTTCGATCGTCTTGCACTTATCGGCGCCGATATCTGTATAAATAGATTCTATTATGTCGCCCTGCTTTTTGGAACTCGTAACCGTCCCCCTGCTATCGTCCCGTTTAAGGGAGGAGGCCGCATCGATGCGGGCTTTACGATCAATACCCGCGCTACCGTTTGTCCCGTACCAAGAGCCCCAAAAGGCAATTGCAGCAACCAATATTAGCGAGTAGATCACTTTGTTTTTCATTATTATTAATCTCCTTTCCCACCCTAAGAACGAAATTAGATTTAGCTTTTGCCGAAGGTTCCGGTCTTCGGCATAGATTTCGCACATTCCGGGTTACGAAAGAGTTCCCGGAAATTACAGCTGTACCAATTGCCAGACGAATATGTCCGAATCCTCCTGTTTACGCCCGCAGCGGTTTTGAGATTGATGGCCTGTTGTCGAAAGAAAGCGCAATTCCGGCTAATAACGGCAAAAAACCGGGTTGATCACTGTCTAGTTCTCAGCGGGTCTAATGATTAATACGAAGAAGGATAATAAATATCGTGAAAATGCTTAACGAAAACTTCATCGAGCCTTATTAAACCTTGGCCATCGGGTGATGTTGCACGAGTCAACACCGCTAGTTACTTTTTTTTCGTGTTACCCCGGCAATAGTTGGGATCTTGCGCTTCAACGAGGTTCAAAGGTTTCGTGCGAAATACGTTGGAGTTCTTGAAACAAATAAATTGGGACCTAAATCTGTCCATAGTACAGTAGGAAGTATTGAACACTCCGAAAGAGTGTCAAATGTACGACAATTTTTTTGAACCGAGATCTTGATCGACTATTTTTTTGTAGTTCAAGTGGCTTTCATTTGTGCCATCTTAATCAGGAACGAGATCTGCAATGAATGAACGCCAAAGGAGGAAGTTTAATGTTTTCAATTAATCGCCCGGGAACTGAGAATTTCCCAGTAAATTTTCCGTTCATACTGCTAATTTTTGTCTTTTTTGTTTCCGCTTGTTCGGGATTGATCGAGAAAACAAAATCGCTGACTTCCAGTCCGGGTGATGAGCACTCGCCTCAAACCGATATACAAAATGATGAATCAAGCTCGACCATCGCGAAAGTCGAAAAAAACTCCCCATGTTATAACGAGTATTATCCGATCAATCCTAAAAAAGTGCGGAAATTCGGAATATATAGCGGTAAAACCAATGATTCTGAAGGTTTCGAAAAACCTTCGTCAACATATGACCTGAATCAAACCTACGAGGGTGGAAATACCTTTACTGAGGTGCATAGTTTTTCAAACGGAATGCAGCAAACGACGAAATGGGAATGCACACCGAAGGGTTTGACCAACGACCAGTTTGCCGTCCAGTTCAAAAACTCCAAGAGTGATATTGGCTTTGAACTGATAAGCAGTTCCGGTGTTTTTTTTCCGAATGACGAATGGAAGGTCGGGAAAAAATGGACGTTTGAAGTCAAATTCAAAATGACTCAAAAAAAAGACGGATCGGGCGTTGATGGAGTCATCACCAATATGAAGTCCAACTATGAAATTCTTTCTATGGACGAAAAGGTCGTTGTCCCGGGAGGAGAATTCTCCGCCATCAAACTCAATATCAACACTACGTTCGAACTTAAGTTTCCAAGTAATCGAACCACAAAATCGAGCTTGAAAAGCGCGGCATGGTATTCACCGGAGATCGGGCTTGTAAAAATTGATCAGTCAGATTTCGCTACGCAAACAAGTGTTTATCTGGGCAGCAAATAGTAAATTTAGGTTGATTTTCCCACCGATCGTCGCTGAGTAATCCTCCTTGTTTTGGAATTCAATGGAGTCGGGAGAATCCGGACTAAGGCGATCAACGCTCTTACGCCGCTGAGGCGACGAATAAATGTTGGTGAAATTTGATTCAGTCTTGACATTCGTCGCGTTTTGGGAAGAGGTTTGGTGTAAATCCGGGGTCGGCTTTACCGTATCCGCCGATTTTTCGCATTTCAGTAAAAAACAAACAGATAGGTCGGTATTCAAGCAAGACGGAAATTAATGAAAGATATATTGTTTTTAAGAATGATCCTGATATTGATAGGTGCGAGTAACTTGATCAAACTCGACAATGGCCGAAATTTTCGCAAGGGTACATAGACGATACATCCAAGATTGATTTCTACAGGTTGATCGGTGGCAGAATGTCGCTTAAACAAAAAGCCTTCGTAAATGTTGTTTAAACTTTTGGATTCTAAACTGAAATTGTTGTGTGAAATGGCTAAAACGCTGCAATTTAGAAAGGGAATTATATGGTTGAAGAAACTAATTACAGTTCACTAACAAAGGAAATTCCTGAAAAGGATGGCGAGATAATATTGCAAATTATTGACGACGTGATCGTGCGTATGCGATTGCTGGAAGCTCCAAGCCTTGAAGAACTAGCAAATATGCCGAAAGATGAAGAATTAGAATGGCTGCGAAAACCGGGAATCATGTTTAGGAGAGTGGATAAGCGTTTGAAGTCTTTATATTCAGTTCGTTGGAACTGAATCCACACTTGCGCAATGTCACTTTTATCCGATTGCGGCGATTTGGTCTTTTCTGACTACCGCACGGGAATTTTATGTTGGGCTTACGGGAGATTTTACAGCCGACGACGTAGAAAAATATGCAATCGATGATACCCGAAATATGCTAGAAATTTTGATTCGTAATATTCAGCCTAGAATCTCGAGTACAATGCAATCGATAACCGATGAAACAATTATCGAGTGGCACCGACAAAAGGAGGATAAGCAAAGAGAATTGTACGCGAAAATGGGTAAAGCGTTCCCCATTAACAAAATTAAAAATTCAAAGAGGGAGGTTTTAGCTGCTCACAGTCGTGATGTGGAAGAGATTTGGCGATTTGAAGAATCCATACCACGTAAGATAAAGGAGATTAAACTTGCGGAAGAATATGACGGATGTCTCTACGAACATTGGGATACCATTTCACATCTTTACAGGGCAAGAAAAGATTGGAAGGGGTATTCGACGCGACCTGGGTTTGAAGATACCCCGGATGATTTGCTACTGATGATGAAGCGTTCTGCACACAAAACGGCTTCGCACAAGGCGCTCGAACATTCCGCGCGCAGAGTGAATCTGATAAGGGTTGATTCGCCGGATAAAAATGTAATTGAAAAACGAGAGAACGGAATAATGGATCGCTGAATATAAGTGCAAAGCAATCCTTGAATGTTTATTTGGATACCTGGCTCGAATCAATTGCGAAACCGAGATTACATCCTAGAACATTTGGAGACTATGAAAATTTAATGAGGCTTCATGTTCGTGAACCTCTGGGCAAGGTCAAATTGTCCGACTTAAAGGCAATTCAAATTCAAAGACTTTATGGTGAGTTGCAAATGCAAAAAGGCTTGTCCCCAAGACGCGTTCGCTACGTACATTCTGTACTTTCATCGGCACTAAAAAAAGCGGTACAGCTTGATATCATTCCGCGAAATGTTGCAAAACTCGTCCAACTTCCAAAGCAGGTCAAAACCGAAATGGATGTCCTATCTCACGACGAATGCGAAGTCTTTTTAAACGCACTCCGCGGTGAACGGCTTGAAACAATGTTTTCGTTTGCTTTGGCAACCGGGATGCGGCCTCAGGAATATCTTGGATTACAATGGAAAGACGTTGATTTTGATAAGAAGACGGCGTCAGTCAGACGTGCAGTTGTCAGGTTGCCGCGAATCGGCTGGCAATTCTCGGAACCGAAAACAAAAAGCTCCAAAAGAACTTTGACTTTGCCAACCTCGCTGGTTGGGGAACTGCGCGATCATCGCATTTGCCAGCATAAAGAACGACTCAAACTCGGGTCGGCCTGGCAAGACTACGACTTAGTGTTTCCGTCACAAGTTGGCACACCCTCTACACATTCCAACATCACACAGGTTTATAAACGGGTGTTGAAACGTGCAGAACTACGAACTTCGTTGAGGCTATATGATCTGCGACATTCTCACGCTACGTTGCTGCTCAAGGCAGGTGTTCATGCCAAGGTTGTCAGTGAACGACTTGGGCATTCATCGATCGCGTTGACCTTAGATGTTTACTCGCATGTTTTGCCAAGTATGCAAGCCGAAGCTGCAGAACATCTTGAGGTGATGCTGTACGGATAGGATCATCAATTCGCTTTAATAGTGAAAAATTCCTTAATTTCGGTTTGTATGCTTTTGGTCTGTCGTTCGCAACATCTGTTCAGTCGTCAGATATTTGAGCGGGTACGCACGGATTCAATATAGGAAAACAACGACATCGAAAATAGCTCCCACGCTTCTCTGGACAAATCGCCTCTTGCATTTCTGGGCGTGCCCAGTTTGAATGACGAGGTCTCAATAGAAATCATAGATTCAAGTGTCTCTGATGTCTGATTTAGATAGACCGCCTTAAAAATCCGTGCACACATTGCAAGATGCCCTAGATAAAACATTCTTTCATCCAAATCAAGGTTAACTCCCTCTAGGGCTAGATGAATTGTTTCTGAATAGTCAGCGAGATTCAATAGAAGAGAATGCTTTATCTTATCCATGTTCCTTAAAAGTGCATACAGTTCAATTACCCAATTCTTGCTCCGAACATCCCCTTTCACGAGTGTCTGGCACACCAATGGCACACCAATTAGCCTAAAATCCAAAACAGCATCTTTTCAGATGCTTGTAACTTGTTGATTTGATTGGTGCTGAGGGCGGGGGTCGAACCCGCACGTCCACAAGGGACACAGGATTTTAAGTCCTGTGCGTCTACCAATTCCGCCACCCCAGCTTTTACTCGGAAAAGATTAGCACGTTTCTTTTTAATGTCCAAAGGCTTACTGTATTCGCCATATACGGCAAATGACAAAAATATAAATACTTGCGATACTAGGTTATAGATTAAGTATTCCGAGGAATTAAATGGATCAATACGCGTGGATTTTATGGGCGATTTTGAGCGTCTTCTTAATTATTGCCGAGATATTTACCCTCGGGTTTGTGCTCTTTTGGTTTGGAATAGGAGCGGCAATCGCAGCGTTTGCCGGTTATCTCGGTGTTGGAGTTTTTGGACAGTTCTTGATATTTGCACTCGTATCGATCGTATTAACTGTGATGTCCAAGACCATTTTCGAGCAGTATTATCCGCATAATGACGGCGAGCGCCTAAAAACCGGCGTTGAAACTCTTCCGGGACAAATCGGTACCGTCAAGCGGGCGAGCAAAGGTGCGCTAAATGAAGCAACGGTTCGAGCGTTTGGTACAAACTGGAAAGCTTATCCGGAGCACGACGATGAAGTGTTAAAAGAAGGAGAGAAGGTTGAGATCGTGCGTGTTGAAGGCTCGACGATTTACGTGCGTCAGGCTAAAAGGGAATTGCGAGGTTGGAACGAATAACTCAGGCGCCGCAAACTTATACGATCTCAGCGGTGTCCTGTTCGGCGGTGTCATGAATACTCTGAGGAGTAAGCATTTCTAAATGGATCTCATCTTCGGTCGCCTCTTCCAGACTGTCACCGGTCAATCTCGCAAGAATGACCGTAATGTTATCTTCACCACCGCGTTCGTTTGCTTCCTTGATCAACTCGGCACAAGCCATTTTCAGGTCTTCCAGATGGTCATATACGATCGTTTGCATCTTTTCCCCATCCAGCTTGTTAGACAAACCGTCGCTGCAAATAAGGAGGATGTCGTCTTGTTGAGGAACAACTCTCGCCGCGACCGGATAGATTTCGTTTTGTGCTCCGAGAGCCTGTAAAATAACGTTCTTGAGCGCATGAGTTTCGGCTTCTTCTGCGGAAATTTGACCTGAATCGATGAGTTGCTGCACAAGCGATTGGTCTTTCGTAACCTGATAAATGCTGCCTTCCCGTATAAGATAGACCCGGCTATCGCCAACCTGTACCAAATCAACTTCATCTTCCGTAATCGCAACTCCGGTAAACGTTGCGCCCATACCCTGAAATTCCGGCTCGCGGCCCTGCTGATGAATTACATGATTTGCGTAAACGGTTGAATCATATAGTCTTCCTACTAAAGTATCGCCAAAGGTATCCGGTGAGATGGTTTTATCGGGATCCTGCTCAAGAATTGACTTACTGACGGTATCGACAGCCATTTTACTGGCGACTTCACCAGCCAAAGCACCGCCCATTCCATCCGAAACCGCAAGGACAATGCCGTTTGGGTCTATCTCAAATTTTTGCGATTCAATAATTAGGGCTTCCGGAGCCTGCGAGCTTGTCCAGATCTCGGAATTCGTAACATCGAGGATTAGAAAATTGTCCTCATTGCCCTTACGAACGCGCCCGACGTGAGAGGTTGCATGTGCTTCAACAATTAACATAATTAAACGCGTTCTGTACCGTACTTCAGAACGGAGATTCGCTGAACGACCGACATTCTGAACCTAACCTAAAGCTTTGTCCAGATCTAAAATAATATCTTCTTTATCCTCAATCCCAACCGAAACCCTTACTAAACCATCAGTGATCCCGAGTTCTTCACGTGTTTCTTTTGGCACGGAAGCATGTGTCATACTCGCCGGATGTGAGATTAAACTCTCCACGCCGCCCAAACTTTCAGCCAAGGTACAGATTGAGACGCTTTCCAGAACTTTTTTTGCATTATCCAAAGAACCCGTTTCAAATGAAACCATTCCGCCAAAACCATGTTGCTGACGTTTCGCCAATTCATGCTGAGGGTGCGAAGCGAGACCGGGATAATACACCTTTTGAACTTTCGGATGCTCGGCTAAAAAATTCGCAACTGCGCGTCCATTTTCATCGTGCCTTTCCATTCTTACAGCAAGAGTTTTGGTGCCGCGCAAAACCAAAAACGAATCGAAAGGAGATAAAATTGCACCAACACTGTTCTGAATAAATCCGATCCACTCCGCATCTTTTTGGTTCGATAAGGCAACAAACCCGCCGACGCTATCGGAATGACCGTTGAGATACTTCGTTGTCGAATGAACCACAATGTCAACACCAAGCTCAATCGGCCGTTGGAAATAAGGCGACATAAAAGTATTATCGCAAACAACCTTTGCTCCTTGGGCGTGAGCAAGCTTCGATACCGATTCCAGATCAGTTACGCTCATCACCGGATTTGTCGGGGTTTCGACGAAAACCAATTTCGTATTTGGCTTAAAGGCGCCTTCAACCTTGTGAATATCCGTAGTGTCAACTAAATCAAATTCAACCCCGTAATTCGATAAGACTTTATCAAAAAGCCTGAAGGTCCCGCCGTAAGTATTATCACCTAGAATGACATGTTCACCGGCTTTTACAAGTTTCAGACAGGCGTCTATCGCCGACATGCCGGAAGCAAACGCAAAACCGAATTTCGCACCTTCGAGTGCTGCGATATTTTCTTCGAGAGCTGACCGAGTTGGGTTTTGAGTTCTGGCGTATTCAAATCCTTTATTTTTACCCAAGCCATCCTGAGCGTAGGTCGAGGTTTGGTAAATTGGAACGCTTACCGCGCCTGTCGCAACGTCGGGGTCGTTACCGGCATGAATGGCAGTTGTTGAAAAACCCATAAAATATAAATTCGAATGAAAATAAATAAGCCTAGAAAGATCATAAACGCTTGGGGAACGTTAAACTATCGCAGGCTCTAATTTGGGTTTATGTTAACGTGGGAAATCAGAAATTGCAACTGCTAGATAAACCAAAAATTACTGAGATTAATAGGTCGGTTTTTCGATAAAATTCGAAGTGTTTTTCTCGTATTTTGAGATCTTTTCTTGTTTCATTAATGTCAAATCAATGTCATCAAGTCCGTTTAACAGCGAATATCGTCTAAAGTCATCAATTTCGAAATTCTCGCGAAAACTCAATTCGTCAAATACCGATTTCTCAATGAGATCAACTGCCAAAGAATAATCATCCTGATTTTCAGCGTTTTTAATAATTAAGGATGTTTTTCGCTCGTCGAGAACGACAGGGAGAAGCCCGATTTTGAAACAGTTATTATAGAAAATATCAGCAAAACTCGGAGCGACGATCACTCTAAAACCGTATTCAAGAAGCGCCCAGGGAGCGTGTTCTCTCGACGAACCGCAACCAAAATTTGAGCCGGCGATCAAGATCGTCGCTCCGTCATATCGCGGTTTATTTAGCACAAACTCGGGATTCGGCGCACCAGTTTTATCAAACCTCCAATCATAAAAGAGTGCTTTAGAGAAACCACTTCGACTAATGCTTAATAGGAATTTCTTTGGCACAATTTGGTCGGTGTCGATGTTTGCTTCAAGCAGCGGCACACATTTTCCCACATGTTTGGTAAATTTTTCCATTTCTCGTGTTCCGCATTAATTTTTGAACTTCCATTCTCGTACGTCAACGAAGTGTCCGGCGATTGCAGCGGCGGCCGCCATTGATGGCGAGACAAGATGTGTTCTCCCGCCTCTTCCTTGTCGCCCCTCGAAATTGCGGTTTGACGTCGAAGCGCAGCGCTCTCCATCTTTGAGAATGTCCTCGTTCATTCCGAGACACATCGAGCAGCCAGCATCCCTCCAGTCAAAACCGGATTCACGAAAAACGTTGGCAAGTCCCTCATCTTCCGCTTGTTTTTTTACCTGCATTGAGCCCGGAACAATCATCGCTGAGACTCTTTCGTTTACTTTATAACCTTTTACAACTCTTGCCGCTTCACGTAAATCTTCGATACGTGCGTTCGTGCAGCTTCCGATAAAGGCACGGTCAATTTCTATTTCACTTATTTTTTGCAAGGGCTGGAGATCCATATAGAGCAAAGCCTTTTCAAAAGAATGTTTTTCAGCTTCGGTCTTCGCTTCAGATAACTCCGGAACTCTGCCGTCAATCTTTACGGACATACCCGGCGATGTTCCCCAGGTCACAAACGGCTCAATTTCATTCGCATCAATTGCAATTTCTAAATCAAATATTGCGTTCTCGTCAGTAACGAATGTTTTCCAGTGTTCAACGGCGGCGTCAAAATCTTCACCTTTCGGGCTATAAGGTTTCCCTCTTAAATATTCGAAGGTTTTGTCATCCGGAGCAATCAGCCCTGCCCTTGCGCCGGCTTCGATCGACATATTGCAAACCGTCATTCTGGATTCCATCGAAAGCGATTCGATTGCTTCTCCCGAATACTCGATGACGTATCCGGTAGCACCATCGGTGCCTATATGATTTATTATTCCGAGAATTAAGTCCTTCGATGTCACACCAAATGGAAGTTTGTTTTTGACCTTGATCCTCATATTTTTTGAAGGTCGCTGCGGAAGACATTGGGTCGCAAGGACGTGCTCGACTTCCGATGTGCCGATTCCAAAAGCGAGCGCGCCAAATGCACCATGGGTCGCTGTGTGAGAATCTCCGCAAACGATCGTCATTCCGGGCTGGATTAAACCCTGTTCGGGACCGAATACGTGAATAATTCCTTGCTGAATCTCGTCAAGATCGTAAATCTTTATTCCAAACTCATGGACGTTTTTGCGGAAAGTTTCAACCTGTTTTGCGGCAACAGGGTCGTTAAAGGGAATGTTTCGATTGGCCGTCGGAATTGCGTGATCGATCGTTCCAAACGTCAAATCGGGACGGCGGACTTGCCGTTTCGCAAGTCTTAAACCCTCGAAAGCCTGGGGCGTCGTAACCTCGTGGATAAGGTGAAGATCAATATAAAGCAGGACGGGTTCATTTGGCTCGTGGTCAACAAGATGTGATTCCCAAATTTTATCGTAGAGAGTTTTCATTTAGAAAAAAATAGAGATGGCTCAAACGGCGTGATAGGCCTGCACGAAATTGGCCTGATCAACGGCGTGTTCGCAAACCAAATCGCCCATTTCCTGTGTTGATATTTGAAAGTCACTTCCGTCCTTAACCAAATCGGGCGTGCGAAATCCTGCGGCGAGCACGCTGGTAATTGCGCGATCAATAGTTTCGGCGGCGTTTTCGTTTTTCAAGGTTTGCCGAAAACACATAGCGATACATCCGATCGCTCCGAGCGGATTCGCGATATTCTTCCCTGCAATATCGGGAGCCGAGCCATGAACGGGTTCGTACAAGTCAACTGCACCTCCGATTGATGCCGATGGAAGCATTCCCAAGGAGCCGGTCAAAACGGCTGCCTCATCTGAGAGAATATCGCCGAACAAATTCCCGGTCAAAATGACATCGAAGCGTTTCGGATCCGTGACGAGATGCATCGCGCAAGCGTCAACAAAAAGATGTTCAACTTCAATTTGCGGAAAATCGGAGGCAACTTTTTGTACCGTTTCGCGCCACAAATGCGAGCTCTCAAGCACATTTGCTTTATCGACCGAAGTTACTTTGTTTCTCCGAGTTGCCGCGATCTCAAAAGCGATTCTCGCGACCCTTTCGACCTCGCTAACTGAATATCGTAGGGTATTAAATCCAGTTTGATTATCGTCGCTAAAACCTCTCGGTTCGCCAAAGTAGATTCCGCCTAAGAGTTCTCTTACGATAAGCATGTCGGTACCCGAAAATATTTCAGGTCGAAGCGGAGATGAATCGATTAATTGTGGATAGGATTTCGCTGGACGCAGATTTGCGAAGCCACCGAGTTGTTTGCGCAGTTTCAATAAACCTATTTCCGGTCGCTCGTCGGGAAGTAGATAGTCAAATTCCGGCGAACCTACCGCACCCAATAAAACCGCGTCAGACTCTAAACAAGCCTCCAACGTTTCCGAAGGTAGTGGAGAACCTTTTTTTTTAATCGCTTCGCCTCCAATAGGAAATTCGTCCGTTTTTATATCTAAGCCATAGAGACCGGCAATGGTTTCCAAGACCTTTACAGCTTCTGTAGTTACTTCGGGGCCGATGCCGTCGCCGGGAAGAATCGCAATTTTCATAAATAAATACTAAGCCGCAATAGCCGTTCTGTTTCTACTAACGCTCAGGATCGCCAAAAGATCTTGATCGTAAACCGTCTTCTTGCGATCAGCCAAATCGGTAAATTCCTTGTAAATCAAAACAATTTCATCAGAATCAAGATCGAATCCCAATTCGTTATATCTTGCAGCAAGGGCGTGTCTTCCGGAATGCTTGCCCAAAACGATCTCGGTTTTTGGAACGCCGACCGATTCGGGAGTCATGATTTCATAACACAAAGGGTTACTCAGAACGCCGTGTTGATGAATTCCGGCTTCGTGGGCAAATGCATTTCTGCCAACAATCGCTTTATTTGGCTGAACGCCAAAACTAATTACGGACGAAAGCATCTGGCTGGTTGGATATAGCTCCTTGGTGACAATATTGGTTTCAATTGGCAGGCAATCATTTCGCACTGTACATGCCATCACAAATTCTTCAAGTGACGCATTTCCCGCGCGTTCACCGATGCCATTGATGGTGCATTCAACCTGTGTCGCTCCGGCTTCGACCGCTGCAAGACTATTTGCAACGGCCAAACCAAGATCATTATGGCAATGTACGCTGATAGTAAGTTCGCTTTTCGAAGTGATATTTGCTTTTACTGAACTGACAAGTGCGGCAAATTCGCTCGGAAGAGTATATCCAACCGTGTCGGGAACGTTCAAAATCGTAGCACCTTCGTCCGCGGCGACTTGAAAGACCTGACAAAGAAAATCCCGGTCGCTACGGGTTGCATCTTCCGCCGAAAATTCGATTTCGTCTGCATATCCACTCGCGAGTTTTACCGCATTTTGAGTCATTTCCAAAACTTCTTCGCGAGTTTTTTTCAGCTTATACTCAAGATGAATGTCGGAAGTCGCAACAAACGTATGTATTCTCGGATTTCTCGCTGAGCTTAGGGCCTCTGCTGCGCGCTCGATGTCAGTTTTGGTAGTTCGGGATAATGCGGCAACTTTTGCAGTTTTACAAATTTTCGAAATCGCTTTTACCGCTTCAAAATCGCCGTCCGATGCGACTGGAAAGCCCGCCTCGATAACATCAACGCCGAGATCTTCAAGCTGCTCAGCCAGCATTATTTTCTCGCCCAAATTCATCGAGCATCCTGGTGATTGCTCACCATCACGGAGAGTCGTATCAAATATCGCGATTTTTTTCTTTGTCATTTCTCTCAATTCGGATCCAAAATCAGTATAAACAAAATGTAATTCTACTTGACAGCGAATCCTACAGGATGTAAAAGCTAGAAGTCAAGCTTATAATATTGATGTTAAGATAAATTATGTTTATAGATATAAGATTTTGAAATAGATCCATTCACACAATTTATTAAGGAGTTTTAGAAGAAACATCGGATAGTCGCCAGACAGGAAAAAAAAATCAGTAATTTCTAAAAAACGCTTGAAGTTGAAACTGGAAAAATAAATGGATATACATGAACTAGAGGTGCTAATTATAGTCGCTGAAGAAAAGAGTTTTTCCCGGGCGGCGAAGATCCTCAATCGAACGCAGCCTGCTGTAAGTCAGGCGATTAGCCGCCTTGAACGAGAATTAGACGAAAAACTTTTTGATCGATCGTCTAAGGACGGAAAATTAACAGTCGTTGGCGAGGTCGTTTTGGATTACGCACGCCAAATGCTGAATACTCAAAAGGCAGCTCGAACTGCGATAAGAGATTTGCGCGAACTTCATCATGGAAAGCTAAAGATCAGCGCAAACGAACACACGGTTTATTATTTATTGCCTTTGATCAAGAAATTTAACGAAAGTCATCCATTGGTAAAAATTGACGTAAGTAGAGGCGTTGCCAGTAGAATTCCGAGAGAGGTCACGGCCCGCGAGGTTGAGCTTGGAGTAATATCTTTCAGACCAAAAGACAAAACCGTCAAAATCGTTGCCGTAGGCATTGTCGAGCTAATTCTGATCGTCCCGCCGGATCATCATCTTGCCAAAAGTAAAACAGTTTCAGTAAAGAATCTCGGAAACGAAAAATTTATCGCTCACAACGCGCCGTCTCCATATCGCGAACAGGTAATTAAGAAATTCGAGAAACATAAGACGGATTTGAATATTAGTGTTGAAATGCCCTCTCTCGAAGCTATAAAACGGCTCGTCGAAATGGGTTCCGGGGTCGCGCTGGTTCCGAAATTGACCGCGCAAAGTGAAATTTCAAGCGGTCAATTGGTTGGATTATCTGTTAACGAAATGCGGTTTGAACGGAAGCTTTACATAGTTTACCGTCGAAATGGTGTTTTATCTCATGCGGCAGAAGAATTTTTACAACTAGCGGCCGAAATCGGCGGATGAATCATTAGCTACGTACAAGTTAAGAGCTTTCAATCGTTCGTTGCGAATATAACTTCCAAATCTGAAAAAATGTTTTACAATGAAAATTGGGATAGGTTTCAAATCCACACACTTACGAGGGAATAACGATGGCAGGAAATAAGCCTGATGAGGCATTTACATCTGAAGAGCGACGGGGATCGGATCGAAAAAAAATAATAGTCGACGTTAAATTTGAAGGAGGAGACGCAACCGGAATTGCGAATTCACGCGACATCGGTATTGGCGGCCTATATATTACAACAGATTCGGCACTCAAGACGGGAGATGAGATCTTGATGCAGATGACCTTTGGTGGTGAGGATTTTTCGGTAAAAGGGATTGTCGCTTATGTCGATGAAGGAACGGGTGTTGGTGTTCGATTTAAAGACCTGACTTTTGAGCAGATAAGTCACCTGAAAAGACAGTTGGAATTAGACTAGAATAAATAGCCTTCTGGTTGTTTCGTTTTTCGTTTGGTTCCGTATTTGAGAAGCCTATGTTTGATAAATTTACCCTTGGTATTGAAGAAGAGTTTCAAATAGTTGACCCTGATACGAGAGAGCTGAAGTCACACGTCTCACAAATTCTAGAAGAGGGAAGGCTGATGCTCGGCGAAAAGGTCAAGCCCGAAATGATTCAATCGATGATTGAAGTTGGAACGGGTGTATGCGCAAACATTCAGGAGGCGCGTGAGGACATTTCGAAGTTGCGCTGTATCATTTCAAGCTTGGCAAGGAAAAAGGGACTCGAAATCGTCGCTGCATCAACACATCCATTTTCCAAATGGTCCGAACAAGAGATTTTCGAACATGATCGATACAAATTATTGGTAGATGAATTGCAGATGGTAGCAAGAAGTCTGCTGATCTTTGGTGTTCACGTTCATGTGGGAATCGCTGATAAAGAACGCCAAATACATATTATGAACGCGGCACGATATTTTGTGCCTCACGTTCTTGCATTAACAACATCTTCACCATTTTGGCTTGGTTTTAATACCGGCTTGAAATCTTATCGCTCGGAAGTTTTTAAGAAATTTCCGAGGACCGATATTCCCGAACACTTCGAATCTTATCAACAGTACCAATCTTATATAGATTTACTTGTCAAGATGAATTGCATCGACGACGCTAAGAAAATCTATTGGGATATTCGTCCTCATCCATATTTCCCAACGCTCGAATTTCGTGTTTGCGATATTCCAAATAAAGTTGACGACACAATTGCGATCGCTGCCTTATTCCAGGCGATAGTTGCAAAACTATCTGCGCTAATTGAAAAGAATCTTGGTTTTCGCCTCTACCACAGAAGACTTATTCAGGAAAATAAATGGCGGGCCGTTCGATATGGGCTCGACGGCAAACTTCTGGATCTTGGTAAACAAAAGGAAGTTCCCGTAAAGGATTTGATTCATGAATTGCTGGAATTCGTTGATGATGTTATCGATGATCTTGGTTCGCGCCGTGAGATCGAGCATATTTATACCATTATGGAGCGGGGAACTTCGGCTGACGAACAGCTGAAAGTATACGAAGAATCAGGTCATGATCTTAAAGCAGTTGTTGATATGCTAATTAAAAACACGTTGGAAAACGTGCCCGAAGATTGTTTCGCTTAGCTATAAAGAATCTTTCCTAAAAATTAACTGATTGCGCCACTAAACAATCGGTTAATTTTTTTTAAATTCCATTGTTAAACATTGACAAAAAAGGATTGACAAAGTTAATCACTAAATGTTATTTCTTTAAGCTGCAGGTAGAACATCTACCGCTTGAGTGTCTTTTTGAAGGCTGGAGGCTTATGAACGGGAAACAATTGGAACGTGAAGGCGGAATGTCGCTGGTCGAATTAATGATCGTTCTTGTGATAACGGCGATCCTGGTTGCAGTAGCAATCGCACAGTTCGATGATTCAAAAAAGGATTTTCAGACACAGAATGTTGCCAAAGAATTGCAGGCATATCTTGTCAGGGCGAGATACGATTCCGTGAAAAGACGTCCGTCGATAGAAGCCGAAATGGCTAGCGTTGTAATCAATAGCTCTTCAAGGTTCACGGTAAATCTCGATCTTAGTCAGGATGGCATATTGAGCGCCTCTGATACCAAAACTATTGATTTAACGGGAAACAACGGCGTAAGTATATTGGGCGATGGTGTGTCTCTGCCGTTGAGGATCTATTTTGACCGGCACGGACACGTTAGCGCTTTCGATTCTCTGGGGAATCTTGTGGATCCGAAATTAGTTATTTGCAACGAATGCGCAACTCAAGACGGCAGTACGGCCGTCGGTTATCGTATATCACTTTCCGCCTCGGGAACTGTGTCGATGAAGCCGACTTCAGAGCCGGCAACAATCTTTTCTCCGCCGCCTGTTAACCCAATACCCCAAGGCGATAATATAAACAATCTACTTAAGGTCGGAAATTCGAGCTCGAGTCCATCGGCTTCAGTGAGTCCGAGCCCGAGTCCATCGGCTTCAGCGAGTCCTACCTCGACGTCGACAGGAACGCCTACACCTACACCGACGCCTACGCCGACACCGGTTGTTTGTGCAAGAAACGAACGTCCTGCTCATACCGGCTGCGTATGTAACGCGCCCATGCGTGTTCAAGGTAACGGTCAATGCAAATAGGAAACGTTTAGAAAAATGAAGACTACTAGCCAAAATATTGATTGCAAAGCGAATTCGTCGCCCCGGGCGGTAACAGATTCAGAACAGGGATTTACCCTGGTTGAAGTTGCAGCCGCGATGCTTATTTTATTGATCTCGCTTTTGGGCGTTACGGCCGTTTTTGCGTATGCCGTCAGTTTCAATGCAGGAAATAGCAATCGTGCGCGTGCTCTCGTTATACTTCAACAGGAAGTTGAAAACTTACGAAGTGCTAAATTTACACCTTCAACAACTGACGTGTTACTCGCAGGAGGAACCCATGCGACGAAAGTCGTTATCACTCCTGATGGCGGAAGTTTCAACATTAATCTGACTGTCGATGATGATCCATTCACACCGGGGGTTCAGATAAATACGGCAAAAAGTATCAAAGAGATAACGGCGACGGTTACATTGAATCGCCCAACCGCAGGCTGGCAAACGTCGGTTCCGTCGATCATTGTGTTGAGAAGAGTGAGAGGCAATTAGTTGTATGAGATCCAAGCAAGAAAACACCGCAAATAACGAACGTGGATTTTCAATATTCGAATTATTGATATCGACGACCATTATGCTCGTGCTCCTCGGAATGGTTTCGCTACTTATTTCCAAATCTGTTGGTTCCCGCGAAATGGAAGGCCGTAAAACGGATGCGTTAACTTCTGCTCACGCTGCACTGAATGTGATGTCCCGAGAAATTGCAAATTCAGGTTTTGGATTGACCACAAACGGGATCATCGCAGGAGATTCAAACGCTTCGAGGCTTCATTTCCGGTCAAACATCGAAAATGAGGATAGCGAAACAAAACAAACGGGGGAAGACGTTACATATTTTCACGATGCGGCAACGAATTCGGTCGTTCGTTATGATCCGAATGACTCGCCGAAAACATCGCCGGTAATTCACGATGTCAGTAAAGTTAAATTTGAGTATTTTGGTTATTCCGGAAGCAGTTCGACACCCATTGCGCAGGGCGGCACACCCGACGGGAATACCGGACGAGTTCGAATCACCGTTACCGTACTGCTTGCGAATGTTCAAGGGCAGCCAAGGGGACAGACCGTTGAATTTACCTCGGATGTTACAATTCGAAATTCGCAGTATATGTTAAACCAGTATTAGAGATTAAGGCATATGAAGAAGAAAAACCCAACGATGATCGAAATCAGTAAACGGAAAGGCGAAAAGGGCGCAGCCATGGTAATGGTGCTCATGATCTCATTTTTGCTTCTTGTTGCGAGCGCCGGGCTTATGCTCGAAGTCTCCATGAATTCGCAAAATGTTACGGATGCTACATCGGAACAGCAGGCGTACAACGCTTCTGAGAGCGGAATTCAATCCGCACTCAATGTTCTTAGGGGAAATGTTCAGTCTTTGCCTTTGCTTGACGGATCGAAACCCGCGAATGATTCAGCAAACGTAATTACATTTCGGCGAGCACTCACATTGAGTACTTCAAATCATCCAAGCGATGGCGGCGGAAAGGCTCGTCTTTCTCGTTGGATAAACTATAACTATAGTCCGAGCGGTGCCGCCGTTGGAGATCGTGTTTCGGTAGGACCGGGTACATACGTTCCTTACACGGGTTATGCTTATTCGCTGGAAATTACAGATCCGGATGATACCGGTTCGATCGTTAGCTACAACACGAGTGCAAGAATAGACGGCGGAGGCTCTTCAAAAATCGTTGGTTCCCTTTTGAATACGGCGGTTATTTCTTACGTTCCCACCACCAAAACAAATTTAAATGTATCTTCAGGCGCAGCTGCGACTGATTTTGGGCGATTTACTATTGTTGCAAATGGAACCGGCGGTGCAATACCCGCAGAAGGCTATCGATTCGAAATAACCGTAAATATGACCGCCCCCTTTACGGCGACGAGAGTAATGCGCGGAACTATCGAAACCGGAAACATTACTTCGGCCTCGACGGGGACGGTGAAATTCAATTTTGATTCAAAGTATTACGCGCTTATGGGGAGCACCATCACTTTAGCGAGCGATCCGATGAATCCAAACGCCATGGTTGGTGGCAGTAGCCAGACCACTGTTTCTGGAACGATGACCCAGGTCGAACCGATAAGAGTTTTGGTTAGATCGACCGGCTATGGTCCAAGAGGCTCTAAAAAGGTACTGGAAGCCATTGTCCGCAAGAATTTCTTTGACGGTTTGGGAGCACCGGCGACGCTTACGCTTGTCGGAGGAACTTCCGGCTTCACTTTTGCTCCCGGAACATCCAACGTTGTAACTTACTCAGGCGATGATGTCGCATCGGATTTCTCGCTTCCATCAATCGGAACGACCAACGATTCTAATTTGACTGCGATCAATGCCTCATTGACGTCTCCGGTAAAAACAGATCCCCAACCGCCACCGGCAAACGTAAATACAGAAATGCCGCCATGGCTCCAATCAGCGGAAAATCTAAATGACGTTCTCCAGGCATTAAAGAATGTAGCGCAATCGTCCGGCTCTTATTATCCTAGCGGAGTAACACCGCCCAGTGTTGGTAATAATGCGAATGCCAGCGGCCTAACCTTTGTCGATGGAAATCTGCAACTGAGCGGTTCAGGTGGGGGCATTCTCGTAGTTACGGGAACTCTGGAACTAAAGGGCGGGTTTGATTTTAACGGTCTTATTATTGTTACGGGAAGCGGCGGACTACTGCGTAGCGGCGGCGGAAATGGAGTGTTACAGGGCAACATTGTAATCGCGCCTTATAATCCAAGCAATTTGGCGGTTGGATTCACCGGCCCCAAGTATGATATTTCAGGCGGCGGTACGTCCGACGTCAAATATAATTCAAGCAGCTTAGCAAATGGTTTAACAGCGGTGAGCAATTTCGTGCTCGGCGTCGCTGATAAATAGGAAGAAGCGCTCCCACTCAATCAAATAATTTCTCACATACCTCCTTATCTTTGACCATGAATTTAAAAATCTACTTATTATTGGCTCTGCTCGGGGCTGTTTTAACAAGTTCGTGTAACACGACCAATGGGGCGCTTACCGGTTCCGATGACACCAAAGCCGTTGTTATTGAAGACAACGATTTTGACAAGCCCGCGGCGGACAAGGGGGGTGATGTTACGCCTTTTGATTCCGACCTCAATGTTGGCGATGAAAACCTTGTTGAGGACAAAAAGCGGGAAGAAGGGAATAAAAAAGCCAGCGACAACTCAACAATTTCCACGATGTACGATGGTATGGGAAATAAAACGGAAGTTAGAGAATTTCTTTCGGATGCTTTAGTACAGAGAGTATTGATACGAACCTCCACTGACGGTACAACCCAATTATTTGTCTATGCTCAGAATGGCCAGGTCAAACGAATCGATGGGAAATCCGCGGGTAACATGCTAAATGCTTCCGCAAGCGAAATTGCCAGAGCGGCACAAATTTACGAATCGAGAGAAAGTTTTGAACGAAAAAGAGACGAGCGTAAAGAAGCCCGCGTAAGGGAAATTCAGGAGGCACAGATGGAACAGGAAAGTGTTTCGCCAGCGCCAGCCGCTCGACCGACGAATGTCACACCCGAAAGCGTACCCGCACCTACAGAAAACCAGTCCGGAACAGAAGTTTCCTCAAATCAGGACAGGTCGCAAACGGACAAAGCCGCAAAGCCCAACGATTAGGAATATAATTACAGATTAGAAATTGGAAGCGTAACGTTTGCCCTTAGGATTGATCGTGGTCGAGCGCAAGCTGTAAGAAATTTTCAAAGAGGATACGTCCGTCGCGGGATTCGTTTAAGTGTTCCCAGCGTGTGGGATTCTTTGACCAATCTTCAAATGATTTTTCAAGGTGAAACTGTACGGCGTATATCAATTGCCCGTCATTTCGTTTTACCATCATCTGATTATCGCAAAGATAAGATTTTGCGAGCTGCTTAAATCCTTCAGGAAATCCAATAACCTGAAGTCCATGATTTTGCCATACACGGAGAATGTCGTCTTTTAGTGTATAGTCTTGCCAAATTCCGCTTTCTTCATCGGCAATTCCTGCAAAAATTGGATCTCCGGTGTCAGTGATTTTTATGAAACGATATTGAAATTCTACAACGCGGCCCGTCCGAATTTCCTGAGGATCACGATTATCCAAAGTTTTTAGTTCGCAGCCAAAAGCAGCACCGATCAATTGATGTGCCCCGCAAATTCCCAATACCGGAATTTTTGTCTCTTTGACAAATCGCTCAAAACTTTCTAAATAATCAGGATTGTAGTAATCGAAATCGGAAAGCGTTCCGCTCATCACGATTGCATCCGGGTTGAAACTGTCTGCCGCTTCTGCGATCTCAGATAGGTGTACCGTCAGTGCTTTGGGTTCTTTCACAAGCCTCTGAACGTTTTTTGCGATATTGTCGCATGCCATTTGAGTAAGCCTGGTTTCCAGTCTCAATTGACTATCGAGAGCTCTTCCCAATTCAGCTTTTGCGATGTCTGAAGTATCAGATTCATAGCGGAGCAAATTATTAACGATCAAAACACGTGCGTGATCGATCTGCTGCTCGATAGGCTCATACTTACAGAATGACTGGTTATTGTATGGAAACGGGAGCGATTCAGTTGTATTTACAGAAAATGAATCAAGCATAACTCACCTCAGATATTAACATTTTTGGAAATCGTAATCTATACCAAATTCATGGCGATTTCTCACATGTTTTAGAAGCCATTTTTAGCTTTTCCGATGCTTTGTACTTGTCTTAAACTTCGGCATCTTCGGACCGGCACCAATCTCCGCTATTTCTTCACGAATTTTTCGTATAAGCGAAGCCCTGATCCTGCCCCGAAACTGAGGGGATTCGGTCTTCGTTTTCGTGTCCAGGATCAAAAGCATGCGATACCAGGATGATTCGAGCTCATCTGCGAGATTCGAGAGTTGGGAGACATCATAGGGAATCGCGAAATCAGCGCTTCCGATCCACGCAAATACCCTCATATAACGTGCAGTTGAAAGGTCAGGGCAGGCAAAGCGTGTTTTCTTGATCTTTAACTCCACTCCCAGCAATGTATGAAAGATTTCCGCGGAATTTTCCTTTTGTGCGATCGGGAAACTATGAGACCGAGTTCGCTGCGAACGGATCTTATCTCGGTAAATAACGGGAATCCATCCTTCACCAATCTCCTTTTTTATATCGTTGGCAATTTTCATTTCAATCTACTGAATCAAGTTTGCCCTGAAACTGGTTAAAGTATTTCCCAACATGAATCCCATCCATGATGGTATGATTTGCCTCGACAGAAACCGGCATTTTCAAAACATCTCCCTCATAAAAATATTTACCGAAGACAATTCTTGGTATGGTTTGGGTTTTATCAAAACGTGTGGCGTGTTTGAAACTCGTAAACGAGACCCAGGGAATCACCGAATAATAGATAAGATCGAGTCTCTCAGTTTCCACGTCGAAAGTATTCAATGCTTTGTATTTTTCGCGTGCCTCTTTTCCTGCTTGATCGAATTGGACTATGTTCGGTTTATGTTCGAAATAGCAAAACGAAAACGTTTCATCATCCTGAAGAATGGTTTGAGTTGCTTCGACAAGGTCATATTGGACGAGTTTGTTATCCAACTGCCGAATTCTAAATTCGGGAATTTCGTTTACAGTTTGCTGGGAAAAAAAAAGACACGCGAGCGAATACGAAAAATCATATTCCGCGCTAAATGTATAAATTTTCGAAACATCAAGATTCGAAGTCATATTAAAAAACGGATCTTCAAAGTCTTTAAAGAATTCATATGTTCTTCGTCGGTTCCAGGTTTTAATATCTATTTCTCTTTCCATCTATTTACCAATATTGCCCCAGTGCTTTCTGAGTTTGTCCGGCGAGCCGTTGTATACATTTATATCCATATCGCTCAATGTTCCCGGAACGCGATAAAGACATTTTTCCTCCGCTTTACAATTTATCTCACTCGAAAATTGCCAGAACGTGTAAGTTTTCCAGATTCCTGTTGGAAAGTCCGTAACTTGAGCCTTAAAGCGTGCGTACCAAAGAGGAGTTTTTGCGAGCAGTTTGTCATTTGGAAATTTTACCGAAAGGCCCTTTACCACTGACTGATTGGCATAGAAAATCGGAAGACGGCCCGTCTTTTTCTCTATATATTTAAGAAACGATTTGATTTCGCCCAGCGAGACACGATAGTTTTCAACACCGCATTGTGAGTTTACCGTGCATTCGATATCGAGAGCCATAATTTCATCTCGGTTTTTAGTTCCCGTCGCCTCCAGATAAAACTTTGCCTGTCCGATCGGATCCCCCTTTCGCAACAAATGGTATGAACCCCATTTATAGCCTAGCGATTTCGCATGGTTCTTACGTGATTGATATTTGGGATCGGTAAAGTCTTTGCCCTCGGTAGCTTTATGGAGAATTCCTACAACTCGTCTATCCGTATGAAGCTTGTCCCAATCGATTGAATTATTGTAGTACGCGTCAATAACGATAGCGGTTTGCGGGTTTTCCCACGGGGCATTAAAACTGTCTCTAACCTGGGCATCCGATACGGAAAGCAAACAAAAAAATAGGAAAGCACCAAGTATTTTTGTAAACCTGTACCTTTCCATACCGCTAATTCTTGAAAAAATTATTTTAGCCGCGCACTCACTGGAGGCTTCGTAAAAGATTTGATCGTGCTGTCACCAAAAATTCCCAATAGAAAAACTCCGAGAACTGTGACGATAAGTGCGATACCAACGGCAGTGGGAATTTTTGGTTTCACCCAATCCGTAGTTCGCTCCTTAAAGAACATCACTACGATAAGCCGCAGATAATAATATGCGGAAATTGCCGTGTTGATCACCGCAACAACAACAAGGATTGTCAGCATTGCACTTCCGGCTTCTAGTGCCGGACGGAAAACCAACACTTTTCCAATGAATCCGGCAGTCAGCGGAAGTCCCAGAAGTGAGAGCATAAAAAGAGAAAGCGTAAACGCAAGGACCGGCGATTTAAACCCGATTCCATTGTAATCCTCAAACTCCGTACGACGATCATTTTTCTGTCCAACGAGCGTAACCACCGCAAATGCACCTAGATTTGTGACGGCGTACGTCAGCATATAAAATGCAACCGAAGCGACCGCATCATCGCGTCCCGCTATTGTGGTTGCTACACCGGCTCCAATAAATCCCACAAGAGCATACCCCGCGTGTGCGATCGAGGAATACGCAAGCATACGTTTCACATTGTTTTGAACGATCGCTGCGATATTTCCGATGGTCATGGTTAAAGCTGCCATAACGGTCAGAGTTGTGATCCACGTGTCGTGTAAATATTGAGTTGCCTGTACTCCCGCGATTATTGGAAAACCAAGAACGAAAATTCTGATAAAAGAAGCAAACCCGGCCGCTTTAGGTCCCGCGGCCATAAATCCGGTAACCGGGGTTGGCGCACCTTCGTAAACATCCGGCGTCCAGACATGAAAGGGAACGGTTGCGATCTTAAATCCGAATCCGATCAGCAGCATCGCCCCGCCTACTAATAGCAATGCGGGGAAGCTTGAATCACCAATCTTCGACGCGATCTCAGTGATGTTTGTCGAACCGGTCGCGCCGTAGATCAACGCCATTCCATAAAGCAAAAACGCCGACGCATACGAACCGAGAATGAAATATTTCATCGCAGATTCGTTAGACCGCAAATCTCGTTTGCGCATTCCGGCCATCACATAGGTCGCGATCGAAAGGGTTTCCAGACCAAGAAAAATCACAACCATGTCGTTTCCGGATGCCATAAACATCATTCCGACTGTGGCAAAAAGGAGCATGCAGTGATATTCGCCAGCCGGAACATTTTCGCGTTCGACCCAAATACTTGAAATTAGAATTGTGATTGCGGTTACAAAAAGGAATACGAGGGTGAAGCTGAGACGCAAGCCGTCCATCACGATCATTCCGTTAAAAGCACTATTGGTTGCATTCGGATCGGACCAAAGCGACCAAAGAGCAAAAGCTGAAGCAATGATTCCAACGATAGAGATCATTCCCGTTATCCTGAGTCTGTTGGGCTTGTAGCTGTCAAACACCATCAAGATCATTCCGAAGATGGCGAGGATCATCTCCGGCAACACAATCGGAATGTTGATATTTGGATCTACTAAATCTGCTAATAAAATCGTATTCATCTTAAAAATCTAATCTAAAATCCAATCCGTTAGTGACTTTTCTCAATCTCCTTTTGGGGGTTCAATTCGGTAATTGTCCCACCTTTTATTTCACCCCTGACGATCTTTTGAATCGCGACGATGCTCTCTTTAGAAGCATCTAAAATCGGTCTCGGATAAACGCCCATAAGCACCATCAAGAATAACAACGGAATCATTAATCCGATTTCACGCGGATTCAAATCAAGCAAGCCTTTGTTTTTTTCGTTTGAAACTTTCCCAAAGAAAACTCGCTGGACCATCCAGAGCAAATAAACGGCCGCGAAGATAACTCCGGTTCCGGCGAACATCGTCGCGATCTTATTCATACTGCCCGGCAAAATGGTGGAAGACCACATTCCAAGCATGATCAGAAATTCACCGACGAAACCATTTAAGAAGGGAAGACCAACCGAAGCCATCGCTGTAATTACAAAAAATGTGGCGTAAATCGGCATCACACCCGAGAGGCCGCCGTATTCTGTAATAAGTCTTGTGTGCCTGCGTTCGTAAATAAATCCGACGAGAAGAAAAAGTGCTCCGGTCGTGACGCCGTGCGCAAGCATGGTATAAAGTGCGCCCTGCATTCCTTGTTCGGTAAACGAAAACATACCGAGTATCACAAATCCCATGTGAGCTATCGACGAGTATGCGACGAGCCTTTTTATATCAGGCTGAACCATAGCGACCAGTGCACCGTAAATAATTCCGATGATCGCAAGGATAATAAATAGCCAGGCCATTTCACGCGATGCTTCCGGAAAGAGTGTGAAATTGAACCGCATCAAGCCGTAAGTTCCCATCTTCAAAAGCACTGCTGCCAATATCACCGAACCCGCAGTTGGAGCTTCGGTGTGCGCATCCGGGAGCCATGTGTGAAATGGAAATAACGGAACCTTGATGGCAAATGCCAGTGCGAACGCTAAGAAAAGCAGGAGTCCCGTACTGCCGGTAAAAATCAGTTTGCCCGTTTGAACAGCGGCTAAAAGCGCAACGAAATCAAATGTTCCGCCGCCTTCATTACCAGGGATTTGCGCGTAGAGATAATAAAGCGAAATTATCGCAACGAGCATTAAGAGGCTTCCGAGCGCCGTAAATATGAAAAACTTAACCGCCGCGTATATACGGTTTTTGCCGCCCCATATACCGATCAAAAAAAACATCGGCACCAGCGATGCTTCAAAAAACAGGTAGAAGACAAGCAGATCAAGCGAAACGAATACGCCGATCATCGCGCTTTCTAAAAGCAACAAAAATACATAGAAGGCCGCGCCGTGTTTTTCAACTGCATTCCATGTAGATAGAATCGCGATCGGCATTATGAAAGTGGTTAGAATGACAAGCCACAAGCTCAAACCGTCAAGTCCGATGTGATAATTCGTATTTATCGCATCGATCCATTTGACGTTTTTTACAAATGTAAATCCGCCTTCAGTTGCGCCGCCTCCGCCGAAGAGAAATAGCGAATACAGGAAATTCGCGACCGTAAATGCCAGCGCGATCAATTTCAAATGCGAAGTATCCTTCCAATACAGTGCATGCCCGATTACCGCAATTGCTCCAAATGCCGGAAACAAAATCAGGATCGTTAAGAGATTTTCTGTTATGAACTCCATATTCTTTGCGGTCTATCTAACCTACCAACTTCAGTCCGTAATAAATAAAATAGCCAATAACAATGAGGGCTCCAAATAATATGATCGCTGCGTACGATCTGACGTAGCCGACTTGAACCCGCCTCGCGATCGAACCAAGTTCGGTAACAAAACTACCGATTCCGTTTACGGTTCCATCAATAAACCCGACATCAAAACCTTTCCACAAACCTTCACGTGAAAGCCGCGTGATGGGATCAACGATTCCTTTGTTGTAGATCTCGTCCAAGTACCATTTCTTTTGAAATAATCTCGGCATCGTTTTAAGCGGATTCTTCTTAAAGTAAATAAATGCGCCAAAAACTCCACAGGCCGCGAGTAGCAACGATAGCCCTGCGAGCAATCTCTCCGTTCGGATTTCCTCCGGATCATGAGCTGCATCTTCAGCAGGTCCGGCTGGAGATGTTTCAGATACGGCGTGTTCAGCATTCACCGCACCGTGCGAATCAATTCCAACCTTTGCAATAACCGGTTCGAGCGTGTGTTCGAACACGTTTACATCGCCCATCCCAATCGCAGAACTCAATGCGTATGGAATTCCAACCAATCCCCCGACGGTCGAAAGAACTGCCAAAACAATTAATGGAACGGTCATTGACCATGGCGATTCGTGGGGCTTGAAATCCGAAGGAATATGATGATGTTCTTCGTCGTCATCGGCATGATCGTGATGCTCATCCGGCAACTCATCATGGAATCTTTCGCTGCCCCAAAATGTCATTACCATCATCCGCGTCATGTAGACTGCCGTTAATACCGCGGAAACAATACCAATGATCCAAAGAAAGGTCGCATAACTGCCAAACGCGCTGTTCGCGAAAGTTTTATATAGAATCTCGTCTTTTGAGAAAAATCCGGCGAATGGGAAAATTCCGGCGATGGCGATCCAACCCGCAACCATCGTGAAAAACGTGATCGGCATATACTTTTTCAAGTTGCCCATTTTCCGCATATCCTGCTCGTGATGCATTCCGTGAATCACCGAACCGGAGCCTAGGAAAAGTAGCGCTTTGAAAAACGCGTGCGTCATTACGTGAAAAATAGCTGCACCAAAAGCACCAACGCCGCACGCCAAGAACATATAACCCAGCTGCGAAACCGTCGAATATGCGAGAACTTTCTTAATATCGGTTTGCGCCAAAGCAATCGTCGCGGCAAAAAGTGCCGTCGCCGCACCAATAGTAGCAACTATCATCATTGCAGTCGGGGCATTCTGGAAAATTATGTTGCTTCTGACAACCAAGTAAACGCCGGCAGTAACCATAGTCGCCGCGTGAATAAGGGCTGAAACCGGTGTTGGACCGGCCATCGCATCAGGAAGCCACGTTAATAGCGGAATCTGCGCTGATTTTCCGGTCGCACCAATAAACAGGAGAATTGCTGCCGATGTTAAACCGCCCGCAAAAATTATGCTCCACGTAAATGGCTCGGCCCCGGTGACGTTTTGCGAAACCCATGTGAAAACACTTTGGACCTGCGTGCCGTCGACCGTCTTGTCATAAAATGAAAGCGAACCCGTCATCGTAAAGATCAGGAACATTCCCATGAGCACGCCCCAATCGCCGATCCGGTTCATGACAAATGCTTTCTTGGCTGCACGTCTCGCTTCGTCTTTATTTATGTAATATCCGATGAGCAAATAAGAGCAGAGTCCGACACCTTCCCAACCGACAAACATCAAAAGATAATTGTCAGCCAAAACCAGCGTCAGCATCGCAAACATAAAGAGATTTAGGTATGCAAAGAAGCGATAAAATCCTTTATCGCCGTGCATATAACCCGTCGCGAAAATGTGGATCAGAAGCCCGACAAATGTTATGAAACAGACGTAAATACCCGAGAGCCTGTCCATTCCCAACCCAAAATCGGCACGAAAATCGCCAACCTGAATCCATGTCCACAAATGATCAAGAATCGGTTTTCCGCCTTCAGCAAATAATGCGCCTTCCTGTCCGGTACCAATCCCGAATGCGATCATGAAAGCGACGACACACGAAACGGCCACAGAAAAACAAGCGACCCAACCGCTAAACGTTTCGTTTCGTAGGCGTCCGCCGATCAGCCAGTTGACTATCGCGCCAACAAGCGGCGCAAAAATTATTAGACTTAAAAGATTATTTTCAGTCATCAAAATGTTCTAAAAGATTAGGTCTTCGTCTTCGATTCGTAAATCCTGGCGTACGATCTTACGCTAAGCATTTTAAATTTGTTCAAATCTTAACGGCAAAGCCGTGTTCAGAAATTAGCCAGTTGTGAAGTGCGTTTCGCACGAAACATCTGGACAAATAAAAAAATCATTAAAGCGTTGAAGACGCGACAGATTTTTTACAATCCTTACCACAAATATTTCTCATCATATTCAACACCGCCTGCTTCCAAAAACTCTATATATTCCTGTTCAAAACTTTTCTCAAGATGATGCTCGGTTTGATTCAAAACATAATTTCTCACACCATTAACTGCGCTCGGACTTACCGAAAACGCTGCGTAACCTTTTTGCCATTGAAAACTCTTTGTCAATTCCTTATGAACCCAACCCGACGAATCTGCCTTTAATTCCCGTAAAAAATAATCAAGCCGATGTTTCGATTTCAAACTAACAAGCAAATGAACGTGGTCGGAAATTCCGCCAATTGACAAAGGTACTGCGTCTAAACCCTTTACGGTTCCGCCTAAATAAGCGTGGAGTCTATTTTGCCAATCTTTTTTTATAAATGGCAAGCGGTCTTTCGTGGAAAAGATCAAATGAAAATTTGAACAAATATGACTTGACGGAATTTATTTCTTTCGCGTCTCCAACGCTCAAATATCGTATTAAATTAGTCCAGATGTTTCGTGCGAAACGCACTATACAACTGGCTACTTTCTTAATGCGGTTTCACCGCCAAATCGAATTGCATCTTTCAAAATAACAATACCAGCAGATTTCTATGATTCGGTTTGTTTAAACCTTAAAAAAATAGATCTTCATCTTCGGATTCGATCTTAAGGTCTTGCGATACAATCTCCCGCCAAACATTTAATATCTCCTCACTTCCACTTCGATCTAGCAAAATCAAATTTACTTCACCGTTTTCAACTTTCATTTCCGGAAACTGCAGGAGCAAAACCGCAAGATCCCGCCAATCCGTTCCAGCCTTTGGTTGTCCTTTTCGAGCTCTATACGAAATTACCTTGCTCGCAATTAGTTCAGGAGGCGATAAAACTTTGATATTTTCAATGGTTTCGGCATTTGGCAGTTCTTCAACATTTCGAATATCGACCAAATATCGGTTTCCTTCATTTCGTTTTCGATAGACGCGATAACCTTTTCCGTTTGCAACCTCACGAACACTTACTGCAATCTCAAACTTACCGCTCAAAAACTCCCGAAGCTCTTCTGCCAATTCCTGGGCACGCGTCGAAAGCAAATCCACATCCTGTGTCATTCGGGGCTCGGAAACATAGGCATTTACTGCATGAGCACCAAACAAAATCGCGTCGTTCCGACCCTGCAAAAACTCAAGAATCGCTCCGTGAATTTGCGACAATGGCAATGTCTCGTGCGTCATAAACTCTTGAAATGTCAAAACATCGGCGTTAATCATTTTCTAGCTTGCTCGTTTTGGACGGCGCAGCAATTCACCGCCGCAATTTGGGCAAATCGCATTCATCTTTGTTGTGCAGTCTTTACAAAATGTGCATTCGTGACTACAAATAAATGCTTCGCCGTCTGACGTCAATTTGCTTTCGCACTTCTCGCAGATTTTTCGCATCTCAAGTGCCATAATTCGGTTAATTCCTCATCAAGCTAGCATCATCGACATCGATGGATTCACTGTTACGGAAAAAAGTGACGATAATTCCTAGTCCGACTGCGGCTTCAACCGCCGCGACGCTCATTACTACGAACACAAAGAGTTGCCCGGTTACGTCGGCGTAGTGCCGCGAAAACGCCACCAAGGAAAGGTTTACCGCGTTGAGCATAAGCTCGATGCACATAAACATCCCGATCGCATTTCGCTTAAATATCACACCGACCGCGCCGATCGCGAAAAGTATCCCGGAGAGTGCTAAATAACTTTCTAAACCTGGTTCCATATTCTAAGATTGAATTGTGAATCGTAAACAGTGAATTGAGAAAACTATCGAAACGTTTATTCACTATTTTCCATTAACGATTGACCTTCCCCTTCGTTATCTATTATCAAATCCAATTTCGGCGATCGCAGCCTTCTCGACATGATCATTGCGCCGACGATCCCCATCAAAAGTAGAATTCCTACAATTTCAACCGGAAGGAGATATTCTGTATACATCGCCTGTCCTATACTCATAGCGGTTCCGGCGTTTGATGTTACAGCCGATTCAGGCGAGGCGCTTTTTACCGCATAGAAGATGAAGAACGTCTGCGCGACAAGTGCGATTCCCATTACGCCGCCAAAAATATAAAGATATCCAAGACGGTTAAACCCTGGATCCTCGTCTAAATTAAGGAGCATTATTACAAATACAACCAAAACCATTATTGCGCCGGCGTAAACTAGTATTTGTGTTACAGCTATAAATGGAGCCGCCAGCAAAAGGTAGTTACATGCGAGCGAAATAAATACGCCGACCAGCGAAACCGCACCGTAAAGCGGATTCTTGTGATAAACACACGAAACCGCACATGCGATTGCGAGTCCTGCTAAAATGAAAAATATAGGTGTAACCATATCTCAAGCACTCGGTAAAAGGTAATAAGCAATTGGTTGTTCGCTTAACACCCTTTTCAGTTTATTAAAATAACACTCTACCTGTTCAACAAAAATACAACAATAACTGTCAAAATAACGTTGCCAAGTGCCACCGGCAAAAGGAATTTCCAACCAAAATTCATCAATTGGTCGAAACGGAATCGCGGCAGCGTTCCGCGAACCCATATATAGAAAAATAAAAATCCAAAAATTTTGAATAAAAATCCCACGTGGCTTATCAATGCATAACCGATTGTTCCATTGCCAAAGAGCCACTCAAAGCCGATTGATCTCGCCAGGTAATCAAGGCCGGGGATATACCACCCGCCAAAAAACAGCACTGTTCCCATTACCGAAACCGTAAACATATTTACGTATTCCGCCATGAAAAAGAGCGCAAATTTTAGTGCGGAATATTCTGTGTGGAAACCCGCGACAAGCTCAGTTTCAGCTTCCGGTAAATCGAAAGGAATACGATTCGTTTCCGCAAATGCGGCGATCAGAAATACGACAAAACCAATAAACTGCGGAATTATATACCACTTAAAAGGTGAGTTTATCTGAGCGTCGATGATCTCACCCAAATTCAACGAACCGGCGAGAATTACAACCCCAATTATCGAAGCTGCCATCGCCAGCTCATACGAAATCAGCTGTGCAGATGAGCGTAAACCGCCAAAAAGGGAATATTTCGAGTTTGAAGACCAACCAGCCAGCGCAATACCATACACACCCACGGAGGTGATCGCCAAAACATAGAGCACACCTACGTCGAGCTGCGCGATTGTGAGCGGCATATCCATCGCTCTTGGCGCAAGCCAAGCGACTGTGGTTCCCAGAACGGGAATTCCTTCAACGTAACCTACAAGCCAGCCCAAAGGATCTGCGATTTTCGGTCCAAAAGGATAAACGATGATCGGCATCAAGGCGCAGGTTAGTGCTACAAACGGTGCAAGAAAATAAATAAACTTCGTCGATTTATCCGGCGTCAGGTCTTCCTTAAAGATAAATTTGAGTAGGTCAGCAAATGGCTGAAGCAATCCCCAAGGTCCAACCCGGTTTGGTCCGATGCGTCCTTGAATCCATCCCAAAATCTTGCGTTCGGCTAAGACCGTGTAAGCAACGATCATCAAAACACCCTGAAACGCGAGCAAAATTGCGACGCTGATCACGATCACGGGAAATGATGTTTCTAAAATCGATTCCATCTAATTATCTACCCCTAGATTTTTTCTATCGATCGAAGCAACATCAGCAAAATCTACATTTGCGGCCTGCTCCAAATCAACTTTCGCACCAAATTTGTCCTCCGGATCAGGTGCAATTTTCGGGGTGCCATCTAAGTTAAATTGCTCAAGCGGTGAAACAAGTAAATTTTCCGGTTTCGGATTGCCGTTTGCCAAAAGATGAAACTGCTTCGTTTTCTCTGTTAGGGTTGTCAGGCGGAAGAGCTTGTGTCCTACTTTGGGGGTTTCGAGGATTTTTTCAGAATCGTCAGGCATAGCTTTGACTATCTTTTTCAAAGCGTCAGTCTCTTTTGATAAATCCCCGTTTGCGGAAACCGCGTGCTTGACCTGAACGGGGTTAGATTCATTTTTCAGGTCAGGATAACGTATTCCTTCGTATGCACTTACACTATCTGCGATACTTTTAAAAACGGCCGAAGCAGAGAAATTGTAGCCAAAATCGCTACCTAATTCCCGCGCAATTAATGCCGTTATCATCCAGTCCGGTTTCGCCTGGCTGAGAGGTTCCATCGCTTTTCTGACGCGCTGAACAAATCCTGTATTATTCGTGTAGGTACCGTCAACTTCAGCGAAGCTTGCAGCGGGTAAAACGACATCAGCATGATCAGTTGTTTCGGTTTCAAACAACTCCTGCACCACCACAAAATCCTTTCCGCCTAATTGCGAAGGATCTTTAACACTCCCGCCGATCAGTAAGGCGTTGGAACTTTTTACAACTTCGTCAAAGGTCTTTTTGCCGGACATCATATCGTTGGCACCGACCGAATTATTGTAAAGCGGAAGGGGATGAACAAGAACTCTACGATTTTCAGATGAAAATGTTTTCGCCGTAGTCGCTAATATAGCTTGAGTTTCCGGCGATAAATCGCCGCCGAACGAAATAATAAAATCACCTTCCGTTTCACTAATAGTTTTCTTGATCGCGTCGATCTCAGATCTATCAACACCAAGTTTCTTGATCGCGCCTGCATCGTCGCTTGCCAAAACTAATGCGAAAGCGTTCAAGGAATTCGGGTTAATGTGTAAAAATTGTGTTGCGGAAGAAATTAGCCGGATCGGGGTGTCGTTTACAATGATCAGTTTTGCACCACCGTTTTTCACCGCTTGCCGCATTTGTTTAGCGGTAAATGTTTGTTCTTCCTCGGGTTCTCCACCTATCAAAAGAATGGTTTTGGCGTAGCGAATTTCTTTATGCGTACAGAGCGAAACACTCAAATTATCAAAAAGTGGTGCGAGATCGTAAGCATCTGAAACGGCGTAATTTTGAGTTTGGACCGCTTCGGTCGCGAATCTTTTCAACATGAAAATCGATTCATTAGTCAGCCGCGAGCTTGCCACAACCCCAACCTGAACTCCGGCTTCCTTAAATTTTTCCGCAACAATTTCAACCGCATTGTCCCAAGTCGTCGGAATCAATTTTCCGCCTTTTTTATAACGTACAAGGGGAGTTTTGATACGATCCGGATGATTTATGAATTCGTGTGCAAAACGCGCCTTCACATCCAGAAATTCTCCGTTTAAGCCATCGACATAACGATCACGCGCGACGATTCTGTGTACTTCACCCGCTCGCGTTCCAATCGAAAGCTGCATTCCGTCCGAGCCGTATGTATCGGTTGTGATTGTCTGATCTAATTCCCAGGGACGAGTGGCATGGCGATAAACACCGTCAAGAAGCGTTCCTGTAGGACAAACTTCTACGCAGTTTCCGCATTGCGAACAATCCAACCAACCTCCGTAAGTGCCAATTACGGTATTTGCTCCGCGGTTTCCCGCTTCGATCTCGTCTTCGCCCATCCATTCAGAGCAGACACGTGTGCAGCGTTTGCAGAGAATGCAGCGCTGCTGATCATTCGCAACCATCGGCGAAAGAAATTTCTCGGGATGTGCGGTTTTCGGTTCGACAAACCGTTCTTCGACATCGCCCCAATCGAAAATAATTTCCTGCAATTCACATTCGCCGCCGCGATCACAAACCGGACAATCCAAAGGGTGGTTAGCAAGCAAAAATTCGCCCATTGCGCGTTGAGCTTTTTCAATTTCAGCACTCTGGGTTGTTACGATCATTCCTTCACGAACCGGAATAGAACACGACGCCTGAAGCTTGGGCATCTTATCGATGCGAACCAAGCACATACGGCAGGAAGCCTGCACCTCCAAATCGCTGTAATAACAAAAAGAGGGAACTCCAAACTCATTTTTGTTACACGCATCTATTAGGGGAGTGCCATCCTCGACCTCAAATTCGCGTTCGTTTATAGTAATTTTTACCAGTTTTTCTGACATCTTGATTCAGCTTGAATTACAAACTACTCTTCTTCATCACCCGATTTATCTTTGGCAGCTTTTTTCTTTTTCGCTGGTTTACTTTCGGTCTTTTTCTTCTTTTTCTCTACCTTTTCTTCTACAACCTTCTCAACCGTTTCTTCGCTTTTCGTCTCTTTCTCTAATTTTTCCTTCTTTGGTTTTTTGACCTTTGCTTTTACGACCTTTGGTTCCGCCTTTTCCGGAGCTGCCGCTTTTTCTTTTGCCGCTTTTGGTTTTGGATCCTTTTTCAAGTCCCCGACTTTTTCCAATCGCAACGCTTTAAGTGCTTTTAGTTTTAAACGCGATTTTCCGAAGCTTCCGGAAAAAATCTTGCCGCGCCGTGTTTTTTTATCGCCTCTACCCATAATTTAATACTCCAACCAAATAAAATACCTACCTCGTGCACAGTCTTTGACCACGATCCGCTAATCGAATTTGTTATTTTTAGATTTACCTTAGAAATTCTAAGAAGTATTATCCGAAATTATCCGTAAAAACACTAATCCGGTAATCCTTATTTATTTCCTATTCTTGAGGTTATAACTCGAAGCTTGATCCGAATTTGAATTGTCATCATCGGCAATGACAGCTAGGCGGTTTCGACGCATTTGCAACATAAAACGGTCGGTTCGATACCAGATGTCGTAAACGATCAATGTCATTGCAAGATAGGTTCCGACTTCCCAGAGTCTCGCTCGGTCTCCAAATATCTGATATCCGATCGATAAGAGCAGGAACAAAAGCACGCTTCCTTTATACGCCAGGCGATGAAGCGTTCGGTCTGTAAACATATTCCGTTTATCCTCTCGGTCTTCCGGCAAGAGCTGCCAAATAAAGAGAATAAGAAACGTCAAGCCGATAATAATTTCAAAGACCGCAAAGGTGTAGGTAATTCCAAGGGCGAATCCGGGGGAAACATTGATCGTCTTGAAATAACTGATCATTTGATCCTTATAATTGACACCAAACCAACCTTGGGGAAGTTGTGGCTGGATGGTGAAGATCACGTTGTTGTCTTTATCGACGACCGAACCTTTTGACGCCCATTTTTCGTGAACGATTTGCGGTTCACCGTCAAAGAATTTATCGAATCCATCCAAGGTCCAGAACAAAGCCCAGAATAATAACAGGAGTGTGATCAGATTTAAACGGTGGTCGAATAAATAGATTAGTCTTTTAATCATTTTTTTCGTCCTCCCGTTCTACCTCGAAATTGTAAGAGGAAGCCTGATAATTTATATTCTCCAATTTACCATCAGCCATGTCGGCCTTTTTCATTTCGAGGAAAAATTGATCCGTTCGATACCATAGATCGTAAGTTACAATCGTCATCAAAAGGTATGTTCCGTGTTCCCAAACCTCGATACGATCGCCAAACAGAATATCGCCCGTCAGAAACGCAATAAAAATCCAAATACTGGCCTTGAAGATCAAACGATGCACGGTTCTGTCGGAAAATAGATTTACTTTGCCTTCTTCAAAATCTTTGTCGCGTGTAAATTGTTTTAAGAATAGAAATAAAAATAGAAAGGCGAGGATTATCTCCAGGATCGCAAAAAAGTATAGCGTCACGCTTGCCACCATCGGAGGTAAACTGAGCGTTCGAAAATAGTTGGCAAATTTGTCGTCGCGGGTTACGCCATACCAACCGATTTTTTCCGAAGGTTGAATTGAATAGATTACATTTTTCGTATCCTTTTCAACCAAATAACCTTGTGATGCCCACCGCTCTTTTATTAATTGTGACTTTCCGTTAAAAAATTTATCGAAGCCGTTTAGGCCCCAGAAAAAAGCCCAAAAAAGAAACAAAATAGTTATCAGATTGATCTTGCTGTCAATCAAATATATTAGGTTTTTCATTTGCCCCCCTCTCATTTAGAGAAACGTATATTGCGCGAATCAGTTGGATTGGTTCAACTGCCTTTTTCAGAGATTAAAATTTAAAGACAGTGTCGAATTGTACGCGAATAGTATTTCGATCAAGTGAACCCTGCGGGGTCGTCCGGAAAGGTCCAAGAAATCCGTTTAAGCGATTATTGATGAGCCCCGTGATGTTAAATGTCACACGCGGGTCGGCAGTATAGCTGAAAAAAAGGCGATGACCTTGGATATCCGAAGGCTGAAGCAAATCGTCCCAATTAAACGGCGACAGCACCGCATCTTTTTCGATTCTCAGATACGTGTAGCTCAATGCCAAATCTCCGCGAACAGCATTGCCAAAATCTTGTCCGCGGTTTTTGCGCAAACTCTTAAATTGAACTTCCGTCCAGATACCATCGTCTTCGTTATTCGGCAAATACACATCTTCGCCGCCCGCTCCGGCAACGATGACATCGCGGGTTTGCGTGTTTTTGACGTAGTTAAACAGGAAAGCAATCGGCAAGTATTTATTTTGGTTGAATTCGAGTCGACCAATTAAATCAAC
>JBGTGX010000008.1:0-36822 GCA_041746475.1 Pyrinomonadaceae bacterium | reverse complement strand
CAACGCCTTCCGAAACTCTTTCACAGCTTCTTCGGGACTATACTGCTCCAATTTTGCAACACCTATATTGTTGGATCGATATGCTTCTTCGCGTTGTTTAAAGGTGATTTTGTCGGCAGGATCTTTTAATCGAGCGGCGGTGGAATTATTTGAAGGTAAACCAAAAAAAAATTCTGTAAGAAAGAATACTGTTGTAAAAATAATAACAAGAAAGCGTATATTTCTATTCATAGATATTTATATCTTAACAATTTTAGGAGGGGATATTCATCTGCAGTATCTGAAGTTTTTCAGGAACCTATTTATTTCTCGGTTTTGATCCATTTGCTAATTCGAGAATTCTATCGTGCGTTGCCTTTGACCATCCCGGGATCAAGTCTGCTACGATTCCATTTTCATCGACCAATATAGTAAAAGGGACGGTTAATTCCTCAGTCGCATAGATTTGCTCGATTGCCTTCGTTCCGCCAACCAAAGTTGGATAAGTAATGCCTTTTTTCGCTAAGTAATCTTTTATGTTGGCATCCTCCTCCGCATTGACATTTAGTCCTATAAGATCGATTCCACGCTCCGCAAGCTTTCCATATATTCTTTGAAGTTCGGGCATTTCGGTCGCACACGGAATGCACCAGGTTGCCCAAATATTTATCAGAGTTTGCCGTCCTTGGGTGAATTCGTTTCTCATTGAGCTCGAAACACCTGTTAGTTTTTTCAAATTGAAATCAGGAAATGGTTTGCCAATTTGAATTTTCAAACCTTTTGCAAAAATCTCGGTTTTTGTCAGAGGATCAGGCAAGTTGGTTTTTGCCAATTTTACATCTTCGGATTTGCCTTCGCCCTGCTTCAATAACAAAGTCGAACCCGCCAGCGCTTCTCCCGTAAATCGTTCGACCCGGCCATTTGACCAAGTCACTTCGATTGATTCGGCTTTTCGATCTTTGCCTAGGCCAAACAGGAGACGCGGATCGTGTTGTGAAATAAAGCCCGAACCACCCGATTTAATTTTCGTTAGAGTTCCGGCGGAAGTCTTGACGCGAACGACTGCACCGAATGCGTCTAAACCCGTATTGCTGTCGCCCTTTAAAATAACTCGTAGAAAATTATTATTCTGCCCGACGTTGTTTCTAAAAAGCAGTTGTGTCTGATTTTGAATCGTCGTTGTAAAGACATCCAAATCGCCATCATTGTCAAAATCGGCAAAAACTCCCGCTCGTCCGTCGCTAATCGAATCGATCCCCGAAACCCCCGAAATATCTGTAAATTTCTTACCGCTCAGATTCATATAAAGCGGGTCGCGTTCGTACCCGCTGAAAGAAAATCCCTGACTATTTATCAATTCATTTTGGTCCGAACGGAATGCACCCTTCTCATCTTTCCCATCGTTGTCCTGCGACACAACTTGTCGCCAGAACTGCGATCAGGTGTCCTTCATCGATTTGCCGCTGATAAACCCGTTCGGAGTGTAAATATCTTCCCAACCATCGTTGTCAAAATCTATAAAACCGCCGCCCCAAGCCCATCCTCCGCCGAATCCGCCAACCTCTTGAGTAACATCTACAAACTTTCCGTTGCCCGTATTCTTGTATAAATTATTGCCGGAAGCGAGTTTTTTCAGCACATTGTCTTGAACACTGGCGTCCGGAAAAAGCCGGGAAAGAATGCGGTTTCCGGCGGTGGAACTCATATTTGTGGCATGAAGATCGAGCAAACCGTCATTATTATAATCGCCGAAAGATACTCCCATTCCGTTGCCAGGATCAAGCACCCCGCGTTCTTTTGCTTCGTCAAGAAACTTATCGCCTTTATTTATGTAAAATGCTTTTTCGCCGAAATCGTTTGCGACATAAAGATCCATCTTGCCGTCCGAATTAATGTCTACGAATTCCGCCGCGTAGCTCCAGCGTCGATCGTCAATTCCCCAGATTGAAGCTTCTTCCCGAAAGCCGCCATTCGGTTGACTAATAAACAACAAATTCGGCGTCCCGTTGGTTGCCCGAAACCAAGAATCTGGCGTGACTTGCCCGTAACGATTATAGGAAGTTACATAAACATCCAAACGCCCATCGCCATTGACATCACCCGCGACCGCACTAAATCCAATAGCATTTTTTGCGACTCCTGATTCGAGCGAAATATCTACGAATTCGAGTCTTCCTGTTTGTTCAAAAAGATTTTCGAGTAAAATTTGCTGACCGACCGCGGAGATAAAAATGTCTTTGTCGCCATCATTATCAAAATCAAAAACGAGCGGTGCCGTTCCCGATGCTAATATCTCCACTCCCGCCTCATTCGAAAAATCTGTAAAACCGCCTTTTTTATTGTTCAAATATAGGTAATTGCGATTCGCTCCGATCACAAAAAGATCCATCCATCCATCATTGTCAAAATCTGCCGCCGCGGCACCGTGCCAGACGAAACCGCCATTTTCCGGCGAACCGAAGGAAGGCATCATCGCTCCGACTCCGGCAGCTTCTGTAACTTCTGAAAAAATATCCGTGTCGGCAACCATCGAATCAAAACTAACAAGTTCAAACGAATCGAACTGCCAATGCGTATTTTTATCGGCGCGAACATTTGCCCAAAAAGTTCCTTTTGCCCATTCTCGTTTACCGTTCAAATCGCGCCCGATCACGTAAAAAGCAATTCTTGCCCGTCCTTTTGCACCAACTGCCGCCGTCGGTTGATCCGCACTCAATACTGCTTTAGCGTTATCGTCAAAATTTGCTTCTTTGACTTTAAAACGTGCATCTTCGATCTCTGAAAAATGACTTAGGAATTCGGACCAACCCTTTAGAAAGATTGTTGACGAAATATTATTTTTTGACAGCGAAACTTTTTGATTGGTTTTATTTTCATTGACTTCCCAAAGGTGTGAGGCAATCCATTTTTCTTGTTTTTTAGTTGTCGATGGTTGCGAAGGGAACATTCTTGCAGCAATTTGAGCAGGAAAATATTCTTCCGTAATCGTAAGATCAAAATCGCGTGTAGCAACAGACAATTGCAAAAGATCATTTGCAAGCGATTCGGATAATTCTTCTATAATTTCAAGACGATCTCGATCAACGTTTTCCGTTTTATTCGGGGTGACATTTCCCTTACTTACTTGTCCGAAAGTATTTCCAAAATCGCCACTTGCCCCAACAAACAAAAGCAATATACAAACTGCTGAACGGAAGCGCTTAAAACATATTCGATAAAGCATTAAATATTTCGTTCCTTTTACTTTTTGTAAATAAACAATTTTCCAAGAAGAATTATCCTCAATTCTTTCCATTCACTCAACTTATTTTTTTAAGTTTATTTTTCTTCATTCAGTTCCAGTTTTCATAAACTTAAATTTCATTCAAAAGCATCGATCATCGAACGGATTTTCAAAGTACTGCGAAACTCCTCAACAGGCATTTTGTTTTTAGTTCTAAATTCAAGTTCAACAAATTTCCCCGGAATCAGATCGAAATAATTATCTGTAAAAATCCCGTCTGGTAGTCCGCTCAAATAAACTGCCTTTGCGACCGTTTCCGATGAAAGTTTGAGCCTGAATCCATTGTTAATTTTTGTAACCTCATTTTTGATCGCAGGGCTCTGAATATCAAGATCCTTGAAAGGCTTAAAATAATACTGATTGCTCGAAACTGTTTTTCCGCCTAACTTTATTTCAGCTATAAAAACAACCTTTGCTTCTTCTTGCCCCTTCAGTAAATCTTTAACTGAAATGCTCAAATAAGATCTACCCTTAATAGGTTCAACATTGATATTTTCAGTTTTTGTCATCAATTCTTTACCATCAAGACTCATTAAAGTTACTACCAAATCAGCATTCTTTGCTTCGGGATAATCTGAAACAACATACAGATCCATAAAGCCCCCGGCAACGTGAGGGCTGACCATTAAGGGCGCAAAAAACCTCTTTGCATAATATTGCATTGCCTTCCATCGCCCGAAATAGTCCATCCCCGACCACGAAGCGACCGTCCAGCAATCGTTGACTTGCCAGTACAAAGCCCCCATATTTTGAGGCATTATTCGCCGAAAATGTTCGGTTCCCGTTTTGATTCCTTCAGCTTGCAAAACTTGGCTGACGTATAAAAACGACTCAAAATTCTTCGGCTCTTTGTATTCGCGAAGCATATATTCTTTGATCAGCTGATTACCGCGTGGATGCCTTTGATGGGCAAGCATTACAGGTGTTTCGATGCTTTTGCGATCGGCTTCGGTCGTGTATGTTTTGACAGTTTCGATTTCGGGAAATGATTGAAAACCATATTCACTCATAAATCTTGGAAACTGTTTTTCGTAATCTGAAAAAGGTAAGGACGCATGCCAAACTCCCCAATAATGGACATCGCCGACCTTTTGCGAATCGGAATCATCTTCAAAATTAGAACTTGGTGAACTCGACCAATAAGGGGTTTCCGGGTCATACTCTTCGACGACTTCAGGCAGAAGTCTTACAAATAATTTTAGGTAATCTTCCCAGATGTGATTTGGTAAACGCTGTTTCCAGCCCCAATGATTCCAGGCAGTTTCAACTTCGTTATTTCCACACCAAAGAACTATCGAAGGATGATTTCTCAAACGTTTAATGTTGTCAATCGCCTCTTGGCGCACGTTTTCCAAAAACTCGTCATCGCCCGGATACATGCTGCAGGCAAACATAAAATCCTGCCAGACGAGTATGCCCATTTCGTCCGCGAGATCGTAATAATAATCGTTTTCGTAAATCCCGCCGCCCCAGACGCGGATCATATTCATATTCGCATCGCGAACTGATGTGAGAAGTTGTTTATATTTTTCTTTCGTAACCCTCGTTGGAAAACTATCCGCCGGAATCCAGTTTCCGCCTTTACCGAATACAGGAATTCCGTTAATGACAAATGTAAAACTTTTGCCATTGTCATCAGGTGTTTGTCTCAAGACCAAAGTTCGCAAACCCGTTCGATCTGATCTTTCATCAACAGTGTTATTTTCTAATTTTAATTTTGCACTAAAATTGTAAAGTGCTTGTTCGCCCAAACCGACGGGATACCAAAGTCGCGGATTCTTAATTTCAAAATCGAGCGGAACCTTGTTTACACCTTTTTTTAGTTTAATTTTTTTCGTTACGGCTGATTTCTTGTCAGTTATGTTCTCAATTTCAATTTCTGCCTCAACATCCGTAGAAGCAATCACTTCCACCACCGCCGACAGTTCTGCATTTTCTTTTGATAATTTGTTTTGTTTCATGTTGAGGTTTTCAATTCGCGCATCATCCCAACCTTGCAGCGATACGGGTTTCCAAATTCCGCTGGTTACAAAACGCGGACCCCAATCCCAACCATATTGATAAGGTGCTTTTCGTGTATA
Organism: Pyrinomonadaceae bacterium; assembly: GCA_041746475.1. GTDB lineage: Bacteria > Acidobacteriota > Blastocatellia > Pyrinomonadales > Pyrinomonadaceae > Aridibacter. The sequence goes on along the minus strand of JBGTGX010000008.1, from coordinate 31,479 downwards.
TGGGCTCGTTTTTTCGCCCTGATCGTTGCTGGCGGGCAGTTGGTAGTCGAGTTTTGCCATAATGGGCAGAATTTCATTTATCGGCGAACGAAATTTGATTCGCAGAATATTTTCGCCCAATTTTGCCGTGTCTTTTATATCCACACGCCAACGCCGAAACATATTATCAGCATTCAAAATTTCTTTTTCATTCAAATAAACACTGGCGTAAGTGTCTAAACCTTCAAAGAGAATTTCAAGGTTTTCGCGTTTCAAAATTTCCGCTGAGATTTGAAATGTCATTTGATATTCCCAATCCGTCTTGCCGATCCATTGCAGATTCTTTTCATTATCTCGAAAAAAAGGATCTTCGATCAATTTATTTTCCAGCAGATCGGTATGAACAACGCCGGGAACACTTGCGTCATACCATTTCATCTTATTCACTTCGCGAAATTGCCAACCTTCATTTAGCGGAATTTCTGTTAAAGATCCGGACGATTTTGCACTGACGTTTAAAACCAGGCAGAAACTTAAGAGCAAAATTGACCAAACGATTTTCATCTTTATTTTTCCCCGTAAACACGAACGTAATCAATTAACATTACTTCCGGAAATATCGTTGTTTTATCCGGAACTCCGCCCCAATTTCCGCCAATTGCCAAATTCAAAAGTAAAAAGAACGGATGGTCGTAAACCCATTTTTTGCCCTTTGGTAAATTCTTGTTGGTAAGTGTCTGATAAAGCTTTCCGTCAACAAACCATTCGATCTTATCTTTTTCCCACTCGACGGCGTACACATGAAAATTATCGGCAAATACCGAATTATCAGCTAATTTATAAGCTGTCCCGATTCCTTTTGCTCCCTCATAACCCGGACCGTGAATCGTGCCGTGAATGGTTTTGGGTTCGCGTCCGATATTTTCTAAAATATCTATCTCACCGCATTTTGACCATCCAACCTTGTCGATGTCATTGCCGAGCATCCAAAACGCCGACCACATTCCCTGACCGCGCGGAATCTTTATTCTTGCTTCAAAGCGCCCATATTTTTGGTCGAATTTTCCTTTCGTAATTAAACGCGCCGAAGTGTACTTACATTTTCCATACCAACATTTAAAAACGTCTTCGGGTAAATCTTTTTCCAAAACTTTAATAACGAGCGAGCCTTTGCCATCGTGGAAAGCGTTTTCGGTTGAATTCGTGTAATACTGCAATTCCTGATTTCCCCAGCCTTTCCCGCCAATTTCAGCCGTCCATTTATTATCATCAATGGGCGAATCTTTTGCATCGTTGAATTCGTCGCCGAATGTCAATTTTCTTTTCTCGGTTTGTGCTGAAGCGATCGAACAAAATGTCAGCAAAGAAACTAACAAATAAGCAACAAAATGAATTTGTAACAAATCATTTTTCATCGTAAATAATCAGATCTTTATATAAATTTTCTTGCGATACAAAAGCCACATTATGAACAGCCACAATAAAATAAAAGTGATCGCATAAAATAAAGAAGCATTTATCGGCGAGGCTATACTCAAAAAGATATTTTTAAATATCCAAGCTTGCAAAGAGATCGGCTCGCCATTCTCGCCCGCAACTTTTATCAGATACATACATTTCGCCATTATGCCCGAGCCGACAAACAAAGCGAGCGCGTTCACACCGAATATCACAAAGGGCTTCGTCCATTTTTTGTAGGCTTTTATATCAATCAGCCAATAGCAAAAACCTAAAAAACACAACGCCAACCCCGATGTGTAAACGACATAAGAACTCGTCCAGAGCGATTTATTAAACGGAAAAAACAAACTCCAATACCAACCAACCGCACATAAAACAATTCCGAAAAAGAAAATACCGCTGACTTTCTCATGATCTTCCCGTTTTGTTTTGAGCCAGGTTCCAGTCAAAACGCCGGAAAGAGTCGTAACAATTGCGGGAATCGTCGATAGAATTCCTTCAGGATCAAATACTTTCGATTGTTTCCAAATATGTGCTTCCGACAAAACCAAGCGGTCGAGATAAGCCGATAAATTGCAAGCTTTGTCATTGATAGTCGTGATATCGCAACCCGAAACGGGAATCGCTGTCATGAAAATCCAATAAACAAACAACAAAATTACGGAGATTATTGCCTGCTGTTTCCAGCTGGTATGTAGAAAAATGAGCGACGCGATCAGATAGCAAACAGCAATTCTCTGTAATACTCCGGGAATTCTTAAAGTTGAGAATTCAAAGAAGGGAAATGCGGCAAGAAATAATCCCAATAAAAAAATGACAGCTGAACGACGTAGGATTTTCAGGTAAACATCTTTTGTGATCCGGCTCTCGATTCTTTTGCCAAGAGCAAGCGAAATCGCCACACCGACGATAAAGAGAAAAAAAGGAAAAATATAATCGGTTGGCGTTATACCGTGCCATTCCGCGTGTTTAAGCGGTGAATAAATCTCACTCCACGTGCCGGGATTATTGACCAAAACCATTGCGGCAATCGTCATCCCGCGAAAAACATCGAGCGAAAGTAATCTCTCTTTTTTTATTTCAGCGGGCATAATTTTAAGAATATTTCACCACAGAGGCACAGAGTATACGGAGCTTTTGTAGATAATTTTCTAAATTACATATCATTATCTGTGCCTCTGTGGTGAATAAAAATTTACATAGAAGATTCGACAATTTTTTTCATATTCTCGATAACAACGAATTCCAAAGCAGCTTTCGGCTTTTTGATCTCATCGAGTTTTTTCAAACTTTCATCGCGCCATTCCTCGTTTCCTTTAACTCCTTTTTCCATATAAGCAACGGCTTCCAAACCAATTTCGCCGAGCGTTTTCAAATCAATTGCAAGTTGTTTCGCTTCGTGCAAAGCGGGGGAACTTTGAATGGTCGGACCGAGTGAAATTCCCGAATTTTGCCATTCGCGAAAGGTCATTTTCAGCATTTCTATATCTGATGAATCCTTATTCGCCAACATTTCAGCAACCATCGTGTTAAATTTCCTCGCTCCTTTTGCGTCAGGTAAAGCGGCATCAATCAAACCTGTTAACGGATCGAGCATCGTTTGCGGGCGTTGCTGATAGCGTTGATAAACTTTGACAGGTTCGATGACATCAATCAGGGTTTGCAACGCTGAAATGTCTTTCCCGCCGGCAAGACGGCGAAGCAAAACCTCTTGATTTCGTTTGTGCGTTAATCCTAATTCTTCGAGTTGAATTTTAATGATTTCAAGCCGCCGATACATATCTTCAACGTCGCGGACATTTTGCGGCGACCAAAGCCGTTCTGCGATTGCCGGCATCCGCGACCAGATTCTCGAATCAATCGTTTCGGGCGAAACCCATTCGCTCCACATCGTCGCTTCGCCCCCAAGAACTCTCTTTTGCTCTTCCGCCGAAAGAGTCGTATCCGTAGGAAGCGGATCAACGAGATAATGCTCCGATGCGGGATGCATCAAGTCTATGTAAAACCCGTTTGATAGGACGCCGCTAAAACCCTGATTTGCAGCTTTTGCAAGAGCTTCTTGCCCGCGCCACGAATGGATGACGACATCTTTCGGCAGATCGGGTTGAAAAATTTCATCCCAACCCATCATGATTTTGTTATTGTTTTGCAGGAATTTGAGAATGCGTTTGTTGAAATAGGTTTGCAGTTCGTGATTGTTCTTCAAGCCATTTTGTTTCATAAAGGCCTGAATTTCAGAGCTCGCATCCCATTGTTTGCCTTCGTTTTCGTCGCCGCCGATGTGCATATAAGCGTCGGGAAAAAGTTCCGCCATCTCAGTTAGAAAGACTTCTAGAAATTTGTAGGTTTCTTCTTTTATAGGATTGAGCGTCGGATCAAAAATTCCCGGATTGCGCTCGATTGTGTAAGGTCCCGGGAGGCTTCCGAGTTCAGGATGGCCGACGAGCCAGGCGGTTGCATGTCCGGGCATATCAAATTCCGGCATCACACGAATTCCTCTTTCAGCCGCATAATTTATGATCTCTTTTATTTCTTCCTGCGTATAAAAAAGTCCGTCCGAACCCATCCCGTGAAGTTTTGGGAACTTTTTGCTTTCGACGCGAAAGCCTTGATCTTCGGTTAAATGCCAATGAAAAACATTTAATTTTACCGCCGCCATTCCGTCCAGATTTCGCTTCAAAACTTTCATCGGCATGAAATGTCTTGCCGAATCGATCATTAGCCCGCGCCACGCGAAACGCGGTTTGTCATCAATAGAAACTGCCGGAAAATAATAGCCATCCTTATCGGCTTCAAGAAGTTGAAGAAACGTCTCGAGTCCTCGCATAGCCCCGACGGATGTGTTTGCGGACAATTTTGCCTGGTTTTCATCAATAACAATTCTGTATGTTTCATCGTCGCCGAGCTTTGGAATCGCGTTCCCCTTCGATCTTGTCTCGATGAGAAGTTTTGCTGAGCCGTCGGCAAATGACCGTGGAAACGACATTACCGTTCGACCCTCGAGCCTTCTCATTACCCGAAAGACATAATCTTTCAAATGCTGATCAGCCGGACCTCTTAACGCAACCGAAAAGTCCTTTGATAAACTCAGCCTGCCGTCCTTCCACACAATATTTGCAGGAACGGGCATTAAATTTCGCGATCCTGTACCCATTTCCTGACTCTGAGCGAATACTGCTGAAAGGAAAAGAATTGAGATAATAGTTAAAATATGAATTTTCATAATTGCTGACAAAACAAACTACTTAGCTGATCTTGCTGAAGCATAAGAATCAATTGCGTTTTGCATACACTCGGAAATACGGTTCGTACCACTTTTGAACATATTAAAACCGCCGTCCCATTCCCACCAGGCACTCGGAATGTCGAGGTTTCCCAACGAAGTAAAAATAACTTTTGCATGGCGGCAACGCGATTCTTCCGCGGCATATTCTGTGTAAGAACCAAATTCGCCCAAAAAAATAGGTACATTATTTTTCACAGACCAATCTTTTGCTGCTTTCAAATCGGCAAATATTTTCTCAGGATTGGAATCTTCTTTATAGGTTTTGATTTGCTGCTCAACCCATTTTCCTCTGGCTGTCTTTGGAATTTGGACCTCTTTTGAATAGGGAAATGTCACGCCGCGCAACTCCGGCAAACCTTCACCCGCCCAAGTTGCTCCCTGGTGCGTAAAAATAAATGGATCGTAGTAATGAAAAGTGTAAATTATATTTTTGTCTTCAAATGGTTGAGATTCGATCAACGCTTTTCGGGAATTCCAATCGTGAAAGCCGACAATCAATGTATGCTTTGGCGCAATCGACCGAACTGCTTTGATAATTTCATTCGCTTGTCTTCGCCAAACTTCCGCCGCAATGTCGTGCGGCTCATTTCTCAGCTCAAAGAACACTTTTTCAGGATTAGTATATTTATAACGCTTCGCAATTTCCGACCATATCCAGACGATTCTTTCAGTGCTTGCTGCATCTTTTACCGAACCATCAAACTCGACGTGATGAAGATCGACAACTGCTATCAAATCATTCGCCAGCGCCCATTTAACAAAATTATCCGCAAACGCTAAACCATTCGGTTGGTTCCATTTGAAAGGTTTTTCATAGTTTGCCCAGGCACCGAAGTTGATGGGAATTCGCACCGTAGAAAATCCCGCTTGTTTAATGTCAGCAAACATTTTCTCTCGCTTTCGCGCCTCATCTTCTTTAGCAAAATCGGCGTAATTGTTTTCTTTTGAACCTGCCCACCAATTATCGAGATAAGTCAGATTCATTCCCAATCCAATACTTTCCGCACGTTTCTGGGCAATCGTTTGGGAGTTGGATATCTGAACTCCGGCCACTAGCAAAAGTAAGATTTGGATGGCTTTTTTCATTTGAAATCGGTTTTTGGTTTTCCCGCAAAAAATATGCGAAAGAACAGAAAAAAAAGACAAGAAATTTAGCCGCAGATGAAGATAGAGTTTTTTAACAGGGATGAAGAACGAAAACAGGGATTTTCTATAATCCTACCTAAAATTTTCTGATCCCATTTATCGCCTTCATGCCTGTTAAATTTTCATCAACTGACTACTGAAAAACCGGAAGTTATGAACAACTAATTTTATAATATTATTTAAGCATAAACATCTTACTCATTTCCCCGATCATCACTGTAAACTCGCCGGCTTCAACCACAGGTTTGTTATCCATACCTATGAATGAGAGATCGTCTTTGTTCATCGTGAACGAAAGTGTTTTACTCTCGCCGGGTTCGAGCATAATTTTTGCAAAACGCTTGACTCTCTTACCATCAGGGGAAAGTGTTGCAACTTCGTCACGCAAATAAACGATCACCGTTTCTTTTCCCGCACGCCTTCCGGTGTTTTTGACCGTAACGCTTGCCGTAATTTCCTCGTTCACCCCGATTTCGGTCTTGTCGAGCTCCAGTCCGCTGTATTCGAAGGTCGTGTAACTCATTCCGTGTCCGAATGGGAATTGGGGTTTGAAGGCGAGATTTCCAAATGCTGTTTCTTCAACTTCAAACACTTTGTGGTTGTAATTCAAATGGCTGTTTGGCGTTCGCGGATATGTGAAATTCAATTTTCCGTTTGGATTGTAATCGCCGAAAAGAACATCTGCGACGGCCAGACCGCCTTCATTACCGGGATTGGGTGCAAGCAAAACCGCTTGCAACCGGTCGGCAATTTGATTAATGACCCGCGGTCTTCCTTGAGCCATAACAGCAACGACCGGTTTTCCGGTCGCTAAAATCGCTTCGGCAAATTTCAATTGCGTTTCCGGTAAGGTCAAATCAGTAATATTACCGGGCGTTTCGGTGTAAGAACCTTCGCCCAGACACAACACAACGACATCTGCATTTGCCGCAGCTTTGACGGCCTCGCTGACATTTACTTCCTTGTCAAGATCGGTCGGCGTTGTATTTGCCGGCCCGGGTGCACGCACGATCTCAGTTCCTTGAACAAATTTGAAATTTTTGCTTCCCACCTTTTTCTCAATTGCTTGCCGAATGGTCATTTTGTCTTTTGGATAAAGCGACGCTTCGGAGCCCTGCCACACATATGTCCAACCATTATTTAATGAGATCAAAGAATCTGCCGTCGGACCTGTAACGAGAATTTTCTTGTCCTTTGAAAGCGGTAAAATGTTCTTATCGTTTTTGAGCAGGACAAGCGATTCGCGAGCCGCATCAAGAGCGGCTTGCTGATACTCTGGTTTGCCAAAATTTGCTTTCAAAGCCCGATTCGGCATTCCGTTATTCTCAAAAAGTCCGAGTTCGTATTTAACACGCAAAATCCGTCCGACTGCTTCATCAATTCTCGACATCGGAACTTTGCCTTCTTTGACAAGTTCGATCAATTCTTTCGTAAATGTCAGATTATACGGAACCATTGACATATCATTGCCAGCCATAATTGCCATACGCGTTGCTTCTTTGGTATTCGGTGCAACTTTCCAGGCAGTGACGAGTTTGTTGATATCGTCCCAATCGGTTACAACAAATCCATCAAATTTTAATTCCCCACGCAAAACATCGGTCAAAAGACGTTTATTGATATGTCCCGGAACTCCGTTGACTTCCCCCGAATTTACCATGATCGTTCTTGCACCCGCTTTAACAGCTGCGGCAAACGGCGGTAGAAAATATTCACGCATGTAATTTTCGGGAATCCAGGCGGGAGTACGATCTCTTCCATTTAGTGGAAAACTGTACCCGACATAATGTTTCAAACTCGAAGCGACACGAGTATTTGAACTGACATCCTGTCCTTCCAACCCGCGAACAAATGCAACGCCCATAACGGAAGCCAAATATGTATCCTCGCCGAATGTTTCCCAAAATCTTGGCCAAAGCGGTTGTTTTCCCACGTCCAAGACGGGTGAAAAACTCCAGGGAATTCCAGCCGCACGGGTTTCCATCGCGGTGATCTCCGCAGCTTTCTCCATCAAAACGGGATTCCAGGTCGCTCCCATTCCGATCTCTTGCGGAAACAGAGTGCCGCCACGAATGTAATTTGCTCCGTGAATCGAATCGATTCCGTAAATCACGGGAATCTTGAGACGTGTGTTATTGGCTGAAGTTTGAATTTTCGCGATAATTTCATGCCATTTATCAATTGGCAACGCGTGTCCGTTGACGTTCAGAATTGAACCGACTCCGTAAGTCTCAACGACGTTTTTTAGTTTAACAGGATCAATTTCTATATTTGAGTCTCCACCCGAAGTGATCTGTCCGATCTCAAGTTGTGTCATTTGCCCGACCTTCTCTTCCAGAGTCATCTGTTTTATAAGTGCGTTGATTTGATTTGAATAATCCCTTAATTTCGGGCGTTGCCCGGCTCGTCGCATATACGTTTGGCTATCCATCACGTCTGTTTTCGCCGAATCGCTCGTCCGCATTTGGGCACGACTTTGTTGCAGTGGCAGGCAAAAGATTGTAGCAAAAAATAGCCCCGTAAATAGAATTGTTCGTAGTTTCGTCATTCTGATCGTCCTTTCGTTAAGATTTAATTTGGAGAGCTTTTGACGATATTCTATTTTATCTATCAAGAATGTTCAAGCATATCGCGGAAAGTCCTTTAACGAAAAGGTTTGCAAAAATAAATAGGCATTCCTTTCGAGTGTTTTTCGAATTGAGTTAATTCCTGTAAGATCGGAAATGTATATTGGCGAAGGAGGCAATGAAATAACCAAAATGCGAGCAACAACCCGATTCCTGATTCCCGTATTCGTTTTGCTCTTGGGCTACAGCGTCGCGGCGCAGAAAACAGTCAGTATTGAGACGATAGAAGAAAAGAAGGATCTGGAGGCGATAATTCCTGCAAGTTTTTATTTTGCCGGTTTAAGCGGTATGACCCAAAGGAGGAATTCCGCGGCTGCAAAAATTGGTGAAAAAAGGATTATTTTAGCGGGACTGGTTGATGTTTCGGGATATTCCTCGGATATCAGCGGAATTTATGAAGGGTTCTTTATTACAGATTCACCTGTCAACGTTGGCGAAAACGAACTCGAGATTGGTGCCTATGGATTCGGGTTTTCGAAAAATGGCACTGTTAGAATCTTTGATATAAGCGGCAAACAAGTTTTCGAAGCCGCAACCATTAAGGATCTGGTTATTAAACGTCCGCGTCCGCTCTTAATGCAATCGGATAAGACGGGAATTCGTCTCTATAAAGGCCGTGACTACGTAATTATTTCTCCGAGGTAGAATTTGCTGGCATCATCTGCCTTACTTTCTCCAATCATTGAGCAAATGAACTCACGCTTAAGGCTTGTCTGGAACCTCCCATTGCCGTGTTTCGGATGAACGAAAAACGGCATCGATTGCTGCCATATTTCGAAACGAATCTTCCAAAGATATTTCCTGAGGGCAATCTTCCAATATCGCTTTAGAAAATGTGTCGCCTTGAATTGTATATTGATTTGCCGGCTTAAATTCGATTGTTTCGATTTTTTCGCCGAATAGGTCAGAACCATCATCAATAAAAATTTTCGTTGGCGAATCAAGCGGGATGTTGAAGGGAATTTGCACCTCGATGCGTCCCTTCGTGCCAAGAAACTGCATTATTTGGTACGGTACAAGTTGCGTTGAACAAGTGAATGTAGAGTGTCCGTTTGGAAATTCCAGAATCGCCGAAGTCATTTTATCGATTCCCGTTTCGGAGTCTCTTTCAATCAAACTTGAAACTCTTTTCGGCTCATCTTCAAAAATAAAACGCGAAATATTTATACAGTAACAACCGATATCCAACAGAGCACCACCGCCCATTTCCAATTTGTTCCGAATGTTTGATCTATCCTCATTAAAATAGCTGAAGAATCCGGTGATCGCCCGTAAATCACCGATTCTGCCGGATTTGATCAAATTGCGAACGGCAATCCATGTCGGATGAGTGCGCAACATGAATGCTTCCTGAATTTTTACATTTGTTCGATCCCGTAGGGCAATTAGTTTTCGGACTTCATCAGCGTTCAAACCAATTGGTTTTTCGCACAAAACGTGCTTTCCCGCTTCCGTGGCTTTCGACGTCCATTCCAGATGAAGATGATTCGGCAGAGGATTATAGATCGCATCGATTTTCGGGTCAGCCAGCAATTCTTCATAAGATCCATAAGACTTTTCGATGCCAAGATTTCTTGCAATGGCTTTTGCCTTGTCAATATCTCTCGAAGCTATCGCAGAAATTTCGCATCGCATAGTATCCTGCATTGATGGGATTACCTTATTTACAGCGATGTTTGCAGTACCCAAAACTCCCCATTGTATCTTATTACGCATTTTCTTATTAAAAAAATAAAAGACGAGAAATTGATTCTCGCCCAGTCTTGGAATCACTTAACTCTGTCTAATTTATTTCATTTTCTCTGATTCGATCGAAAGCATTTCGCTTAGCTGGATGATGTTCTCTAGTTCTTTTTGTGCACGTTCGGAAATCTTAGAGTCAACGATCTTAGTGTTTTGAAAAATCGGACTTTTGATAAAGCGCCCAATTGAATTATCTAATTCGATAATCAATTTCCGGACACTTTCTCGCTTATTATTTCTGGCTTTCTTATTTTCAACTTTCCTTTCCTCTTTTTCACCAAAAAGATTTTTATCAAGGCGAAAAGCTTCAGTTCTCATAGCCGCTGCCGATCTTCCGATTTTTGAGTAGTTTACTTTTTCGCCTTTTGTGTATGCTGCGATTATTGCATCCTGCAATTTTTGGATACCCTCGAAATCATTCTTGATTTCTGCAAAGCGCATTTCGCGTTCTCTGGTAGATTCCGCGGGACGGGCCTTGTCGGCTTCTCGTTTGACGCGTTCGAGTTCGATAGAACGCATTTTTATGGTGTTGTCACGGATATCGGATTCAACAATCGGAGCGGGAGGCGGTGGAACACTTTGAGCATTTACCCAGCCCGATAAAAGAAGTAATAATCCAGTTGCCAAAAAAACAGTTCGTTTCACCTTATGATTTACCTTTGAAAATGTTTCTAATTGGATTTAATCCGCTTCGATTCAAGCCAAAGATCCCCGCTGAATTTAATGATGTTATCGAGATCAGACTCCGCTTTTTTTGCTAATGACGGATCAATAGTTTTAAGATTCTGAAACATCGTGTTTGTAATGAATTCTCCAATAGCATTGTCTAAATCAACTATCATATTTCGGAGACTCATGGCCTTTTTTTCTGTTGCCGGGGTTTCAGAAGACGCTTTCGGTTTATCGGGATCCTTTGCGACTGCGTCGGGCAGAAAAAGATTGGATTTCAAACGAATAGCCATTTCTGTGATTTGCCCCGAAGATGTGTTGATTTTTTCATAATCAATCTTAGCACCGGATTGATAAGCGCTGACGATCTTATCCTGCTCCTTTTGAATACCCTCGAAGTCATTCTTAATAATGTCGAAATTGAGTTCGACGCCATCGTCACGCCTGATCGTGGCAGTTTTATCGGCTTCGCGCTTGATGCGCTCAAGTTCCACGGAACGCATTTTAACGCTATTGTCCTCCAAATTTTTGTCACCCGCCCCGGCAGGTGTTCCGACTCCGGGAGGAGCACTCGTTTGTGAAAAGGTGAAGGAGAAGGCGATGAATACGAAAACGGTAGCCAGTATTAGTTTACTCATAATATTTCCTCAACATAAAATCGGCTTGGAGATTCGCCAAAACGCATTAAAAATTTCAAGCTTCCCAGTATTTTATTCGACTTTGTTCGATGAATCAATAAAACCTGAAATTGTGCGATTTTCGGGGTTTGTTAAAATCTACTTTTTCCTGCCTAAAGAAGGACGGATTTTATCAAATGGAACGATCCCCTTACCCTCGAGAATCGCATAGAATTTATCTATTTCGACATCTTTGATAGTTTCGATCTTGCCGGAGTTCCACCGAATTTCAATTAAATCAACTTTTGTTGCTTTGCCGAGTCCAAAATGAACGCGGAGGTCATTTTGCGAAAGATAGCTTCCCCCGCTTCTGATCTCTTCGGTTTGGGTAAGTGTTCCTGTTGTAACTTTAATTATTGCGCCGATGGCTAGCGGGTTTCCCTGTGCCGCACCAAGCTCAATCGTGATCCAATGATTCGCTTTGACCCCTTCGTTTCTCAGGATCATCGGCGAACTGTCCAGATCTTCGACGACAATATCTATATTTCCGTCATTATCTAAATCTCCAAAAGCCGCGCCGCGCGATACTCTTTCTTCGGATAAAACCTGGCCCCCTTGTTTGGTCGCGTCGCAAAATCTGCCGCCGCCTTGGTTGATATATAAAAGTTTACCTTGTTTGTATCCTGCCCCTGACGAAATTTCGTCCATCTGTGGATAGACGTGACCATTGACGACAAACAGATCAAGCCAGGTGTCATTATCCAGATCAAAAAATCCTGTTCCCCAGCCTACGTATGGCCTTGAAGATTGTGCGACCTTCGAAGCAAAAGAAACGTCAGTAAAATCGAAATTTCCATTGTTACGGTAAAGAACATTGTATTCGTCAGCAAAATTCGTTACATAAATTCCCATTTTCCCCGTGTGAAGATAATCGCCGACGGCAACGCCCATCGAACCTTGCTCCGAACCATCGCCGCTAACACCAGTTCCTGAAAGCAAACCAATTTCCTCAAATTTATAAGAACCTTTGTTTTGATAAAAGAAATTCGGCGTCGAATCATTCGCTATATAAACGTCTTTTCTCGTTGTATCGCCAAAGTCCGAAATAACGGGCTGCATTCCGTAAAAACCTTCCGGATCAATCATTCCGGCTTCTTTTGTTATATCAGTAAACGTGCCGTCTCCATTGTTTTTGAAAACGCTGTCGCCCGCGCCTTTCAAGCCCCGAGGCCCGCATTGCACGTCAACCCCGCGAAATTTACAAGTTGGAAGCGACCCGAAACCTGGCAGATCATTCAAATCAAAATCAACATAATTTGCTACAACCAGATCGAGAAAACCGTCACCATCCAAATCGCCAAATGCCGCGCCGGCAGACCATCGTCCGTCTCCGGCCTTGGATTCCTCAGCAGTATCCGTAAATGTTCCGTCGCCGTTATTTCTATAAAGGACGTTTTCACCGAGACATGTGATGTACATGTCAGGAAAACCATCGTTATTGTAATCGCCGACCGCTCCGCCCATCGCGTAACCCGGGAATCCAACCCCTGCTTTGTCAGTTACATCCGTAAAAGTTCCGTTTCCATTATTACGATAAAGAAGGCTTTTTGATTTTTCTTTTTTCAATGCCATTTCAACCGTCGGGGCATTTGTGAAATAGATATCCAGCCAACCATCCCGGTCATAATCGATCAGCAAGACGCCGCCGCTCATTGATTCGACGATATATTTTTTCTCCGGTGCAGCTGTGTGAGTGAACGTAATACCGCTTTCTTTATAGACATCGACCAGCCTGGGAATTTCATGATCTGTACAGACATCCGCCTGCGACCAAACCGACGTGGTCGACAACAGCGAAATCAACACCAATCCTGTGAAAACGCTTTTAATTTTCATCGCCTCCCATCGGAATTGGAGAATCCATCTTTCGTTTTTCATTCTTTAATTTTTGATAGAGTTTCAACTCACGATCTGCGTCTTGGTTTCGCGAGACTTTTCGATATGCAATACTGAGTTGATAATGTATATAATCTTTGTCCGCATCCGCTGAAACAGCTTCTTCGAGTCTCTCAATCGCCTTTTTAGTTTCGCCCTTTTCGAGATTTATCTTTCCCAACTGGTAAAGTGCATCGGCATAGCCAAAACGCAAACTCAACGCCTCTTCAAGAAGTTTTTCGGCACGCTCGGTTTCAATTTTCCTCTCGATCAATGTGAGTGCAAGATGGTATCTTGAAATCGGATCAGCGGGACTAATCTCCAGTTCACGGCTAAATGATTTCTCTGCGTCCGCAAGCCGGTTTAACCGCAGTAAGCTCTGTCCGATAAAATAATTTGCCTTGGGAGTCTCCGGTGCAAGTGACAAAACCTGTAAAAATTCTAACACCGCACGCTCGTAATCTCCGAGCATCATAAACCCCTGTCCGGCGTAAAATAATGCCGCTGAATCTTGTTTAGACTTCTTTGCCAAGCTATCAAATATCGAAACAGCTTCGCGATTCTGTTTTATTTGGATCAAAGAAATTCCATAAAAGTACGCAAGCTCCGCATCCCTAGGAAGATCACCTTCAATTGGTCGAAGAGTTTCAACCGATTTCGAAAAGTTTTTCAAGAGGTAATAGCTTGAACCAAGCATTTTTCGTATCAAGGCATCTTGTGGATTTGCTTTCAGATGGTATTCAAGCGGGACAATTGCCTTTTCAAAAACCCCGGCTCGAAATCTAACGATTCCTAAATTCCGACTCAGGTTCGGAAGTTCAGGCTTCCATTCAAAAGCCTTGGAAAAATTCTCAAGCGCTTCAGGTGTCTGATTATTCTGTATCGCGATTACTCCCAGATTATTAAAAGCCTGCGCGATTACATCGATCAAAAACGCTTTAACTTTCGACAGCTGCTGGGTTCGTTCAGGTGTCAGTTTCACCTCAACGTTCGTTACAATCTGAACATCCACTTTTGACGTGATTCCAGCATCCGCGGATTCTCCGAGAATTCGGTCAAGTTGCGATCGGGATGAATCCAGTGATTCCTGTTGTAACTGTCCGGCTATCTTAAGTTCTTTCTGCCCTTCTTCTCTATTCCCCGATTTTAATAGAAGCCGTCCCAGCATAAAATGAGTTCGCCGAGCTTGAGTGTTTTTCTTACCCTCGGATTCAAGCGCAATCGCACGCCGCAAATTCGCCTCAGCATTTCCCAAATCATCGAGCTCTATCTGAGACTGGGCTAAGAACATATGCGCTTCGCCACTTTCCGGGTTTATTTCAATTGCCTTCGTTAGGAATTTGATTGCTTTTTGATGATCGTTTTCGCCGGATGCCGCCACACCGGCAAAGAAATTCGAATAAAAATCGTTTGGGGAAAATACCAGTTCTTGCTCAAATGCAGCAACCGCTTCCTTCAATCTCTCGCTTCCACCATTTTGAAGGAGTAAATATCCGAGGAAAAAGTGTGCCCGGGGTTCCTTGGGATCGATGGCAATTGCACGCAATAATTCCCGCTCGGCATCGGCAGGATAGTTTGTGCGTTCATAAAACTTGGCAAAAAGGATGTGTAAACCCGCCCGTTTTTTTCCAACCAACGATTCGATCTTAATAAAAAGTTTCTGCGCCCGCTCGATCTGCTTTAGGTTTAGATAAGTAAAACCAAGAGCCCGACCAATTTCGAAATCCGGTGCTTCGGCAAACACCTTTTCTAGAACGGGGAGAGCCGCATCATAACTTTCCTTTCGGTACAAAACGTTTCCAAGAATATAATTCGCGCCTATGTGATTTGGGTCAATAGAAATCGCTACTTGTACCTCCCGCAGTGCATCATCAAGAAGATTCTGCCGCAAATACGCAACGGCTAAATTTGTCCTTTCCGAAGCACCATCCTTGAATTTTACGGATTCGGTTAGGACCTTTACGGCTTCCGAATATTTCCCTTCTTCAATAGCAGAATTCCCAAATCTTTGAAGAGCAATGCCCAAAACTGCGCGATTTTCGATTGCGGCATTCGGAAGATCCCCCGATTTTTGGTGCGCTTCGGCGGCGGTTAAGTGTTTGAGTAGTTCGTCCGGTGGTTGTGTTGGGGACGTAGATAAGCTTCTCGAGCCAGGATTCTGAGCCAAAACACCAATCGAGAAGAAACACAAAACCAAAATCAAAATTCTTCCCATCATAAAGCTGGAATCCTGCTAAAACCGATTCTTGGAGTTTTGCAAAATTATATCACAAAGAAAAAATGGCAAGAAAAGATATGCTCGAAAGCAAATATTTTCTTGCCGCAATTAGATTAAACCAGTCTAGAAATAAAACTTAAAAGCATACTGAATTTCACGACCGCCGCGCGTTGAATTTGCTACTCCAAAGTTTCCGTTGGCACCGGTAAAACTGGTGATCGTATTATTGGTCGCGCTACAAGGATTCGCACCGCACGAAACTTGCCCGTCGTAGAATATCGTCGGAAGTGCGCCACCAAACTGCGGTGTGTTTAACGCATTGAAGAACTCCAATCGGAACTGAAGTCTTGCTGCTTCCCCAAACATTCCGTTGGTTAGCCATGATGGTGCAAAGTTCTTGTACAACGAGAAATCGACGTTTTTGGTCATCGGTCCGTTACACGTCGTTTTACGCGGAGTTGTTTCTCCAATCTTATAACCGACCAGTGTCCAGGCATTTGGATTAAGGAAGCTTCCCGTTGTTCCTTCAAGGAAACATGGTTCACTCTCAACTCGAATCGGCCGCTGATTTGCTACACCTGATCCAAATCCTGTGATGCCACCTTGAAGCGAAGTAGTAGCCCCAGCCGCTTGAATACTCGTAGCATTCAAATTTGGCGTTAGCGATGTACCGCTCGTCACTTGTACGATCGCCGCAGCTTCCCACCCCCCAAGAAGGGTCCGAACAGCCGTGTTCGAATCCTTAAACGAAGGCATATGGTAGATCATGTTTGCCACAAAAATATGCGGACGATTTATATCGGACTCTGCAAAATCGAGGTCTCGATTGTTTCTGTCCAACACGGCGAAAGCGCTGCTGCCGCCACTCGAATCGTTCAAACCAAAATCAGCCTGAGATTTTGAGAAAGTGTAAGCAAACTGCAGCGACGATTTTTCGGTGAACCTTGTCCTAAACAAGACCTGCATTGAATCGTAATCGCCTCTGCCATTTCGTTCGAATTGATAGATCGAACCATAGTTACTAAATGGTCGAAGGGCGTTAACCGCGTTTCCATCTGCGGCAAAAGCCGCCGCCTTTCGATTGGTCTCTAGCACTTGGTTAACATCACTATGAGTTAACTGTTTTCGCGACCGGTTACCGACGTAACCGACCTCTATAACTGTATCTTTCCAAAGCTGCCGCCCAACGGAAACGTTGAACTGAATTGAATACGGTGTTGCTGCTTCAGGGCTGAGTCCGAACCTGGGAGATCCGTTCGAAGCTGCCGACAAACCGACGAACTGCGAACCATTCAATGTTCGTTGACCACCAATTGTTGCGGAAAATGGAGAATTCTGTGTCAACGACGCAAAATATGGACTCGTTCGTTCTCTAAGGAAGAATTGTCCGAAGCCGCCTCTAATCGCCGTCTTGCCATCCGAGAAAACATCCCATGCAAAACCCAAACGCGGTGCAAAATTCAAATAACTATTTTCGCGCAGCGAACGATTTGAAAACTGAGTCGGAGTGCTTGCACCCGCAATACCGGCACAAGGATTTGTGCCAACGGGTACGACCAAACCATTACAAGGATCCGTCGCCGGTCGCGCAGGATTATATTCTGATGGCAAGAATCCGCTGATACGATCTCGTTCATCATAGGGTTCGAAAAGCAATGAATAACGTACACCTAACTCTAACGTAAGATTTGGTTTTACTTTCCAGCTGTCACCCATATAAAACTCAAGATTTTTGTAACGGTTTTGACCAACCGCCATCGTATTAGTTTCAGCAAAACCAAACAACGTGCCATCGGTCAAAAGGTCCTGGAGCATACCGTTACCCCAGTTCCCAGAGAACGCCCCGCAACATCCCGAAGGTCCCCAGAATTGCACAGCTTCGTTGTTCGGACCGGAATCCTCATTTTTAGCCGCGCTATCATAAAGTCCGCCAAATTTAAGCGTATGATTTCCTGCAACCAGCGAAAAATCATCCCTGATTGAATAGATGTCTAGTGAATTCCTAAATGGAGCCTGGGTCCACAAATCGGACCCCGAGCTCGAAAAATATGGTGCGATTCCACCCCAAAAAACAGGGTGCGGACGATTAACGCCGTTCACCTTGACCGAATCCGGATAAAACCCTGGTATTGCGGTATTGATTTCAGCATTAAGTCCGCCGCCCGCACCGGGATCAACGTTGATTCGGTTAGCCGAATATGAAAACTGAACTTCGTTTATCGCATTCGAACCAAGTTGCGTAGTTAATTTAAATGCCGCCTGCTTCGACGGTTGTGCCCATGTGCTCTCAATCGTCGGAAATGCATCGTCTCCCCATAAGTTCCCAGTCAAGATCGGCGTCGCGTTCGTCCATGTATCCTGCGTGTATCGAGCGAAAACTTTATTCTTGCTGTTTATAATCGCGTCGATTCGTATATTTTCTTCACGAAAATCAATTGGAGAGTTAGCCGATTGAGCCCAGTTTGTACAATTAGTTGGATTTGCAATGTTCGGCTCAGGAAATATCTTGACCAAAGTTAATCCAGCCTTGCTCAAGTTAGCGGCAGGAATAATCTGTGTCGCAAACCCCGGATGGGTTGGTTCTTGAATTGGATCGGGTGAACAGCGCTGTCCGTTTGCAATTCTCGGCTGGCTGAAATTGCCTTGCCTTTCAAGTAGCGTCGGAACGCTTCCAAACCTTGAAGCACCCCGAATTTCCTTATTCCATTCTTGCGAATAAAAGAAGTATAAACGGTTTTTACCATTGTGAAACACCGGTCCGCCTTCGCCAAAATTAAAGAACGGAAGAGGTCCTCCAATCGAAAAACCAAAATCGTTCCGACGCAAAGCGTTCTTGCCGGTGCCGTTTTTGTTAGCAAAAAACTCAGTCGCGTTCAACGCATCGTTTCGCCCAAAATAAAACAAGCTGCCATGGAAGTCATTTGTTCCACCCTTTGTAACAATTGAAATAACCGCGCCAGCTGCTTGCCCATATTCAGGACCATAGCTATTTCGGAGAGACTTAAATTCTGCTATTGCTTCGATCGAAGGAAACAACAAAATCGTTCGATTCGATCCCGTATCATTGTTGTTTGCGCCGTCCGTCAAAAACAAATTACTCTGCCCGGAGTTTCCATTTACGGAGAAATCAACACCGCCGAATAGACCTTTACTTTTACTATCAAAATTATTTGCCGCTGAAACGCCCGGTTGAAGCTGAGTCAATTGCACGAAACTCCGACCGTTTAATGGCAGCTCACGAACCTGATCGCCGCTTACGATCTCACCGACCGCACCGGTTTGTGTTTCAATCTGAACCACATCAGCCGTAATTTCTACAACCTCAGAAATTTGCCCGACTTCTAAACTAATATTCTGATTGGTAACACTAGCAACGTTTACCACAACGTTGCCTACAGAAGTTTCCTTAAAGCCGTCTTTACTCACTCTCATCCGATAGGTTCCAACCGGCAGATTGTTAAAGGAATAACTGCCATTGTCGCTAGCCGTAATAGTTCGAGAAAAGTTAGTTGCAGGTTTGCTAATGGTTACCGTCGCGCCCGGTACCGCACCGCCGCTTTGGTCAACCACGTTTCCCGTAATTCTTCCGGAGGAATCCGTCTGTGTAAATCCGTAACCGGCTAACATAACCAGGCAAAATAATAATGTCACCACCGATCCAGCCTTTTTTAAAAGAGCTACACCCGATCTAGGCGCAACTACAAATTTGATTCGATTTTGATAGTCTTTGTTCATGAAATCCTCCGAAAGTACTTGGTATTATTATTGCTGTCTATGTCTCGAGAATCCATCGATTACTCTTTCAAATCCATAGTGCAGATGATTGCAATCTCAAGATGCACTTCCGAACTGCTATGCGATCTTGCTCTCGAATTAACAAGCTGAAAATCTAGGCTTTTTGCCGAACGCTTTGTTTTGTAGCCCGGCAAAAGTTCCTAATTTGAGAAGTAAATTCCAAACCAACGTTGAAATTTAGCTGTGTAACGAATTTTTTTACTTTGTTGTATGACCAAGCAAAAGTTATTACATTTTTTTTTCAATGTCAAGATTCTTTGGAAAAAAAATCAATGATTCAGTATTTGTAGGCTCAAGCTACCTTTATTCGCTTGCTCGATGAATTGAAGCCAATCCTGAACTGTCGTGTTAACCTCTGTTTCGATTATCCAAATCTAAACAGAACTATGCCGTCTTAATGTTCGCAAATTTCGAGGCTAAGAATAATGTCAATGCGCCCATGGAGCTTTCGTCTCCGCCGAATTTCGCAGGGCTCAGGGTCGTCGAGTGATACTCCCGGCAGATACAGCTTTCGATCGCGGATCTTAAGTCTTCGTATATCAACGACCAGGCGTTTGTTATTTCGCCGGCCAGAATTATTGATTCGGGTCCCATTGCCTGAATTATGTTGGCAATTCCGATTGCCAGATATCGCGCCGTTTCCTTGATTGCCTTCTGAGCAACTCGATCTCCGCTATTCGCCAACCGCACCAATCCCTTCATATTTTTCACGGAGGTAACAGTAGTTTTCGAAGCATAATTTCGATATCGTGCTATCGTCGCTCTATCCGATGCCAGAGCTTCCCAGCATTCACGGCTTCCGGTTGCACACTTAACAGGTGCTTCCTTTCCAATCGTCATATGGCCGAACTCCCCAGCCGTACCGTTCTTTCCCTGATAAACTTGACCGTCAATAACGATCCCGGTTCCAATACCTTCTTTAACCAGAATCGCAATAAAGTTGCGGTCTTCATCGATTTCCGATTCCTGCCCAAACCATAACTCTGCGAGAGCTACAGCATTTGCATCGTTGTCCGCTTTTACCGGTAAATCTAAAGCGTTTTCAAGTAATTCGCCGATTTTTACATCGTTCCATTTGAAATGCGGCACAAAGAAAGCAACTCTACTTTCAACATCAACGACCCCGGGAACGCTGATACCTATTCCCTCGATGCTCCCTTTGTTTTTTGCAATCAGGCGCTTCGAACATTTGATAATTCTTGAAAGTGTAACCTCAAAATCGGGATCGGTTTCAAATTCCTCACGATCGATAATTCTACCTGAAAGATCCCCGGTAACCACCTGCGTGATATCGGTCATCACGGCGATTCCCATTGCAACAGGTTTTAAGGTTTGGAGCGTCAATAGGACGGGAGGACGTCCACCGCTGGACTCACCGTGAATTTCGTTTATCAACGCGAGATCCTTTAGTTCCTGCACGATGAGGGAAACAGTTGAGCGTTGAAGCGCTGTTTTCTTTGCAATTTCCGAACGCGAGATTGGAGCGTTTTCGCGGACATAGTTCAACACAATTCTTCGATTGATATCTCGAACCGTATTCGAACGCGCTACGTTAGTCCGTTTTAAGTCAAGTCGTTTCACGATCACCCATTTTAAATTTCTTCGAAAAAGAAGTTTCCCCGGCGGTGACAACGTGAAATGAATCACGATGTTTTCGGCGAGTTAAGACTTCTGACCGACCATATCAATCCCGACCGCCGCGACCAAGATCGACCCTTTGATCAGCTCTTGAGTATAATCCGCGTAGTTTAAAAGCGACATTCCGTTATCGAGGCTTGCCATGATCAATGCACCTAAACATGCTCCGAAAACGGTTCCGCGCCCGCCCATAAGAGATGTTCCGCCGATCACACAGGCGGCAATTGCATCAAGCTCAAGCAAGGTTCCGGCATCGGGAGTTCCGCTCGCAACACGCGCTGTATAAATCACAGCCGCGATCCCGGTAAAAGCTCCGAGTAATCCGAAAACCTTTAACACAACCATTTTATTGTTGATACCGGAAAGCCGCGCTGCTTCAGAATTTCCGCCGATTGCATAAATGTAGCGTCCAAACGTAGTGTTATTTGTAATGAAGTAGCCAAATAGAGCAATAGCAAGAAATATCAAAACAGGAATCGGGATGCCCGCATATGAGTTCATTACAAATATGAAAACGACAATTCCGATCGCCGGTGCTACGGCTTTAATTAATTCTTTACCCAGGTTTCCGTCACCGACTCCGTAGTCCTTTTGTGCCTTCGCATTACGAAACGCGAAGAAGAATATTGCCAAAATGCCTATCGCCGCCAAAACCCAGCCGATATTAGGATCAACATATTGTTGTCCAATTGCTTTAAAACTATCATCCGTGATCGGGATGGTTTCACTCTGTGAGATTCCTTTTATCGCTCCCCGCCAGGCAAGCAAGCCACCGAGCGTCACGATAAATGCCGGGATATTTCCGTAAGCGGTTAGGATTCCCTGAAAAACACCGATTAATACCCCGACCGCGATAGCCGCCAAAACAGCCGGAACCAATCCATACCCCAGCTTTGTCAAAACAATTGCCGATATCCCGCCTGCCAACGCAAGAAGCGAACCGACGGAAAGATCAATGTTTCCGGATATTATTACCATCAGCATCCCGACCGCGATAATCCCCGTAACGGATGTCTGAAGCATTAAGTTTGAGAGATTTCTCGGAGTTAGAAATATTGAGCCGGTTTGCCAATGGAAGAAAAGCCAGATTACGACTAATGCCGCCAGCATCGTGTAGGCCCTGAGTGAATTCGCCCGCAAATTTAATTTATTTGATTTACTGGTTTCCGACATAAATTTTCCTCAATCAAATATCAAGAATTGATCTTCTCTCTAAAGGGTCGCCGTTGCCGCAGCCATAACCTTTTCCGGCGTTGCATTTGCTTTTGTAAACTCTCCCGTTAAACGTCCTTCATGCAGGACAAGAATCCGGTCCGATAAACCCAAAACTTCGGGCAATTCAGATGAAACCATTACGATTGCCAGGCCTTGCTTGGCAAGTTCATTGATCTCGGCGTATATCTCCTGCTTCGCCCCGACATCGATACCGCGAGTCGGTTCGTCCAAAAAGAGCACTTTCGGCTTGGTCAAAAGCCATTTTCCGAGAACGACCTTTTGTTGATTTCCGCCGGAAAGTGTGCTTGTTACGGTAATCGGCGAATTCGCTTTCACACGCAGCGATTCCATAATCTCTTTTGTCGCTACCAGTTCGCGGGAACGATGGGTTATAAAATTTCCCGAAATTTGTTTTAATCCGGCGAGCGTCGAATTATCCATAATTGTCTGATCTAAGATCAAACCGTAGCGCTTGCGGTCCTCGGTGACAAAGCCAATTCCGTGCTTTATTGCATCACGAGGCGAATTAATTAATGCCATTTCGCCATCTACCAAAACATCGCCCGAATGATTTCCACGCCACGCGCCAAAAATTGCCGACAGAAGTTCGCTTCTGCCTGCTCCCATCAAGCCCGCAATTCCCAAAACTTCGCCTTCGCGGACTTCAAACGAAACATCGTCTACCAATTTTTTATTTGCAACATCCGGATCAAAAGCACTTATGTGCTTCGCTTCCAAAACAACCTTGCCGAAATCATGGGTTGATACGGGAAAAATATCACCCACATCGCGACCGACCATCAAAGAAATTACTTTGTCTTTATCGAGCGCCAGAGCGTTTTCAGTTGCAACTGTGTTTCCATCCCGCAATACCGTAACACGGTCACTCATTGCAAAAACTTCATCGAGTTTGTGCGAAATATAAATCATCCCGACATCGCGTTTTTTCAGATCCCTGACGATATCAAAAAGTATCTCGACCTCGCTTTCCGTCAAAGCCGCCGTCGGTTCATCCAGAACGAGAATCTTCGCATTTTGTGAAAGTGCTTTGGCAATTTCGACCAATTGCTGTTGTCCGATTCCAAGGTTTCCTACTTTGGTTTTCGGGTTGATATTGAGATTTAATTCTTTGAGAAGTTTGGCGGATTTCTGGTAAATTTCACTCCAGTTAATAATGCCGAATTTTGCAGGTTCGCGTCCAAGAAAAATATTTTCGCCGACCGTTAATTCCTTAACTAAGGAAAGCTCCTGAAAGATAATCGCAATTCCTGCCTCTTCAGCTTCTCGGATTGTTGTAAAGCGTCTTTCCTTTCCATTGACAAGAATTTCGCCTTCGTACGTACCGTAAGGATAAACCCCAGAAAGCACTTTCATCAACGTCGATTTTCCCGCACCATTTTCACCGACGAGTGAATGGAATTCTCCTTCAAACAAATCCAAATTAACATCATCCAAGGCTTTTACGCCCGGAAATTCCTTGGTGATGTTTTTCATTTCCAAGATGGGGTTCATAGAAGTTGACTGAGTTGACTGAGTTCATTTTAAAACTCGGTCAACTCACGAAACTATTCTTTTTTCGGTCTTTTATCCGCCGGAACATTCGCATATACTTCATCAAAAGTTATCCACCCGTCTTTAATAACCGTGTCCTGCAAATTGTCTTTATCAACCACAATAACTTCAAGCAATATTGCAGCAATGTCTTTGGTCATCGCATCACTCTTAAAAGGCTCGGAATCAAGCTTTTCTCCCTTCGCAAGCTTAATCGCAGCTTCGACTGCCCCCTGAGCTAACGGCTCGATCGGTTTATATACCGTCATGGTCTGAGTTCCCTCAGCAATCCTTTGCAGCGCCGCCTTTTCAGCATCTTGACCGGTTACGAGAACCTTTCCGGCTAAACCTTTCGTTTCGAGCGCCGAGATCGCACCGCCAGCCGTTCCGTCGTTTGAAGCAATTACTGCATCAATTTTATCGGCATTTTGCGTTAATGCATTCTCGACAATTTTCAGAGCTTCTTCCGGTTTCCAGTCTTTCGCATGCTGATCAGCAACGATTTTTATATCGCCCCGATCAACGGCTGGTTTTAATACGGCATTTTGCTCCTGTTTTAGGATCATTCCGTTATTGTCGGTTGATGCACCGTAAACCATTACGTAATTTCCTTTCGGAACCTTTGCAAGAGCATATTCCGCCATTTTACGACCTATTACCGGTACCTGATGCGAAATATACAAGTCAATTTTCTCGGAATTTATCAGACGGTCGTAACTAATGACAGCAACATTCTGTGCCTTCGCTTTATCAACCATCGAAGCGGCCTGGGTTGAATCGTGCGGTGCGATTACAAGGACATCAACCCCTTGAGTCAGAAGGTTATCGACATCATTCGCCTGCTGCTGAGCGTCTGCATTGGCGACCGTTATCACACATTTAACCTTCATTTTCTCGCAATGGGCCTCGAAGGCAACTTTGTCTTTTTGCCATCGCTCTTCTTTTAATGTCGCCATCGAGAAACCGATCTTGATTTCTCCATCGGGCTTATTTGCCGTCGGCGAATTGCCGCCCTGCTCGTTTGGTGCTTTGACGCACGCTGCGGCCAACATTAAAGCCGAAACCAATAATGAAAAGAAAATAATTTTTGCTTTTGACATAAGTATCTACTGCTCCTGGATGAACCTTAATTTTTAGGCACCGTCTATTTAATGACCTCAAGTTTCTGACTTATCAAATCCTTTGAATTTCCGCCGACCATAATCGTAAACATTCCCGGTTCGACAATCCTTTTCATCTCGCGATCGTAAAACTGTAATTTCGCGGGATTGATCTCAAAAGTTACCGTCTTCGTTTCGCCGGGATTTAAAGTGATTCGTTCGAATCCTTTTAGCTCCTTTATCGGTCTTGTTACTGAGCTAACCTCATCTCGAATGTACATTTGAGCGACTTCATCGCCTAAGCGGCTGCCGGTATTTGTTATATCAACCGTGACCGTTGTTTTTCCATCGGCTTTAATTTTAGGACTTGAAATCTTCAGATTCGAATATTTGAAGGTAGTGTAACTCAAACCGTAGCCAAAATGATAGAGCGGCTCAGTGGTAGAAAATAAATAACCGCGTTTTGCCGTCGGTTTTCGATTGTAATAGATCGGAAGTTGACCCGCCGAACGAGGAAATGAAACGGGTAATTTTCCACCGGGGTTATAATCTCCGAAAATTACATCCGCAGCGGCCGTCCCTGTTTCTTCACCTAAGTAAAATCCTTCGAGAATCGCCGGAACATTTTCCGCAACATAATTAATCGCCAGCGGTCCCGAATTTGTTAAGAAAACAACGACCGGTTTTCCGGTTGCTAAAATTGCTTTGACGAGTTCATTTTGTCGTCCAACCAAATCGAGTGAATCTCTGTCGCCCAAATGATTATCCGCCCAAGCTTCCTTATTCGTGTCTTCATTTCCGCCGATTGAAAGAATCACGGCATCGGATTTTTTTGCAGCTTCAACGGCTTCGGCGATCAATTTTTTGTCGCTTGCTTCGTCGTTCAAGGTCGCTGTATCGCCAAACCAGTTTCCATCTTCTTTGGTGATCAAAACACCTTTGGCATAGTTTACTTTGATTGAATTTCCAAGTTTGTTTTTGACGCCTTCCAGAATGCTTACGGATCGCGGTGGATTCGGATCGGTATAACCGCCGAGATGCGCTCTGTCCGCATTCGGACCAATTACCGCAACAGATTTCAATTTCTTTCTATCAAGCGGCAATACATTATTTTCGTTCTTTAATAATGTAATTGATTTGCGTGCAGCTTTCGCGGCAAGTTGACGATCCTCCACCGTATCCGTCATACGCTGAGCCTTATCAGGATCCACAAAAGGATTTTCAAAAAGTCCGACCTGAAACTTGGAATACAAAGCATTTCGCACAGCTCTATCAATCAATTCCATCGGAATTTTGCCTGCCTTTACTTGTTCAACCAATGTCGTATTGACATCGGGATCGGGCAATTCAATATCCAATCCAGCCATGAGTGATTGTCTTGCGGCATCGGCTTTATCTTTGGCAACGTGATGATTTTCCATCAATTGTCCCATCGCATAATAATCCGAAACGATGTTTCCCTTAAATCCCCATTCGTCCCGCAAAACGTCTTGCAGCATCCACCTATTTGCGTGAACGGGAATTCCGTCAACTTCGTGATAAGCGGGCATAATGCTGAAAAGGCTTGCTTCTTTGACCGCTGCTTCAAACGGAACGAAATGTGTTTCGCGCAAAATTCTTTCGGATAAATTCACGGGTGCGGTGTTCGTTCCGCCTTCCGGTTGACCGTGTGCCGCAAAGTGTTTTCCTGTTGCAATTACGTGTTCACCGTCAATTTTCGGATTGTCATAAGTCGCATTTCCCTGAATCGCCTTGACGAGTGCGACGATCATACGCGAAGTCAAATATGGGTCTTCGCCGTAAGTTTCTTCCGTACGTCCCCACCGTGCTTCGCGGGCCAGATCCATATTTGGTCCTAAGACGTGGTGAGTTCCGCGAAGTCGCGTTTGCAAGGCCGCGATGGTGAAAACTTCGGTGATCAAATTCGTATCCCAACTCGATGCAAGCGAAATCGGAACAGGAAAAACGGTACTCCCTTCCCCCATATTTCCATGTAATATCTCATCGTGAAATATCGCCGGTATTCCAAGACGAGTATTTTCGATCAGCCATTTCTGGGCCGCATTCGCATATTCCGCTGAACGTTTTGCATTACGATATTCTCTCTGACGTGCAAAATGTCCGATTCCGTTCGGCATAACTTTTTTTGCGATTTCGGGCGAAAATTCCCCGCCAAACGGTAAATCCTTGGGTTGAGCATTGGTGTTGTCATTCGGCTTCTTCATCCAAACACTCATCATCTGCGCGACCTTTTCTTCCAGAGTCATACGCCGAAGCAGATCATCAACCCGCGCATCAATTGGTAAATTCGGATTTTTATATGCCTTTTCCTGGGCGTTGATGTTCAGAGGTAAAACCGATGAGATCATCAAAAAACACAACGTGACCGATAAAATTATTTTTGCTTGTTCTCCTCTTGAAAATTTCATAATCTTATGCTTCCTTT
Source organism: Pyrinomonadaceae bacterium (assembly GCA_041746475.1). GTDB lineage: Bacteria > Acidobacteriota > Blastocatellia > Pyrinomonadales > Pyrinomonadaceae > Aridibacter. The sequence goes on along the minus strand of JBGTGX010000008.1, from coordinate 4,053 downwards.
GCGATGTTGCGGGAAATATTCCTTATCCAACACCAAACAAAATATCCATCGTCAATTGATCGAGTTTCTCATACTGCAAACCTTTCGAAGCCAGCTCATTACGGTCGAATTCCATCGAAAGAAGTTTTTCTGAACCTACAACGCTGAATCTGCCGACCAAATTATTTTCATTTGTCGCTTCGATCTCGCTTAAAATTGACTGAATTCCTTCGTGGTTGTTCCATTGCTTCGCTTTGTCTTTGAAGATCAAATAAGTTCGCATACATCCACGCGCAAAATCTTTTACACCCTCGTAATCTTCAGTGCGATATGCATGGGCATCGAAATGCCGCATTCCTTGATAATTATTATCTTCTAAAAATTTGACGAGCCAGAATGACTGCTTGGGCGAAACCGAACCAAAACGCAGGTCTTGATCATAACGTCCCGGATATTGGTCGTTGAGATCAATGTGGAAAAGTTTTCCGGCTTCAAATGCCTGTGCAACGGCGTGCATCATATTAAGTCCGGGCATTTGTTCGTGGGCGACTTCCGGGTTAACACCGACCATTTCCTTATTTTCGAGCGTTTCGATAAACGCCAGATATGCTCCCGTTGTCGGGAAATAAATGTCCGCTCGCGGTTCGTTAGGTTTGGCTTCAAGTGCAAATTTGTAGCCGTAATTTTGTGATTTGCTGTATTCGCAAAGATAATCAAGCGATTCGCGAAAACGCTTAATGGCATCAATCGTTTCCCGGCAGGCGTCGGTTTCAACACCTTCGCGTCCGCCCCAGAGAACGAAAGTTTCTGCTCCGAATTCCGCTCCGAGATCCATCGCACGGATCGTTTTCTGCACCGCGTAGGCCCGCACTTTCGCATCATTTGCCGTAAAAGCACCGTCGCGGAAAACAGGTTCGTAAAAAAGATTGACCGTCGCCATCGGAACTTTGATATTGTTGTCTTCGCAAGCCTTCTTGAAATCTTTGACGATTTTGTCTTGTTCCGCGGCGGTCGCATCAATCGGCACTAGATCGTTATCGTGAAAATTCACTCCATAAGCACCGACTTCAGCCAACATCTCGACGATCTCCGCCGGGCTTAATTTCCGTCTAACCTGGGTGCCGAACGGATCCGCACCACGGTTTCCAACAGTCCACAAACCGAATGTGAATTTATGTGCCGGAACCGGAGCAAATATATCGTCAGCCATAATTTTTTTGACTCCTGATTTTTAGTAAGAATGCTTGAAATCCCAAATTATTTAAGATAATTCGGGGACAAATCTATTGGTGCTTGAATGAATTCGTTAAAGATTGAAGTTATACTATAATACTTTTGTTCAGTAGTGCAACTAAGTCCTGAAAAATGTCAAAATTGTCTGTATAAAGTTATGAAATTTCTCGGAATTGATGTCGGCACGGGTGGCTCACGGGCCATATTAATTGATGAAAATGGGAAGATCGATGCATCAGAAACGGTTGAACATATTCCGTTTTCCTCGCCAGAAATCGGTTGGGCGGAACAAAACCCTGACGACTGGTGGCGTGCTTCTTCACAAGCGATCCGTAAAATTTTAGTCAATGAAAAACCCGAAAACATCTCCGCTATCGGACTTTCAGGGCAAATGCACGGAGCGGTTCTGCTTGATGAGAACGATAAAGTCCTGCGACCTGCATTGATCTGGTGCGACCAAAGAACACAAAAACAATGCGATGAGTTAACGGAAAAAGTCGGTAGAGAAAAGGTTATCGAACTCGTCAGCAATCCGGCTTTGACAAATTTTACGCTTCCAAAAATGCTTTGGATTCGTGAAAATGAACCGGAAATCTGGGCGAAGGTTAAAACTGTATTGCTCCCGAAAGATTACGTTCGCCTTTGTTTAATAGGCGAAAAAGCAACCGATGTCGCAGATGCTTCGGGAACGCTGCTGCTCGATGTGCAAAACCGAAAATGGTCGCGCGAACTCCTTTCGATCGTCGAAATGGACGAAAGCATTTTACCGAAACTTTATGAGTCGCAGGAAATAACCGGGAAAGTTTCAAACAAATGTGCTGAAGAAACGGGCTTAAAAGTTGGAACGCCGGTTGTCGCAGGTGCCGGAGATAATGCCGCCGGGGCAATCGGAATGGGGCTCGCAAGATCAGGTGCGGTCGGTGTGACAATCGGAACTTCCGGCGTAGTTTTTGCCGTAACGGACAAACCTTCGATCGATCTAAAGGGACGAATTCACACATTTTGCCACGCCATTCCCGAACGCTGGCACGTTACCGGCGTAACACAAGCCGCCGGGCTTTCGTTTAAATGGTTTCGCGATAATTTTGCCCAGAATGAAAGTTTTGATGAGCTCGTGCGACTTGCTGAAAATATCCCCGCGGGTTCTGATGGTGTTATTTGGACACCATATTTAATGGGCGAACGCACGCCGCATATTGATCCCGACGCGAGAGCTTCATTAATTGGTTTAACTGGAAAACATACAAAGGCGCACGTTGTTCGTGCAATTTTGGAGGGTGTCGCATTTAGTTTGCGCGATTGTCTGGAAATTTATAAAGAATTGGGAATTCCTCTAGACACGATAAGATTAGGCGGTGGCGGTGCAAAATCAACCCTTTGGCGGCAAATACAGGCTGATATTTTCGGGCAAAGAGTCGAGACGATTGAAGCTCAAGAAGGAGCCGCGTTTGGTGCGGCATTACTCGCCGGAGTTGGCGTGAAAAATTGGAATTCGGTTGACCAAGCCTGCGAATCAACCGTGAGAGTGGATCAAAAAATTGATCCGATCGAGAAAAATTCAAAGGTCTTGAATGATCAATACAAAGTTTATCGAAATATCTATCCGGCATTAAAAACATTGTAGAATCCTCATTTTCTGCGGCAAACTTGACTTAAGCGCATATCTCCATCGACTTCACGCCGGCAAAATAATAAAATTCCATTAAAGAAAGTTTTCAGGGGAGCTGATTTTGAGCTGAGAGTTGTCGCAAAGTGGGACATTACCCTAAAAACCTGATGCGGATAATACCGACGTAGGGAGAAATTATGAGTAAAAAAGAAATGCAGAAACCCGCACGAAGTAAGGGTGAAATAGAAATACAAGAAAAACTCGCAAGCGAAGTTAAATTGCCGGCATCGCGCAAAGTTTATGTTGAGACAAATGGCAGTACGGTCAATGAAAATGGGCATAATTTGAGAGTGCCTTTTCGCGAGATCGCTTTGTCGCCGTCAAAGAATATGGATGACGAGTTGGAGCAGAATCCGCCGGTTCGGGTTTACGATACGAGCGGGGTTTGGGCTGATCCGAATGTGAAATGCGATGTGCGGGAGGGTTTGCCGACGCTTCGGCGTGAGTGGATCTTGGGACGCGGCGATGTTGAAGAATATGAAGGGCGAGAGGTTTTGCCGCAGGACAACGGATATCTGACGAAAGGTGCGGAAGAATTCGCACGTGTCGGTAGCCCGAAGGTGAGTAAGGGCTCCGTTGGTTTACTCGAAGAGTTTCCGGCGTTAAAACGTCCGCCGTTAAGAGCAAAACCCGGCAAGAATGTTTCGCAGATGCATTATGCGAGGAAAGGGATCATCACGCCTGAGATGGAATATGTGGCGATTCGTGAGAATTTGGGAAGGCAGATCGCATTTGAGGCGATGCAGAAAGTGCAGGGCGACGGACGCGATACGCTTTATCATCAGCATTCCGGGGAATCTTTTGGGGCGAGCGTTCCCGACTTTGTAACGCCGGAATTTGTGCGTGATGAGGTGGCGAGAGGTCGCGCGATAATTCCTGCGAATATCAATCATCCCGAAACCGAGCCGATGGCGATCGGGCGAAATTTTCTGGTAAAGATAAATGCCAATATTGGTAACTCGGCGATAGCTTCTTCGATCGAGGAAGAGGTGGAAAAGATGCGTTGGGCAACGCTTTGGGGTGCGGATACGGTGATGGATCTGTCCACGGGCAAGAATATCCACGCGACGCGGGAATGGATCCTGCGGAATTCGCCAGTGCCGATCGGAACTGTGCCGATCTATCAGGCGTTAGAAAAAGTGAACGGCAAGGCGGAAGATCTGACGTGGGAG
>JBGTGX010000007.1:0-8353 GCA_041746475.1 Pyrinomonadaceae bacterium | reverse complement strand
AAAATGCTCGTCCGACTGAAATTTTTCGCTGTTCCCAAAAACGGCGCGCCGTCCATCTTCATCTGTCAGGAAAATATTTGTTAACCGTTTTTCGAGTTCTTGCGAAACCTCCCAAAGCGTAAGCATTCTTTCCGATCCGGTTGGAAACTCGATCTTAAATTCTTCGCCGTAATAATAGTCGAATTTCTGAAGCGATTCGATTATCAGATAGTTCATTGGAAACCAGATCGGACCGCGCCAATTTGAGTTTCCGCCAAACATCCCGCTCCTTGATTCCCCGGGTTCGTATTCTACCGAATGAGTTTTGCCGCCGATATCAAATTTATACGGGTGCGATTTGTGATAACGCGAAAGCGCACGAATCCCGTAATTGGACAAAAATTCGTTTTCTGAAAGCATCACCCGGAGTATGCGTTTTAGACGATCCGTATTTACAAGCGCGAGCAAGCGGCGCTGATCCTCGCCTTCCGCCTGAAGACACGCAATGTCATCGATCATTTCAGGGCGGTTTTGGATAAACCAATCAGTACGGCGTTTGAAATCTGGAAGCTTATCAAGCCAGCTCTCCTCCAAGGTTTCAACTGCAAAAAGCGGGATCAACCCAACCATCGAGCGGAGCCGGATTGGAATATTGAGTTGGTCTGGCAAGTGGAGAACGTCATAATAGAATCCATCGCGCTCATTCCAAAGCTCGGTATCCTCGTTTCCGAGATTGTTCATTGCATCGGAAATATAGACGAAATGTTCGAAAAATTTACTTGCGACGTCTTCATAAACCTTGTCATCGTTTGCGAGTTCGAGCGCAATCGCCAACATATTCAGGCAAAACATCGCCATCCAGGATGTGCCGTCCGATTGCTCGATGTGTCCGCCGGTAGGCAATGCAGCGCTCCGATCAAATACTCCTATATTGTCGAGCCCTAAAAATCCGCCTTCGAAAATATTGTTGCCTTCTTCGTCCTTTCGGTTTACCCACCAGGTAAAATTGAGCAGCAGTTTATGGAAGATCTTCTCTAAAAACGCACGGTCGCCATTTCCGCTTTCCTTTTTTTCTATTCGGTAAACTCGCAGCGCGGCCCAGGCGTGAACAGGAGGATTGACATCCCCAAAAGCCCATTCATAAGCCGGAATTTGTCCGTTTGGATGCATGTACCATTCGCGGAGAAGCAACACGAGTTGGCGTTTTGCAAATCCCGGATCGAGGACAGCAAGCGGGACGCAGTGGAACGCAAGATCCCAGGCTGCATACCAGGGATACTCCCATTTATCGGGCATCGAAACTACGTCGTCATTATAAAGATGTTTCCATTCGGAATTTCTTCCGGTTTTACGCTTCGCGGGCGGGGAAGAAAATTCTTCGTCTCCCTCGAGCCATTCTTTTACGACATAGTGGTAAAATTGCTTTGACCAAAGCATTCCGGCAAAACCCTGCCTCATCACGTTTTTTGCATCTTCGCTCAAATTATCCGGCACGATCGCAGCGTAAAATTCATCCGCCTCTTTGATCCTTGTTTTAAAGGTCTTTCCGCAATCGGCAATAAACGCATCGTGTGTTGGAAATGATTGGTTTTTCCCTGCTTTTTTTACCGTCAAACGCAGATAGACTACCTCCTTTCCTCCTGCAGGGATGTTTAGCGAATAATGAACGGAAGCTTTTGTGCCGACTTGATTTGGGTTTACGGCTCCATGATCATTTCGAACTGCCGCTTCGCCAATACCGTCCTTTGTAAATGGCGAACTATTTTTCGAACCGTAAAGCTTTTCGAAATTTGTCTCATTCTCGGTAAACAAAAGCTGCGAAGATCCTTCACACAAAAGCCTGTATTTTCCGCCCTTTTTATCGTCAATTTCCATCGCTGAAAGATTTTCGGTATCAACCGGAATTTCCCGTATTTTTGGTTTTTCGGTGTTATCAAACCACGACCAGGTGTTTCGAAACCAGGCGGTCGGGAGGATGTGAAGCGGTGCCGATTCCGGACCCCGATTGTGAGCGGTGATCTTTATACAAATATCTTCAAAATCGGCCTTTGCGTACTCAACAAAAATATCGAAATACTTATCCTCGTCAAAAACTCCGGTGTCGATCAGCTCATATTCCCATTGAGATTTGTCCCTTCGGCCGTTTTCCTCCCGTAAGTTTTCATATGGAAATTCCTCCTGCGGGTACTTGTAGAGGTATTTCATATAAGAATGGGTGGGTGTCGAATCGAGGTAATAATAGTATTCCTTGACGTCTTCGGCATGATTTCCTTGCGGTCCGGAAAGCCCGTATAATCTGTCTTTTAGGATCTTATCCTTCCCATTCCAAAAGGAAACCGCGAAGCAAATTTTTTGTTTCCGGTCACAGATCCCGGCAATTCCGTCCTCGTTCCAACGATATGCCCTCAAATGAGAATGCTCAAAAGGGAAATAATCCCAAGCCGATCCATCGGCGGAATAGTCTTCCCGAACGGTTCCCCAGGCGCGTTCGCTAACGTAGCAGCCCCAAAGTTTCCAATCTTTCTCGCGTTTATTGGCAGCCTCTAGACGCTTTGCTTCAGCATTCAATTCGAATTTCTCCATTCACTCTTATTATATGATTTAGGATGTCATATATTCATCCTTTACGTCTAGCAGTTATTGGGTGTGTACTTAGTTACCACTTTTTTCTAGACGTATCCCGGTTTTTTTGGTAAATTCTCATCAGCAGTAAACCAACAGAACATATTTTTCGGAGATATTTAGGATCGATCAATTTCCCCTAAATTACTGAAAAAGCGCGACTATTGGTGATTTCTAAAAACTATCATAACAATGAATAACGATTGGGTTTCGAGTAAAAACGAGAGGGCGAAAACTGCGTCTGCGAAGAAGGCAGCGCCGAAACGTGTGCCAAAAATGACAACGCTCGACGAGCAGAAATTTAACGAGCGAATAATCGAAATTCAGGAGGAAATCGAGGAAGGCCTTGGGAAATCGGCGGAAGAAACCGCGCTTCACGTTAGGGAAAATCACGAGCTGACGCGTGAGCAAACGGCGCAGGTTGACGCCTTCCATTCCCAATCGCTCGAAATTCGCGGCCGCTACAAGGAAGCATACGACCTTGTAGAATCTTATATTGAATCACGAAATCGGCAGGGTCTCAGTGTTAATACCGATATCTTAGTTTCAAATCAAGCTGCTGTTTCGCTATCCCATGTAAACGATATCGAAAAGGCTTTGGTTTTGATCGAGAAAACTATCTCGAAGGTTGAATCAGAAAGAAACGAAAATTTCCTTGGCGCGGTTTATCTCACCAAAGCCGAAATCAATAAAAAACGAGGCGAAATCGAGTTGGCCATCGAAGATGCCGACGACGCTCTGGATCATTTTCGCGATGTTGCCGATTGGCGCGGAATGGCTTGGGCATATTACCATCTGGGAACACTTTCCTTGGCACAAGGTTTGGCGAAAAAATCTCTCGATTATTTTAATCTCGCCGTCCAGATGGTTGGGGAAAACTCCGAACCGGTCGTTTTGGGTAGAGTTTTCGCCGATATGGCGGGCTCACATTGGGTACAAAATGATGCAAAGAGCGCGGTGGAATGTTTGGAGAAAGCGCTGGATTTTTTCAGACAAACCGAAAACGAACTCCAGCAGCTCTTTGCATACAACGACCTTGGCGTAAGTCTTATGCTTTTGGGCGACTGGCTCCGCGCGGAAAAATCGATAAGTAAATCGCTTGAGATCGCGAAGAAACTGGAGCATCCGCATACTCCGGGAATTTATGATTCTCTTGGTGAACTAAAACTTCTAAAATGCGAGTTTGCCGAAGCCGCCGATCACCTCGACACCGGTGTAAATTTATCAAAAGAGCAGGCGAACGATCTTTACTTAGTGCAGAATTTGAAATCCTTGGCTCGGGTGAAGCTTGCCGAAGAGAATTTTGATGAAGCGATCAGTATTGCCGAAAATGCGCTAAAAACAGCAGAAGGTCTTGGCGAAACGCCCCTTGATAATTTGATAAGGCTCGTTTTCGCCGAATCGTTTCTCGGTCTCGGAGAACTGGCTAAAGCAGAAATCTGGCTGGACAAAATAGATGAAGATGATCCGGAATCCGATTTCTTTGTGTTTGGGAATTTACAGAGGCTGCGCGGCCTAATCGCATTTAAGAATGACGATGAGAAAACCGCGCTCAATTTTCTACGCCGAAGCTTGACCATCTTTGAAACCCGCGGCGACGTTTATCACAAAGCACTTCTACATTCTGCGCTCGGCGATCTATATGCTGAAAAGAATGCAAAAACGGCTGCCGAGCATTATGTCAATTCAAGCGAGATCTTTAGAAAACTTGGCGTCAAGAAGATCTACAATAACCTCGAGAAGAAAATTCGCGAGCTCGAACAGCCTCGCAAAAAAGGCGACGCAGATGAAGAAAGCGATGAAACCCAGCATGTGAACACACAGCTTTTAATGCAAAGGCTGGCCGAAGCAACCGCTTCTCGCGAACTCCTTTTCCGCGAACTTGTCGCTATTCTTCAACAGGAAAGCAAAGCCGGAAGAATGCTTATTGCTGAACCGGGTGAAACCGGAAAATTCCAGCCAACGCTTGTTCACGGGTACACCCCGGTCGAAAGCAATCAACTTGCAAAAGAACTCGATGCGGCAATCCTCGGCGACAACCTGAGACTTTTTGCCAAGGAAATAAATGCGAGCATTTACCACCTAAAACCGCCGAATGCGCCACCTGCGGCATTGCTGATCTTTCCAAAATATACGGCAAAGCTTGAAAACGGCGGGAAGATAGAGCCGCTTTTGGGAATCGTCGAGCTCGGAATGGATGTTTGCGCTTTGCGCGAGAAGGACGGCGATGATCGGGTCGCGGAAGAAAAAAATCCTTTTATATCGCAAAGTGTAATGCCGGGTTTTATTCACTCTTCACCGGCGATGACAAAACTCGTCGAGGAAGTATATAAACTTCGCTCTTCCGATGTGACTGTGCTTGTTACGGGTGAATCCGGTACGGGTAAAGAACTCGTCTCACGTGCGATTCATGCAGTTTCTGATCGCAAGGAGAAGGTTTTTGTTCCGTTTAATTGCACGGCAGTTCCAAAAGAGCTTACCGAAGGACATCTCTTTGGTTACAAACGCGGAGCATTCACGGGCGCGGCAAACGATTCGCCCGGAATGATCAAAACTGCCGATGGCGGAACACTTCTGCTTGATGAGATCGGGGATCTCCCCATCGATGTCCAACCAAAGCTCCTGCGGTTTTTGCAAGAAGGAGAGATTCAACCGCTCGGCGAAAAGCGGCCCTTTAATGTGGATGTTCGAATAATTGCCGCGACCAATATGGATCTCGAAGAAAAGGTAAAGCAAGGATTGTTTCGCGAGGATCTCTTTTATCGAATAAACGTAGTACGCCTTCGTGTACCGCCTCTTCGCGAGCGCCGTTCAGAGATCAAACAAATGGTTATGTATTACATAAATCATTATTCGGCGCGTTTTAATAAAAAGGACATTACGATCAAGCCCCAAACGATAGATCTTTTGATGGTCTCGGATTGGGAGGGAAACGTCCGCCAACTTTGCAACGAGGTCCAACGAATCGTCGCCCGTGCGCACGACGGCGAGGTAATCACCCCCGATCACATTTCGCCTGAACTTAAAAAGACACCCGTTCAAAAAACCTTCGATGAAAGCGGTAATGTAAAGCCGCTCATTTCCGGAGGCAATACGCCCGGGATGTTTACGGTTGGGACGGAAGGAACGACGATCGAAGAAGCCGTTTCCGAACTCGAAACTCAGATGATAATCGACGCCATGCGCCGGAATGACGGAAATATAACACGCGTTTCAAAAGAGCTCGGTTTAACACGCCGCGGTCTTTATATGAAAATTGATAGATACGGAATAAAGCGTGCTTCGTAAATTTAGCCTTCTTCTCTTTACAAAACCGGATGAAAAAGTTGCCCGATAATTTTGGAGCGTTCACAGAAAAACTTCTTGATGAAATCGCTGATTTTGAAGGCTATCTTTCACCAAACGAAATTCGTTTTCTGACGCTTCTAGCTGCATGCCCAACTGCGGACGGCGAAATTCTCGAAATCGGAAGTTTCAAAGGAAAATCGACAATTATTTTGGCAAAGGCTTCGCGTTTAACCGAAAAACCTTTCGTCCACGCCGTCGATCCGATGGTCGCTCCCTCTGAAACGGATCCCGATTTAAAGGGAGAATCTTCTTCATATCCGGCATTTCAAAAGAATCTAGAAAACGGCGGCGTCGCAGATATTGTTGAGCTTCATCAGACTTTTTCATCCGAACTTGCAAAAACCTGGGACAAAGCGATTCGCCTTTTATGGATTGACGGCGATCACACATACAAAGGTACGAGCCTTGATTTAAAAGGGTTTGAAGACCATCTGACGGACGGAGCAATTGTCGCGTTTCATGATGTGCTGCATGAATTCGAGGGCGGCATTCGTGTTTTCATGGAAGATATTTTGCTGTCACCGAATTATGGCGCTTGCGGTTTTGTCGGATCAATCGGCTGGGCTCAGTTTCACAAAGACGCTCAAATCGGCTGGCAGCACCGCGAACAAAAAATCAAACTTTATAAACGCCTGAGCAAGCTAATTCCGTATATTGTTTTCAAAAAAGAATTAAAAGGATTCGAGAAAAAGAAATATAAACTTTTGCGCTCGAGAGTTCCCCACAAGGCGATGGCTCCAAAAGACTGGATGAAGAAGATAGCGTTTCAAGATAATGATTAAAACTGACGAATCGGTAACCGCCGAAATAAAGCTTTACTACGATCTATTCCTTCCTGAAACTGCCCCAAAGGGTGCTCCGCTTCTGATATCGATTCACGGCTACGCGGCACACAAACGCTATATGATGCGGGAAGCAAAACTCATTGCGCCCGAGAATTTTGTAATTGCTTCTCTTCAGGCTTCCAACAAATTCTGGCGCGAAGCCGCGGACGGAGAATACAAGCTGGCTTTTGGCTGGCTAAACGATTTTAAACCAGAAGAATCCGTAGCACTTCATCACACATTTATCCTCGGTGTGATCGCCAAGCTCGCAGCTGATCAAACCATCGATCCCGGGAAGGTTTTCCTCCACGGATTTTCACAAGCCTGCGCCCTAAATTTTCGCTTCGCCTTTACGCATCCGGAAAGTCTCCAAGGCGTGATCGGAGTTTGCGGCGGGATTCCCTCAGATCTGGATTCGAACCATGTTTATAAGCCAACGACCGCGGACGTTTTATACCAGTTTGGCGATGAAGATATCTTTTATTCTCAGGAGAAATTTGAAGGTTTTGAAAAGAGACTCGAAGAATTTTTGCCAAATTTCGAATCCAAAAAATATCAAGCAAAACATGAGATCACCCAGCCAATGAGAAAAGACGCGAAATCATGGCTCAAAAAGCTCACGTAAAACAGGCGCCTCGTACAACAGGCTGTTAGCCTGTTTCTCTTTGACAGACTAACAGTCTGTCATACGATGCACTACCGACTTTGTTTATAACTTTTCGCAAGAAACCTCGGCGAAACTCCGATCCAATAAAGCCCCTGCCTGATCGACCATTTCATAAAAACCCAGATGAACCAACGATTTTCAAAACGTCTCGATGATGTCGTGACGGGCATTCTGATATTCACAAACCGCCCGAGTTTTCTCACCCGTTTGTAAAAATCTACGTCTTCAAAAAGCGGATAATTTCGAAATCCGCCGAGCTTTTCGAAGATCTCGCGACGCACAAAAAATGCCGAATCTCCATAAGCAAGACCGATCGAACGAAGCTGAGGATAAAGCCACGTCAGAAATCGAGCCCAAATCCCGCTTCCCGAAAAGATCACTTCAAAGTTTCCGCCGATCACCTCGGAATAATTCAAAAATTTCTTGATCTGACCAGCGCTACCCTGTACAGGCCGCGAATCCGCGTGGATAAACCACAAAACGTCACCAGAAGCTTTCTTCGCGCCGGCATTTAGCTGCTCGCCGCGATTTGCGTTGTTGAGTTTTACAAGCGAAAGTTTCTTTAATTTTTCGTAATTCTCCACGATCGCGGTCGTTCCATCGGTGCTTCCGGCGTCAACCACAACGATCTCGCTGACATTAACCAGACGCGACAAGGCATCGAGCGTCTTTTGGATCAACGCCTCTTCGTTTAACGTAGGAATCACTACCGAGATTTCCATAAGCTCAAAAGATTAGAGATTAACACTATCCAGGCGATTTTTAACAAACTACTATTGATCAAATACCTTCAATTTCCAAAAGCAGCGGATTTTTCACAGACTTAATTGTTCAGGTTTTTGGTGCAGCAAAGATCGGCGTTTTCGTCGGCCGATTTTCATTTTCGGTTGCAAAATAAAAGCTGGAATGTTAT
>JBGTGX010000006.1:0-2096 GCA_041746475.1 Pyrinomonadaceae bacterium | reverse complement strand
ATTTGTATGTGGATGCAATTCTTTGCCGTCCTTGTCGCGCCAAACTTCTTTTGCGGCGTATTTTCCGTCAACATTTACCGCCCGCGAATTCCAGTTATCCTTTTCACGTTTTAGAAAACCGCCCCGCTCAAGAATAAGAATCTTCTTGCCCGAAGGGGCTAATTTGTGAAGAAGTGTGCCGCCGCCCGCTCCCGTCCCGATAATAATTACGTCGTAGTGATTATTGCCCATATAATTTACTTCGAATGATTAATTCCTGTGCCATCTCATTTAGTTAAAACTTCGTACGGCTTCCCGCAGAAAATACAACGCTGATTGTTCGCGTGATGCAATTTTGCGCAGCGGACAGCTTCCTTACTTTTCCAACGTAAATAAACATCAGCCGCTAAAAACATCGCAATGAGAGGCGAAAGATAATAGAGCCACCAAACCGTCCAATTATTGGCGACGATCGACGAGGCAAACGAGCGAGCCGGATTCATACTCATTCCCGAATACTTTGCCTCAAAGACGATAAAAACCGCTATTAGAATTCCCGCTAAATACGGAGTAAAATGCATCAGTTTGTCCGAATTTGTCGTAATTAGAACCATCATCATCAGCAAAAAGGAAATTATGAATTCGCCTGCAAAAGCCACACCGACACCTTCTTTTCCCGGAACGGTTACGACAAAATTTACCGCCGAACTTTCAAGATACTTTCCGAGAACCAGCCAAGAGATCAAAACTCCCGCGGTTCCGCCGATAAACTGAAATAAAACGTAAAAGAACGTATCCCAAATCTTGATCTTGCCAAGCCAAAAAAATGTCAAAGTAAATGCCGGGTTGATGTGTGCCCCGGAACGCTTTCCCCAGGGCGACAAAATGATTCCGATAGCGGTAATTCCCATTGCCGATCCCATTAAAATATTGAGAAGAAAGAAGTTTTGAAAATGGATCGGTGAATTTGGATAAAATAGGATCACCGCTGAAAAGCAAGCGGAAACCATAAACATCCCCAACCCCCACGCTTCGATCAGATACTCCGGGCAATGATTTTTTAATGATTCAAACATCTTCAGTTGATTCTGCTTTCTTATGTCTTTCTGAATGATGTGAAGTGGATAATTTATTCCAAAAAACCTGATGGACGAAAATAACGTTGTGGGGTAAAACCGAAATTTGACAATGATACGTGCAGAATCGGGGCAAGCCCGTCGTAACCATCGTTTTTCTTCAGACCGCGGCTTAGATCTTCAGGTCCTTTTCTTCCAATCGACCACAAATCTATATCCGTAATTGCCCGCCTAAATTCGTTTTTCTCTTATTCGCTCCTCGCCGAGGGCCGCCGTAGTTGGTCAGCACTCGGGAAGAGGCGCCCGGGAGGCGACAAATACGTCGGTTGACAAGTCACTCGTTTTTACCCGACGGCGCAAAGTCATAGTGAGGATCAACCACACAGCGGTCGATGCGAAAAGAACGATCCCGACCCACCTGGTGCTGAACATACGGATGTCGCCATCACCTACGACGAACGCCAGCCATATGTACAGCATAAACGCAGCAATGCCTTCAGCGACCCGGGCTCCCGTTCCATCGATGATGACCTTTGCCATTGCGCGTACACGCTTTGGAAAGGTCAAGTAGGCTTGCTCCCATACTGATCGGTGTACTCCTGCTTTTAGACCTCCCTCGGCGATCCGAAGTCCTGCAGGGGCGAGCGTTGAGGCCGTTATGATCGCAGTTGTCGCACCACCGACCATGGCGAGCGGCAGAATGAGCAAGCTTCCGCTTATTCCAAACCACTTTTGAAGCCGCGGCGCGAGAAGTAGCTGCAACACGATTGAAGCAGCACTTAAGATGAGATAGACATTTGCGAAAAATACTGTGTTCGACTCGCTGGTGCCGGCACGTACCGTAGCTGTCAAATAGAACTGGAATTCGATGAATATAGCGCTCAAAGACGCCGCCATCCCGATTCCGAGCAGCAGCGGACCGATTGCGCTCGAACGGATCGCGTGCAGTCCACCTTCGGACCTTTTCCGAAGTTCATCCTTGACTTGAGAGTCCCCTTTTCTGCGATGGTAGTCCTCGGTCGGGAAAGCTGCGTGCGTGGC
>JBGTGX010000005.1:0-21582 GCA_041746475.1 Pyrinomonadaceae bacterium | reverse complement strand
AGAAACAGGATTTTCAATTATTTCTCGATAAAAACCGCCTATCTGACATAGTTTAAGGTTTTGTCATTTCTTCCGGCTTAACGAGCTCGTCAAATTTCCCGCCATCCATAATTCCTAATTCGATCGCCGATTCGCGTAGCTTGATGCCTTTCTTATGTGCATTCTTGGCGATTTTCGAAGCGGCGTCGTAACCAATGTGCTGATTCAACGCGGTAACGAGCATCAACGAATCGTTGAGATATTCATCGATCTGCTCGCGGTTTAACTGGATGCCTACGACGCAATAATCGACAAATCCACGACAGGCATCATTAAGCAAGCGAACCGAATGGAGAAAATTATGGATCATTACGGGCTTGAAAACATTGAGTTCAAAGTTCCCCTGTGAGCCCGCAAAACCAATTGCCGCATCATTTCCCATAACTTGAGCCGCAACCATCGTCATCGCTTCAGATTGAGTCGGGTTTACCTTGCCCGGCATTATCGAACTTCCCGGTTCATTCTCCGGCAAAATCAATTCACCGAGTCCACAGCGCGGTCCCGAGCCCAACCAACGAATATCATTGGCAATCTTCATCAATGAAGCGGCAAGCGTTTTTAAACCGCCGGAAGCAAAGATGATCTCATCATGAGCCGAAAGCGCAGCGAATTTATTTGGGTGAGGCTTAAATGCAAGACCCGTTAATTCAGCAATTCTCGCCGCGACTCTTTCGGAATACTCCGGATGCGAATTGAGCCCTGTTCCGACTGCCGTACCGCCGATCGCCAAATCCAGCAAACCGCTCATGACGGAATTTAGCCGCTGCAAATCTCTTTCGATCAAGCTTGCCCAGCCCCCGAATTCTTGTCCGACCGTCAAAGGCGTCGCATCCTGAAGGTGCGTTCTGCCAATTTTCACTACGTCTTCAAATTCGTGCGCTTTTGCTTCGATGGCATTTTGTAATCTCTGCACCTCCGGAATGAGTTTGGTCAATTGCTCAGCCGCCGCAATATACATCGCGGTCGGAAAAGTGTCGTTCGAAGATTGCGATTTATTTACATCATCATTCGGATGAATAGGCGTTTTGCTGCCCATTTCGCCGCCGGCAATTTCAATTGCACGGTTTGAAATGACCTCATTCGCATTCATGTTCGTCTGCGTCCCCGAACCCGTCTGCCAAACCCTTAAAGGAAAATGGTCGTCCAACTTCCCTTCGATAACTTCATCCGCCGCCTGCACGATCAAATCGCGTTTTTCCTCTGAAAGCTTACCCAAATCGGTATTAACGATAGCGCAAGCTTTCTTCAAAATCCCAAGTGCGCGGATCATTTCCCTCGGCATCACATCAAAGCCGATATCGAAATAATGTAAGCTGCGCTGTGTCTGTGCGCCCCAATATTTATCCGATGCGACCTCGATCTCACCCATCGAATCTGTTTCAATACGTGTTGTCATAAAGTATCGTTCTTCCGAAAACAAAATCTTTTAGATAGAATAATAATCAGCCGGGTCACTGGCAAAGTGTTAGCATCGATTTAATAAACAAAGCCGCGTAGAATTCTTTTATTCAACCCATATCTTAACCTATGGAAAACATAAAACTTCTCTTCCAGATTTATTATCGACCCGCTTTTACGTTTAGCGAAATAATGGACAAAGGCAGTTGGATATTCGCCGCGATCGCCGTTCTGCTTATCTCGTTTGCGTTTCAGTATGGGGTCAATTCCAAGATAGCGCAACACTATTACGTTTCTCCACTCGACTATTACGGCTACGGCAAATTTGAGATTCCAGGCATCGATGAAAATCTACCGCCGGCCGAAGATGTCTCACCCGATCAACAAGTTGCGATCTCCAATCCACCTCTGGATGGTCGAGCTGCATTCCCCGTTGTAGGCAAAAGGATCCGTTGGTTTTATTCCTTCAACTCAAGCTTCTTTTCACCGCTCATTAATCTATCGCTGTTTTATATTCCCGCGACGATCGCGATCCTGAACATCTTCGGTTCACTCGGAAACGCCGGAGTTGTTTTGCGCCGCGATTATGGAGTTTTTGCGACCTGTGCTTTTATGGCCTGGTGTGCCGCACATCTGCCTTTTGCGATAGCGGCTCTTGTGCTCTATTCGCAGCCGATCGATGCATCGCTGCATCTGGGTTTTTGGATCACAAGCGGTTTGATCTTCGGCGGATTTTTGGTATTTGCAATGCGAACGGTGTTTGGCGTTGAATACGGCCCCGCGATCGCAACTGTTGCGACATCGTGGATCTTTTATAGTCTCGGCACATATGTTTCGCAGTTTATTTCTCCATGGCTATTCTCGCCGTTTCTGCTTTTCTTCGCTTTAATTTATCTCGTCGGATTCCTGGGAAGCGAAGTTCGCGGCGCAGGAAATTCAATGAAGCAGAACCGAAACTTAAAGCGCTTTCTTCAAAACGCAACTGTGAACCCAAACGATGCAGACGCTCATCTACAGCTCGGTTTAATATACAAACAGCGCCGACAAGACGAAAAAGCGCTCGAACACTTTCAAAAAGCTTACGATATCGATAACGAAGAAATCGACACAAATTACGAGCTCGGAATCGTGGCGCGCAAAAAGGGCGATCTGCAAAAAGCGATTCAGCATTTTTGCTTAGTCGTCGAGCAAAACGAAAAATATTCCTTAAGCGAGATCTGGCGCGAGATCGGTGCCACTTACCTCGAAGCCGATATGATCGAAGAATCCCGTTCTGCGCTTGAAAAGTTTGTAACAAAAAGGCCATTTGATCCTGAAGGTCTGTATTACTTCGGAATGCTGCTAAAGAAGAACGGCGAAACGGAAGATGCCGCCGGCAAATTTTACGAAGCGATCGAGGCCGTAAAAACCGCAGCTTACTACAGAAGAAGCGAGCTGCAAAAATGGGCGAGATTAGCGAAGAAGGAATTGTAAACTTCACAATTAATCTACAAATCTTGCATATTTCACCACAAACCTCGTAATCGGATCATCTTCATCACCAAAATATTCATCCCGCGAAACTTGTTTCAAACCATTTGCCTCAAATACTGATAGGTCGTCCGGGGAAAGTGCCCATGGTAAGGCTTCGGGTTCTTCGTCCGTTTCGCGGTGCCGCTCGACAACAGCGAGTTCCCCGTTTTCACCGACGAAATTTGCAATTGCATCGATAGTTGTCTCGCGGAGGCTCATCGGCAGTGCCTGAATTGTATAAACCTCGGCGACAAAATCAAAAGCTTTTTCCCATTCTTTCGGGGGATCGAAAAGATCGGCTACGACAAACTCAATATTGGATTTGGCGTGAATCTTCTTAGCGATCTCGATGGCTTTTTCTGATACATCGAATGCGGTTACATCAAATCCCAGATCATCGAGATATTTCGCTTCATCGCCGAGCCCGCATCCGACTACGAGCGCACTTCGACCGTTTCCCTCAAGCTTCGTCTTTTCGCTCCACTCGACAAAAAAGCGGTTCGGCTCAAAATCTACCCATGGAATTTGTTCGCTGTCCTCTTCGGTCTGCCGATAAATTGCGTCAAACCAGCCGTAAAAATCACCCTGCGCGATATATTCCATCGCAAATGCTTTCATTCGTTCGCGCAAGATTTCTTCGTTGTCTTTCATTATTTATTTTCACCGCAAAGGTCGCCAAGGACGCAAAAGCTTGAATTGGGAAAAAGGCATAGGTTGCCAGTTTTCGAACTTTCTATAACATTAGATAGCACGCTATCTTAACGGGGTTTTAACAAAAATTGTTCTTCCTTTGTGTCCTTAGCGACCTTTGCGGTAACCCGTCTGATCCCACTTCCCCAACAGTTTATCGGAAAACAAAACCGCCTTACTAGCGATAAATGCATTTAGTTTCTATAATGGTTAATTCGCAAATACAAACTACTAATTTTAAAGAGGCTTATTAATGGCAGAACAATTTGACGTAACGATTATTGGATCGGGTCCGGGCGGCTATGTCGCGGCAATCCGCGGTTCGCAGATGGGTTTGAAGGTAGCTTTAGTTGAAAAAGAAGACGGCGGCAGACTCGGCGGCACATGCGGCTTGCGCGGCTGTATTCCAACCAAGGCATTGCTCAATGCAGCCCATCTTTATCAAAAGGCGGGGCATTTCGAAGACTTCGGGCTTTCGGTTAAGGATCTGAGTTATGACTGGACGAAGGTGCAGAAATACAAATCGGATGTCGTAAGTAAGAATTCGGCAGGTGTCGGCTATTTGATGAAGAAGAATAAGGTCACCGTTTTTAACGGCTTTGGGAAGATCGCGGGAAAGGGAAAGGTTGAAGTAGCTTTAGATCGCGGTAAAAAAGAAACGATCGACACAAAAAATATCATCATCGCGACCGGGTCGGTTGTTCGCCCGATTCCGGGATTTGAAACGGACGGCAAGCAGGTCGTAAATTCCGATCATATTCTCGAGCTTGAAAATGTTCCGAAATCAATGGTCGTAATTGGATCAGGCGCTGTCGGCGTGGAATTCGCATCGGTTTACGCGCGTTTTGGCTGTGATACCACGGTTGTTGAATTGCTGGATCGAATCGTACCGCTCGAGGATGCCGATGTTTCAAAAGAATTGGCCCGCTCGTTTAAGAAACAAGGAATTAAATGTTTGACGGGTGTGAAGCTCGATACGATGAAAAAGCTCAAAAATTCCGTGAAAGTTTCGGGTAAAGATTCCAAAGGAAAAGCGGTTGAGCTCGAAGCCGAGATGATCCTCGTTGCGATCGGACGAATGCCGTTTATAGAAAAACTCGGACTTGAAAACACAAAAGTAGTGGTAAATCCGCGCGGGACGATCAAGGTCAATGAATTCTTTGAAACTGATGAACCAAATGTTTTCGCGATCGGCGACGTGATCGACACTGCATGGCTTGCCCACCTTGCCTCAAAAGAAGGAATTTTGGTTGTCGAAAAACTCGCCGGGAAAAAGGTTGAGCCGATCAAACCAAACCTTGTACCAAACTGTACCTATTGCGATCCCGAAGTTGCGTCGGTTGGCTTGACCGAAGAAAAAGCAAAAGAAGCGGGCTATGATGTAAAGATCGGCAAATTCCCATTTTCGGCATCCGGAAAGGCAAGAATTTTGGGCGAAACGGATGGTTTTATCAAAATCGTCGCTGAGAAAAAATACGACGAAGTTCTCGGTGTCCACATAATCGGGCCGCACGCAACTGAGTTACTAGCAGAAGCAGTAGTGGCAATGGCTCTCGAAACAACCGCGGACGAACTCGGTAAAACGATCCACGCACACCCGACAGTTTCCGAGGCAATGATGGAAGCCGCTGAAGGCGTTCACGATCTGACGATTCATATGTAGACTAGGATTCTAATTAAAATCGCAGGGGCAGGTTTTGTACCTGCCCGTTTTTATTAAATGAAAAACAAACAAACATCTTACCCGCGAAAGAAGGTCAAAATCCTTCTGCTCGAAAACTTGAGCGATTCGGCGATCCGTGAGTTTGAAGACAGCGGCTATTTAAATATCGAAAAGCTCCCGAAAGCATTGAGCGAAAAAGATCTGTGTAAAAAGATCAAGGGTGTCCATGTGCTCGGAATTCGGTCGAAGACACAGATCACCGGAGAGGTCTTGGAATGCGCTGATAAACTTCTGGCGATCGGCTGTTTCTGCATAGGCACAAATCAGGTCGATCTCGAAACTGCTACAAAACGAGGTGTAGCAGTTTTCAATGCGCCTTATTCGAATACGCGCTCGGTTGCAGAACTCGTGATCGGGCTTTTCGTTATGCTGATTCGCCGTATACCGGATAAAAATGCGGCAGCACATAATGGCCTCTGGCTGAAAGAAGCAGAGGGTTCGTATGAGCTTCGCGGAAAAACACTCGGGATCGTCGGCTATGGGAATATCGGTTCGCAGGTTTCGGTTTTGGCCGAAAACCTGGGCCTAAACGTGATCTATTACGACATCGTAACCAAACTTCCGCACGGCAACGCCAAACAGGCAAAAACCCTGGATGTGCTTTTAAGCAAATCCGATATTGTGACTCTGCATGTTCCTTCGGATGAAACAACGCGGAATATGATCAACGCAAAAACGCTGAAAGATCTTAAAAAGGGCGCACTCTTTGTGAATTATTCCCGTGGCGATGTCGTCGATTTAAAGGCCTTGAAAACTGTGATCAAAAACGGAAAACTTGCCGGCGCTGCTATAGATGTTTTTCCGGATGAACCAAAGAGATCCGGCGATGTTTTTAAAAGCGTTATGCAGAATCTTCCAAACGTAATTTTGACGCCTCATATTGGTGGCTCGACCCAGGAAGCACAAATAAACATTGGCACAGATGCCGCCTCAAAATTGATCAACTATTTGGAATTCGGAACAACAACAGGCTCGAAAACCGTCCCGGATGTCAGTCTGCCTGCACAGGAAAACACCCACCGGATCTTGCATATACACAAAAACAAACCGGGTGTCTTGAGTGAAATAAACTCGGACCTCTCACAAGAAGGAATTAATATCGTTGGTCAGTTTCTCAAAACAAACGAAGAAATTGGTTATGTAATTTTGGACATTGATTCAAAATTATCAAACAAGGCGTTTGAAATTCTAAAAAGTATTGAAGGAACGATCAGGACGCGGATGGTTTATTAAACTGCAGAAACACGCACGGAGTAAGTGTGCTCTCAAAATGCAGAAACACGCACGAAGTAAGTGTGCTCTCAAAATGCAGAAACACGCACGAAGTAAGTGTGCTCTCAAAATGCAGAAACACGCACGAAGTAAGTGTGCTCCCAAACCTAATTCATTGCATGCTCTCGAAGACGTTTTGCGATCAGCTTGTAAACCTGAAAGTTAAATACTAAACCGACGTGGGTTCCTGTCACCTCAAAATTATTTGTCTCGGTTCGAGAAACACAGCTTTTCCAGTGAACTATGCCATCGGACTTTGTGTAGACCGCAGTTTGATTTATTTCCTTTGGAAGCCCCTTTTGCATTGCTGTCACGGCGGCGCAATCACAATGCCCGGTGAAGCAATCCGGGTATTCGATCTGCTTCCCTTCCTCTTTGAAAATCCGACTGCGAATTCTGCGAGACATTTCCAATACTCCCGGATGCGACCGAACGCCCCGAAAAGGTGAAGCAAGAGTGATCACCGATTCCACGAGTTCCGGATGTCGGGTCGCCGCTGATCGGGACAAAATGCCTCCCAGACTATGCCCGACGAGATGAACCTTTTTCCCGGTTTCTTTGTTAGCTTTTTTTATCGTCGCGATGAGTTTTTCCGAGAGCGTATTGAGACAATCGGCATTCCAACCGATATTTGAGAGATACGATTTATAGCCGATTCGCGATAACCAAAAATAAAGCTCGTACAAATATATATCGGTACCAAGGAATCCCGGCACAACGATCACCGGCGAACCGTCGCCTTTTTCGACGCCAAATCCATAGTAAACCGGTGAAATATGTAAAAGTGTCCAATCTATACCGACCAAAGATTCAAAAAGAATAGGCAATGCCGATTCTCTCATCTCTTTATCAAAGCCCGTAATGGCTTCTAATTCGCCTTCTAAAATATCCATAATGGAAAATCGGGGGTTCTATTCAAGTTTCGTCATCCGTTGGCTTTTGCCGCCGATGACTTCGATTCCAATTCAGCGACGACCGCTTTCAGGTCTGCAAAAGTTTCGTCCAAAATTTCCTTAAATCTATCTACATCTTTCATCGCCTGCGCGTCGGACGAAAGTCCGAAATACAACGTTTTATCATAGCTGAAAATCGCACATCCGAGTCCTAAACCGTAACCCACGGGAACATATGGATATTGCGCGATCAATTTTTTGCCGACGAGATAAAGCGGAATTTGCGGACCGGGTACATTTGTTGCCACCATATTAAAAGGTGGAAGCGGCGTATCCGCAAGCTGCCCGATCACCGCTTGAAGCGGAGCCGGCATCATCGAATACATTGCGCCGACGGTAAGCAGCCCTTCAGCAAGCTTTGTCTCTTTCATTAATGCGGTTTTTTTGTTTACGTATGCAAATCGATGAGTGACATCTTCGATATCGAGCGGAATCTCAACCGGAAGGATCGAGATCATATTGCCGAGCGCGCCGCGTTTATCTTTCTGCCTGAGACTCACCGGAACCATAAAACGAACGATCTTGCCCTTCAGATCTACCTTATGTTCCTTGGAATATCTCGAAACTGCATCGCTTAAGACAGTTAATACGACGTCATTGACCGTGCCGCTGAGCACATTTTTTATCCTGCGGGCGTCGGTAAAAGAAAATTCGCTCCACGCCAAACGGCGTTCGCCGGAACACTTCCCGTTAAAGGGAAGCAACGGTGCCGGGGTCATAACCGCGGGGAGCACGCCGGCAATCTGCGGCAATTTTTCGACCGTTTGAGGATTCGCAAGCGATGATGCCAAATACAGCATTCCACCCTGCAGCTCCATAAAACGATTCATTCCCTCTTCCATCGAACCCAGCAAAGAATCAAAAAATTGGCGCGTCGGATCGGGTTTCGGAGGCGGTTTCACCTTTTTAGGCTTTGGAGGAGGCGCCGTGGCTTCGGGCGCAATATCAAAAAGGATCTTCATTAAATCCACACCCGAAATCCCGTCAACCATACAATGGTGAATTTTGGAGATCATCGCGGATTTGCCGCCTTCAACATTATTTACAACGTAGAGCTCCCAAAGAGGTTTACCACGATCCATCAAATCGGTCATCTTCTCACCCATCAGCCCAGCCAACTCTTTTTGAGACAATGCTTTTAGTGTTTTGATCTCAAAGATGTGATTGTTGATATCAAAATTTTCGTCTTCCTCCCACGTCGGGTGAGCGATGTTAAATGGATCGGGGACGACCTTTTGCTGATAACGGGGAATCAAATGTAGACGATCGGCAATGTGTTTCCTGAGATTTTTTGCTGTGATCTTCCCTTTAAAAATGCTCGCGCTCCCGATATGAAGCGGACATTCTTCCTTTTCCAAATAAAGAAAGGTCGAATCCAAAGAAGATAAACGGTGATTTAATAAGGGTTGTGACATTCTGATAACGTAAAACTATTTTGCGTGATTCTCGGATCTTTCAATAAAACTCTTTATATCCTTTGCAACCTTTTCCGGCGTCTCTTCCTGTGGAAGATGCCCGGTTTTCTCGTAAACGATCATTTCTGAATTCTTTATCAGCGAATTCATTGTTCGTCCCGTCTCAAGCGGTATAACTTCATCTTCGGCTCCCCAAATTATCAAAGTAGGACAATTAATATTACCCAGATCCTTTTCGATTGGATATAAATCCCACTGCTGAACCGCTAATGCCGCCGCGCTTTGCCCATTAGCGGTGGTCAAAGGAATGTGATAAATTTTCACGTCCTGATCGGTTATTTTCGAATCGTCATAATAGCTGCGCTCCAATCCGCCTCTAACCAATTTGTCCGATGTCAGCGCCAGCGCCGCAAACGCGCGTCCGAAAAAAGGGATATTAAAACTACTTGACGCACTTGGCGATTTCGACTCAAATTTTACGCCCGCACTATCAATCAAGATCAAGCCCTTTACAACTTCCGGATATTGAAGCGCAACATTTATCGAAACATCGCCGCCCATCGAATTTCCCGCAAGCCAGGTCTTTTCTATTTTCAAATGATCCAGCAGCCCTTTGACCAAAACCGATTGTGCACGTTTTGTATAATCCCCCGCAGGTTTCTCCGAAAAACCAAAACCTTTCAGGTCAACTGCGATCACGCGAAAACTTTTTGATAAAGGTTCAAAAACGTCTTTCCACGTGTAGACAAAAGAGGTGTAGCCGTGGACCAAAACAAGCGGAGTTCCCTCACCCTTTTCCTGATAATGGATCCTTACCCCGTTGATCTCAGCAAACTCGCTGTACTCGGAATTCGGAATTTCCGTTTTGTAATCTTCGAACGAAACATCTGCCGGACGCGAAAACCAAAAAATCAAGAACCCGGCAAAAATTAGAGCAGAAAATACCGTAAATATCTTAAAGAGCTTCTTGGCAATTTTCATTATTCGTTAAAACCGGTAACGTCATACGACATAATTATCAAATCGTGCGTACGGTCGTTTCTGTCGATTACGCAATCGGCGAGCAGCGCTTCCATCTTAAATCCGAGTTTTTCAAAAACCTGGATCGCACCCTTTTGCTCAGACGCCATCCGCGCCATTACCTTACGCAACCCGAGTTCGTTCGCATATGCGAAAAGCTCGCCCGCTAAGATATGACCAAGCCCCAATCCGCGCACTTCCGGCGACAGTAACAAAATCATTCCGCCGAGATGGCGTGTCCAAACCTGCTCTTCATGAAGCAAACTTCCATGCCCAACTAATTTGCCGTCTTTTTCAACCAGTATCGTGTGAAGATTTCTATCTTTTAGACGCCGCAGCCAATCATCGACCGCACTTTCCTGAGTTATATCAATGGCCAGGAAAAGCAGATCATCCGAGGGAAGAGAATTGGCGAAGTCAAGCATCGCGCCTTTGTCTTCTGTCGTCATCAAACGGAAAGTCAATTCCTTACCGTCGATTTGCTTCGTCCATGGATACTTCCGCATTTTTGCCGATTCCTTTGCCATTTACTAAACTCCGATTATTTATTTTGTCTTCCAAAAGGCGACATTTGCGATGCCATATCAAGCCAGCGTTTTTGGATCTCGACATAGCTATCCATCGAAGCCTGTGCGAAATCTGCAAGTGCTGCGGCTGGCGATGAATCGTCCAAATTAAGTCCTTTTTTTACGACCGCCATCATTTGAGCGTTTTGATTTGCCGCAAAATCGAGCCATGCCATGCGCATTTTGACAATCGTTTCAAGACCTTGTCCCGCGCTTTCCTGAAGTGTTCCAAGGATATTTGAATCAGTTAAACTCCCGGTTTTAACTGTTTTCATAAGTTCTTCGCCTTGATCAATTGCAATTTCAGACCATTGCCTTTGCGTCTCCACAAAACCTTGAGCGCCCTGCTGGGCCCATTTTGCCAGAGCCTCAGTCGGTGCGTTTTCCGCCATTCCCGTAATGTCCGAAACAGTTTTAAACACTAGTTCATATTGCTTTGTTGAAATCTCGAGCCAAAGTTTTTGAGCGTCGATCAATTGGTTTACGACCGTTCTCGTCCAATCCATCTCTTTTTCAGTAGTTTTGCCTGCCGGTGCTTTAACTGAGGACGGTTTTGCTATACGTTTTTTTGTTTTCGCTTTCGTCTTGGAAGTTTTTTTGGCGGCGGCTTTTGGTGCCTTCTTTGCGCCTTTCTTTGGTGCCTTTGCCAAAGGCGGCTTAGCAGTCGATTTCTTTGCCGTGGCTTTCTTTGGTGCGGTTTTCTTTGGCGTGGTTTTCTTAGTTGTTTTAGGTGTCGCGACTACTGCCGAACTCGTCTTGGCAACGGATTTCTTTGCCGTCGATTTCTTGGCTGCTTTTGGTGTCGCTACTTTTGCTGCCGCCGGCTTTGCATTGGATTTCACAGTAGTTGTTTTCTTCGTTGATTTTGGTGTCGATGTTTTTGCCGAAGTTGGCTTGGCGTTGGATTTCGCTGCCGTGGTCTTCTTGGTTGCTTTTTTTGCTCTCGCCATGATTTTTCCTCGTGGGCTTTTTGCCCTATAAATTTAACACTAAATGATAAAAGAGTCCGCAGATTGTTACAACCGCGAACTCGCTTTATGGATTTCGGTGATCAGGATGAATTATTTACTAGCAGCCGATTTAGCCTGATCCGTCATATTGCGAACAGTCTTTGCGGCATTTGCATAAACATCTTTACCAAAATTTGTAATGTCTGTGACGCTCGGAATTTCGACTTTCGCAGTTGCGTCAATAAGATTTTCTCCGGTCTTTGCAAATAGCTTCAACCAATCTTTACGGATCTCGGTAGTTGCATCCCAATAATTTTTAGCTACTTTTAATCCTTCGTAGTTTGCATCGTAGCCGGCATTGTATACGCCCTGGATGTAGTTTTCCGTCAATTCAGCCGTCTTTACACCGGCTTTTAATGTTGCTTTCGCTGTGTTTGTGGTTAGTTCCATTGCTGTATTCACTTTTTTATTAGCTTTCGCTTTTGCTGCTTTTGCCATTTTGTTTTCTCCTCTAAACTATCTTTTAGAAATGATATATTTATTGATAATTGAGCTTTTCTCGCCCGATGAAAGAATAATAAGCAAATACGATATCCATGTCAAGTGATTATTTCGCATTTGCGTAATTTCTTTGGCTAAAATCGGCTAACATTATTATATACTGAAGTTACATTTCACGCATTATATTGTATTATTCACAAGTTCCTCCAATGAACCTTAGTAACACAGTTGTGAGCTCCATTCATGCAGTACGCAAGCACACAAAGTCCTAATGATTGCAAATAAGATGGTTAGACGATTGGTTGAGTATTTCCATCGCACTTGTGTTATTATTTGTTGGAAATGGCAAAATCAAAGGCAACAAAAGAGAAATTTGACGGAATTATCATAAAACGCTACACCAACCGAAGGCTTTATAATTCCGCCCAAAAAGAATATGTGAGTTATCAAGAGCTCGCAAAGATCATCCGCGACGGCACGGATGTAAAGGTAATAGATTCAAAAACAAAGGAAGATGTAACAAAAGCCGTTTTGATCCAGGTGATCCTGGAAGAAGAAAAAAACGACAGAACCGTATTGCCGACCGATTTCCTATTTCAGGTTTTGCGTTCGCGTGACGATTCCCTGCAGGAATTTTTTAAAAACCACCTTTCCGCAAGTTTTGCGGCATATTTAAAAACCAAGGAAGAATTCGATAATCGCTTTCGAAGTGTACTGGAAATGGCCTTTTCCGCGCCTCAGGCAGTAGAAAAACTAATTCCGGGTGCGGAGTTAATGCGGGAAGTTTTGACGGGGAAGAAAAAAGAAGACGAAGACTAATGATCAGTATAGCGAACGATAGTGAGCACCTCTAAAACATGCAATACTACCCTGTCGTGGATATCATCGTCATAGTTCAAAAACATGCAGAATACACCGATTTATTAGCTGTCCCGCAGATTACTCCCTTGCCTATTGAGCACATAATCAACAGCTATTTCTAAACTTCTCTCAGTCCACAAGAATCTTCGGCTTCCCTTCTCCGCCCAGGGCGAATGTGCGAAATTCCAAAGATCATCTTCCCGCATTTGTCTAGTCGCATTGGCTTTGAGATTAACTAAGGCTTTTTTAGAGCTGTAATTTCCAATTTCTATAACGGCATGGACGTGGTTAGTTCTAACGTTAATTGCTTGAAGCTCCCATTTGCGGATTTTGCAGGTCTCGCGCAAAGCCGTTTCCACCGAAGTTCGCATTTTCTTATCCAATTTTACTGGATCGTGTTTCAGAATCTTTGAATTAAATTTGTGCCAATCTTTATTCGGTGGAAGGAAAGGCGTGTCGTGAATGTTATTGAATTTATCGATCGAACCGCGTTTATCACCATGAAGCCAGGTACCGTAACATCGAAATGTAAAGAGATATGCAAGAGGTACTCCCGTCTCATTCCAATCTGAATCTTTCATGAGGATTCTCCAGAATAGGTGTGCGCTCTATGAGTACAGCGAACGATAGCGAGCAAGTTAGGTAGAGATACCGTGTGGAAAATCAGGATGTTTTTATCGCCCGGCATCCTCGACATCGGCGTTCCTCACAATCGTCCGCGATACTGATTGTTGATCTCATTACCGATTCCATCGATATTTCTCATCGGTTGGGAAGTAAATCCTCGAAAAACTCAAGTTGTTTCTTTACACCCATCGCCCAAGACATCGGTGTTGCTCACTATCGTTCGCTGTACTGAATGCACCCTACCGATTCCTTCCATATTTCTCATGGCTTGACACCCAATCGCTCGAAGAGATCGCCGAACCAAGCGAGATTTCGCCTGCAAGAACTACACCCGCAACTATTTCTGCCAATTTATTAACGCCGCCTTTTCCATAACAACCCAAAACTTCCAAACACTCTTTCTGCGTGGCGAGCCCGACACCGCCGCCGTATGTTGCGACAATTAGCGAAGGAATTGTTATCGAAATATACAAATCTTTTTCTGGCGTTATCTCCGAATAAATAATTCCTGCAGAACTCTCCGAAACATTCGCCACGTCTTGCCCTGTCGCAATAAACATTGCCGTAATTCCGTTTGCGGAATGAGCTCCATTGTTGTTTGCACCGGATAAAATCGAGCCGATGTTGGCAACTCCGGCATGATAAGTGAGCGATTCGGGTTCAACTCGCATGTGTTCGACGAGGACATTTCGCGGAATCGTACATTCCGCCGTCACACGCTTTCCGCGAGTTCGCATAATGTTGACCTGGGAGGCTTTTTTGTCGGTGGCAAAATTCGATTCAAGATAAAAATGTTTGATTTTGTCCTTTTCGTATTGATCGATTATCCAACTGCACGCCGCGAAAGTAGCCCGCCCGACCATATTTTGCCCCGCCGCATCGCCCGTCGTGTAATTAAATCTCGCGTAGACAAATTTGTTGGAAGTGTATTGGTCAATATCTTTCAATTTCGCCACGCTCGAGGTCGCTTCGGCTTCGTGCTTGATCCTGTCAAAATTATCGATGATCCAGGAAACAAATTTTCGTCCTTCGCGCGCGTCTTGAAACACAAAAACCGGGGCTCTCTGCATCGCATCGCTGACCACCGTGCATTTCACACCGCCGGATAAATTCAAAACCTTAATTCCGCGATTATACGAAGCGATGAGCGTACCTTCCGTCGTCGCCAAAGGCACTAAAAACTCGCCATCCGCATATTCGCCATTAACCTTGATCGGTCCCGCAAACCCTATCGGAATCTGTGCAACGCCCGTAAAATTTTCGCAATTCCCTTCCAATGTATGCGGATCAAACGAATAATTTTTGATATGTTCGAGCTTCGCACCGGAATATTCCTCAACAAATTTCTGACGTTTCTTTATCACATCTTTCGAATAATCATCCTCCCGATCTCTTGGAATACTAACTTCATAGCTTTCCTTTTCAGGAATCGCATCTTCAACCTCAAACTTAAGCGAACCATAACCTTTCGCTTTGACGGCAATTTTTATTTTGTGTTTACCATGTTCAAGATTTGCAGTTTCGGCATGAACATCAATAACTTTGCGAAGCGGAAAATCGATCGGATTATCTTCCGAAATATCCGTGGCAGATATGGTTTCACCCTCGCCGAAATCGAAAATGATCTTATCCTTCGGGATCTCATTGCCATTGATCTTTACCGAATTCAGCTCGGAAAATTTGACATCGGTGAGGCGGTTTTTGATCGAAAATTTTATCCCGGTCTCGGTGTTTTTTAGGCTGTTATAACTATAAAGCTGCTTAAGCAGCATACTCGGAATCGGAAGAAATGCCATTATAATGTCCTTAATTTAACTGTCGATTTCGTGAAGTTTACTTTATATGCCTTGTGAAATTCAAACCCATTAAGCTTCGATTGTTGTCCGAAGTTTGTATAAACCTCCATCGCCGCGATAGATCACTTTGGGAAAATTCGGATCCCTCAATTTTGCTCCGCAGGAGCAATCGAAAATAGCCCAACGATTTATCGTTGGGTGCCGATGAAAAATTATGATCTAGTCCTGTAAGCTGAATAACAATTTCAGAGACTTCGATATCTCATTCCCCGCGATAAATCGCGGGGCTATTTTCGTTTTGTCCCTGCGGTACTAATATGTCTCAAAAGTACTAATTGATAAATTCCGATATTGCTCTGTAATTCGAGGATTATCTCAAAAAGCGGGCACGGTTTCATCTAATAGCCCCGCCTACGAACTACACGAAAGCATCGAGCAGCCAACGCGGTTTTTTGCCCAATCGGGTCGTTTAACAAACCATTTTTCCATACCGGGTTGCTCGTCGTAGGGGTTTTTGAGCATTTCATATATTTCTTCAACCAAACCATAATCGCCCTTATCGGCATCGTCGATTGCCAATTGAGCCATATAATTCCGTAATACATATTTTGGATTTTGGCGATTCATCTCCTGAATTCTTGCACGTGAATCTCCATTTTCCTCGACAATTCTTCTTGCGTAGGTTTCGAGCCATTCAGTCCATTTTGATTCCAACACTGAAAAATCTTCGGCGTAGCTCGAATCTTTAAGTGATTTAAGAAATTGTTTTGGCTTTGCACGATCAAACTTATTCAAACTTCGATAAAAGAGCGTCATGTCCATTTCGGATTCTTCTAGCAGTTCTTCCAATTCGATGGCGAGTTTTTTGAACCCATCATCGATTTCCGTGAGTCCGATCTTTGCTGCGATCTGCTGATAATATTTCGTTAAATAATTTTCCTGGTATTTGCCGAGAATTTTTTCCAGCGGTTTTGTTTCGCCGATCAAAGGAACGATCGCATTTCCGAACTGCGTCAAATTCCAAAGTCCTATCGAAGGTTGATTGCCATAGCGGTAGCGCCTGTGTTGAGAATCTGTCGTGTTTGGCGTCCAATCCTGTTCGAAGTTTTCCAGCCAGCCGTATGGTCCGTAATCGATCGTCAACCCAAGGATCGACATATTGTCCGTATTCATAACACCATGGACAAAACCGACTCGCTGCCAATGCATCATCAGATCGAGGGTTTTTTCTGAAACTTCGGCAAAAAATCTCAAATAGGTTTCTTTTGAAGGCTCTCCAAGATGCGGGAAATACTGATCGATAGTAAAATCCAAAAGCGTTTTGAGTGTGTCTAATTCTTGTCGTGAAGTAAATATTTCAAAGTTTCCAAAACGGATAAAACTCGGAGCAACGCGGCATACTATCGCGCCTTTTTCATACGCGGAATTGCCGTTGTACATAACATCACGAAGCACCTCGCCACCCGTTAGCACCAGCGACAGTGCGCGCGTCGTCGGCACTCGGAGATGAAACATCGCTTCGCTGCAAAGATATTCCCGGATCGACGAACGCAGCACTGCCAGGCCATCTGCTCCGCGAGAATAAGGCGTCATACCTGCCCCCTTTAGCTGCAAAGTTTGCACTCCGGTCTTTCCTTCGACCTCGCCAATATTTATCGCTCGCCCATCGCCCAATTGCCCCGCCCAGTTTCCAAACTGGTGTCCGCCATAGCACATCGCATACGGCAAAAAGCCTTCCAAATTTGCATTACCGCTCAATAATTGAAGGAGTGTTTCACGATCTTCTACCTGCAAATTCAACTCCTCGGCTAAATCTTCGTTGAAATGAACAATTGAGGGTGTTGAGGTTTTTATCGGATAGGTTGGAGAATAGCAAGCCTCGTGAACCTGCCTGACAAAGTTTTTCTTTTCGGTGTCGCCTGGAAGATTTTCGGTGAACATATTCGAAACTTTCGCTTCTAATTTGATCATATCCTCAGACTTCGCAATCGCTTCGGTATTACTCATATTCAACACTGTTTCTTACCTTTGCATTTCTTTGCGTTTCAGTCTTGGCGAACTCTGCGGTAAAAAAATAGAGATTTAACCGCAAACGACGCAAAGGTTTACGCAAAGTTTGCTAAGATCTATCGAATTTCCAATACGTTTTTTATTACTCCGTTACTTTTATCTCGAACTCATGTTCTCTAGCTTCCTGCGAAGGGTGTTCCGAAGATGCCGACAGCGAGTTCTGCCCAAAGCACAAGAAAAGCTGCCAGAATAGCTGCACAAATAGCAATTCGGTGTTCGATCTTTTTTACTTTCCTTATTACAAACTCACACGCGAATCCGGTGCCAATAAGAAGTACACCTGCGGCGAGAAAATCGAACCAATTCCAGTTCACTTCACTTGTGAATTGCATTGCGATAAATGGTATAAGCAATAGAAATGATACTGCGAGCACAATGCCAATAAGTCTTTCGGTCTGCATAGCTATAAATCCTTGTTCTTTACAAAAATCCTTTTGCGCTTCTGGCTACCAAAATATTCAAATCATTAAGTTATTCGTAGCGAACAATCACCTGAACCAAAAATTGCGAAAGAATTCGGTTTCCTAGTCCAAAGTTTTCAGAAAAATATCAAAAGTTCCGTGGGCTCCCTCTTTGCCTACATTTTTGAAATCAACATACCTGCAAAGTTCGGTGTTTCTGTCCGTCCAATCATTTCTTGCTAATTGACCATCTTTTTCGCTCATCCAATAGGATTGTGTCGTTAATTCTTGGTGATCTTTTGCAATTATTTTGTAATGGATATGTCTTCGACGACCCGGATATAGTCCCGGTTCGATACTGGTAAATGAGTATTCCCCGTTTTCGTTTGTAAAAACGTGTCCGCGGAGCGCGATCTCGGAAGCCTTATAATCGGAAATGTCACCATCACCGGTTGGGTAATAAATTCCATCCTTATCGGCATGCCAAACTTCTATTCTCACCCATGAAATCGGGGTTTTACCATATTCGCCGCCATAAACTACGCCGCTCACCTTGATCGGTTTGCCGGGCAAATCCGAAAAGTTTATGTTTACAGTTTCGCGCGCATTCGAAACAAAAAATGGGCCCTCCGTCGCAGAATCGGTAAAGCCGCAATCTTTGCCCACGGCAGTTTGAAACTCGGCCGAACCGGAAAAACATTGAATGACGAGTGGAAATGAGAGCAATCCGAGACCCGCTTTTCGAATAAATTCTTTTCGGTCGATTTTTTCGTTTTTCATGCTCATATTCTCTATGTTTTATTGATTATAGTATCGCATCCCAAAAACTCATAGATAGTTGTTGTCCAGGTCGCTGCGGCTCTCGGTTCTGATCGAGGGAATAAGAAAGCACCGCGTCTTGAATATTGAATGCTACGCGGTGCTATTTGTATTTCAGGTATCGAGCAAAAAATTAAAGCACGGGTCGCTTCAGAATCCCAGCTAGAGCTTTCAAACGCGCCTGATCCGCTCCGCTCTTTGCCGCGCCTGCTTTCTCGATCGAAGCCGCCAAGCTTTTGAGTTTTGCTGCTTCTTTTTTACCCAATTTCGAACTTTCTGCACTGTTTATCGCCTGCCGTAATTCTGTGAATTGGCTAGAAGACAAAGCATTTGATCGCTCTAATTGATCAACATAAGCCTTTGCTACAACGAGTTTTTTGCTCCACTCGATTCTTTGCTGATTCTGCACATTGAGCTCAGATACCTGAACTGATTTTGCAGCGTCGATCTCATTCTGCGTCAAGTGTTTGGTTGGCGTTAGCTCAAATATGTCCAGACCACGGGCGATCTCGGACGAGTAAATATTTCCGTTGTACCAGTAAGCCGACCAACTTCCGCCAAGCAGGAGCACGTTCGGGTCGATCGGACCGCGGTCAAAATAGGCGATCTCAAATGGTTTCGAAGCATCCGTAAAGTCCACGATGGAAATGCCGCCCTGATACCATGCCTGAACCTTGATGTCGCGACCGGGAACAGGAACGAGCGAGCCATTATGCGCCACGCAATTTTCGCTGTCTCCCTGAGCCGACGGCATTTTATAGTAGCTTGCGAAATAGAGCTTGTTATTAGTTAAATTAAAGATCGCATCCGCACCCCATTTATTTGGGTCAGTTGCACGGCATCGCGCACCCAATCCGCCGCCCCATTCATCCGTAAACACCACCTTTTTTCCATCATTGGAAAATGTGGCTGAGTGCCAGTATGCGTAGTTTGGATCATTTACGGCATCGACACGCTTTGGATTAGCGGGGTCTTTGATATCGAGCAGAATTCCATTCCCGGAGCATGCGCCCGCGGCGAGTCCAATCGCCGAATAAACCGTAATGTCATGGCATTGATCGGTATCGGTTGGATTACCGTTTGCACCATGTGTGCCGCCGCTGCTCAGACTGTTAATGACGCCCGTTCTTGAATCCATAAATATACGCGGTCTCGAAACGATGGTTGCACTTTGCGGTGAATCGAGCGGGACCTTTATGACATCGATCCTAAAAAGCGCCGTATTTGCGTCTTTATCCGGAGCCCCGCCCGAACATCCGGCCAATTCTTCACCCGGACGGACAAAAGATGTTCCCGACACATAAACATAGACATTTTTCTTGTCTTTCGGATCAGTTACTAACGAATGCGTGTGCGAGCCGCGGCAGGTTTGTACAGCTCCGACCTGCTTTGGATTCTTGATATCGGAAATATCGAATATTCTCACACCGCGAAACCGTTCTTTTTGCGCGTCCGGCTGCGGCGGTTGACCGTCAGCGCCGGATGCAGGCGGAGGAAAGCCGCCGACGCTGCAATCAAGTCTTCCGTTTGGCATCTCGACAGACATAAACATCAAATTCTTATAAACGGAAACGTCGCCCTGCCCGCCCGGACATACAATTGAGGTCAACAATTTGGCTTGCGAAGGATTGCTGAGGTCATAGACACTGATACCGTAAAAGTTTCCCTGAAACAGGTGTTTACCCTGAAAGGCGAGGTCGGAATTGGAAAAAGCGAGCTGAGCAAAAACCAGTTGGGCAGCCTTTGGCATCTTTGATGCGTCAGGCACGTCAAGAAGAGCGAGTGTTTTCTGCACGATCGGACTATCCGGATCATCAGTGCCGAGTTGAAACGCATCCGGCTTTTTGAGAAGCATGAGGTGCTTTATACCCATTGCTGCTTCACCGGCGTCGTATAATCCCGGAGATAATGTTGCTCTCGGATCATTTGCATCCGAACCCGTCATTCCCGCCGGAAGAGGCGGTGCCTTTGCAAGGCCTTGTGCGAGCGTTTCGGCTGAAAAAAGGCAGCCCAAAATACAGAACGCAGTCACTAAACTTAACGTGATAGTTTTAATTTGATTCATCATTTTCCTCTTAGAGTCTTTGTTGAAAACCCAACGGTTCCGTTAGGAAGTTTATATTTATATCTAGGTTTGAGTTTCAAGAGATTTTTTAGGGGTCTTCACCCAGCAGATTCTGCATGATCCTGATCTCAGCGCGTTGGCCGCTGTCGACATCCGTTGCGAAATTAAATATCTCGGCATCCTGGCCCGCTCCGGTTGTCCCGAACAATTCCTTAACCATAACCAAAGCACCAGCATGGTGCTGGATCATTCCCTTCAAAAACAGCTCATCAAATTTCGCGCCGGTTGCCTTTCCCAAATCTTCCATCTGCTTCTGTGAGAGCATTCCGGGCATAAGCGGCATTTTATGATCCGCCATCTTATGAGCCGACATTTTGTGATCGGACATATCCATGCCCTTGATATTCATCTTCTCCATCCCGGACATCTGCATTGCAGTCTTTTCGCCCCGGGCTATCAGCCAACGCTTCATAAAATTTATTTCATCGTATTGTGTGTGGCTGATACGCGCCCCAAGAAGGCGAAGTTCTGTATTCTCAGTACGCGATTCCATCAATGCAACCATCTCAACCGCTTGCGCGTGATGCATGATCATCCCCTGCATAAACTCCACATCCTTTGGTGAACGGGGTGGAAGTTTTGCCCGCGTCGTGCTCGGCAGGATTTTAGACGGCTGTCCAGGCGCACCCGGCTGAACCACAACCGGCGATTCGGTAGAATCAACATTCTGTGTGAAAACCGGAAGCGTCGAGAATAGTAAAAGTGATACGACAAAAAATAATCTATCTCTGACCGGAGAAATATGTATTACTGAAGACAACTTAAGTCTGAAATTAAAAGTCTGCATACGCGTGTTGATGATTAAGCATTGAAATTAAATGACCACAAATAGGAGCCGTTCACT
>JBGTGX010000004.1:0-34291 GCA_041746475.1 Pyrinomonadaceae bacterium | reverse complement strand
GCCCAAAGATTTTATTGCTGAAGGTGAGAAAGTGGTCGTATTGGGAAGTTCGTCTGGAAAAATCTTGTCGACAGGTCGAAACTTTGAAGCCGATTGGGTTCATATTTTCGACGTAAATGATGGAAAGATTACGAATTTCCTCGAGTTTTTTGACACGGCGATGTTTGAGCGTGCTTATCAGAAAGCTGAAACTGCATAGTACAACGGATTTGTTTAATTTTGCCGGCCATTGATTAGTTAAATCATTGGCCGGCGTTTTAGTCATGGCTATGATTAACGGTTTTTGTAATCTTCAATAATTGCGTTCTGTATTGCGGAAACCGCAAATCCTTCTTTCGCCTGATATGTACCCGGCGTACCATCGATGCGCGGCAATTGGTCGCTTCCGCCATGATGGACCGCGACGACCGCCAATCCATGCTGATCAAAAACTGGGCTCCCCGAGCTGCCCGGCTCTGTAGGCGTGCGATAGTGGACAAATCTTTCGTTTGCGCCAACCATGCGACTGTCGTTAAGCGATACTTCAAGATCCCTCCCGTTTGGATGTCCGATTACATAAACTCTCGGGGCAGGCGTATCCATTTCAACTGCGGAATCCGACACCGGAAGCGCAATTGATTTTGGCTTACGCTTGAGCGATAAAAAACTTACGTCGAGATCGGTTTGCGGCGATGACCAAACTACCTTGTCGATCTCAAAAAATTCCTCAACACCATGAGCGCCCGATTTCCAGGAATTTGTTGTCTTTCATCTAGTATTTCTTCTCCGGACGTCACTCAGAAAACAGTTTAGCAGTCAGGGAACCGGTGCAAAAAAGAGCGGCAAATATATTGCCGCCCACAAAAGAATCCAAATGCAAGATACCTAACTTGTCGTCTTTTTCATCTGCTTTTCTTCATAAGTTTCCTCTGGTTTCTTTGTGAAACCAGATAGATTCCAGGGCGTTTCTATATTCTTA
The DNA here is from genome assembly GCA_041746475.1 of Pyrinomonadaceae bacterium. Lineage (GTDB taxonomy): Bacteria > Acidobacteriota > Blastocatellia > Pyrinomonadales > Pyrinomonadaceae > Aridibacter. Next base: position 33,333 of record JBGTGX010000004.1, on the reverse strand, counting down.
AACAACTCAAAACTATCGAAAAACGCACTAGAACCGCCACCCATTTTAGTGCCTTCGCGTCCGCCCATCTTGGTGCCTTCGCGCCCGCCCATCTTAGAACCTTCCTGACCACCCATTTTAGAACCTTCCTGGCCGCCCATTTTGGTCCCCTCGCGTCCGCCCATCTTGGTGCCTTCACGACCGCCCATCTTAGATCCTTCCTGACCACCCATCTTAGAACCTTCCTGGCCACCCATTTTGGTCCCCTCGCGTCCGCCCATCTTCGAACCTTCCTGGCCGCCCATCTTCGAACCTTCCTGGCCGCCCATCTTCGAACCTTCCTGGCCGCCCATCTTCGAACCTTCCTGGCCGCCCATCTTGGTGCCTTCACGACCGCCCATTTTAGTGCCTTCCTGACCACCCATTTTCATCGCTGCGGTCGAGACTTGGGTTTCTAACGATGCTTCGGCGCTAGGTATCTCAATATCTTGATATTCGTAGGAATAATATCGCAACTTAGAATCCGTGGTCGCCGATGCCGATCCGGCAAAGGATTCGAGCACGATAGGGGCAGGCTCAAAACCGAATTTCGTTGGCTCAAGTGCCGGGCGGAATGTAACTTCGCTCAGATATTTATGCAAAAATTTATTCCAGCTGCTCCCGGCCCCTGTATTTGCGACAAAATGCAGTCCTTCGTAGTTTTCACGCGAAACATCATAAGCTGCTTGCGACCAAGGGAAAAAAAGCGAAATTCCATTGGAATATTGATATTTGCCTCCGCTGAATCCGCTTAGAATAACTGCGTTATTAAGTTCGCGGAGCACACCTTCGCAGCGTGTTTCTATCTCTTCCAAAACCGGAATACTATCTCCGCCGATTTCTTTCATAAGCGAGCCGCATTCTTCCTTCAAGAGTTCGCAAAAATCGCCGAGATCGACATTCTGTTCAAGCATATAAGACTGGCATTTCCAGTGCACTTGAAGCAATGCACGCTCCATTTGACGATATAATGTGCTGCCTTTGTTTTCAAAACATTTGAGAAGGGTTTCTGCCAAACCCTGAAATTCGTCATTTAAACCGTCTAGTTTGCTTAGATCCCATGCCGCCATATCGACGGCGACACCGCCGATCGTGTAAGAATCCTGACTCCTTACAAACTCACTGACAAAATTTGCCGTGACTTCGTTGATCGGCGTATCGATAGAATCAGAAGCAAGGTTTCCGAGAATTTTTGCATAGGTCCAGCCTGCGCTCGGCACACTACCCTCGGATGCAATCATCGTTTTCGCAACATTATTAAATTGACAGCCGACCTCAAGCATGCCCATCACACAGCTGTCAAAACCTAGAATATCAAGCTTCTGACCCACAATTTCGGTCGTAGCGGCAGCATAATATTCATCGTCATAATTCTCGTCTTTGATTTCCTCGAGCAATTCATCTTGCGACCTCGTTATGCGTTGAAGCAACCAATTCATCTCATCCATAGTAAGCGTTTTGTCAGCCGATTCATCCCTAAACATTCCAATATCCTGAAAGCCCATTGAATGCCCTGAAAAGATCAATGAATAACGATTCGCTTTTCTCCCCGTTCGGGCTTCTCCATTATCTTTGTGGGGTGCTTTGTTGACGCACCAATCAACAAAATTTAGGATCGATCGTTTGTCAGCGGCATTTTCATTTGCGATCGGCTCGACTGGATAAAGCTTGTTTTTGACCATAAATGAGCGCACGTGTTTTGGATTCTTAGAGTCAGAAAAATCACAGTAGAGTGTTGGAATCGCGGCAGATTTCCCGTCGTAATAGACAAAAAGATTAACTCGATTGCTGTCGCCCGCGGCAAATTCTTTGATCTGCTGCATGGCGTACGCCATATCGACGCTTAAATTGTTGTCCCCCGCCATATAAACCATTATTGTCCATTGGTGTTGTTTCATTTCTTTCCTCTTAGCTCCTTATGGTTAACCATCGCTCGCATGCGTCTATTTTGCTTCCCGGTCAGGAAAATAACGCCGAACTAAAACTATGCCCCGATAATACGTTTGAATTAAGGAACTACGCAAGGTTTTTTGTAAAGTAATTCTATTGATCATGGCAAAGAAGAAACCCCAGGGCGGAGCAAATCAGCTTCCCTGAGTATGCTGGTTTGAAACCCATTGGTTGCTCTCGCCGGATATGAGTGCCTCAACACGTTTTACAAAAAGGGATTCTTTGTTATCCGTTTCGCCTATTCGCCGACCGAACCATCATAAAAAACTATTCCAGCAGCCAGCCCTTCAGAAGGTTATAAAAGAAGCGAAACGTTCGGAAGAACGTGCGAAAACCGATCCTAGCGACCGCCCGCGGATAATATGTATAGGCTCAACAAAAGTATCCCGATCCCCGAATGGCTACACGATTTTCATGTCGACCGTAAATGGGCAAGAATGATTGAAAATATTAAAAGTTACACCGGCGGATTTGCCAGTACGATTCAATAGAATCATCGAAATATAATTTCACAATTTCGAGGTGTCAGGTGTCGATTTTCCCAATTCGGGTTATAATTGTCGAAATTGTAATTGATGCCCCTGAAGCCTAATACTAAACTTGGTCGATTTGAGATAATTTCCGGAATTGCCAAAGGCGGAATGGGTGAAGTTTATCTTGCCAAAGACCCGGAACTTGATCGTAAGGTCGCAATAAAAGTCCTCCCTGCAGAGCTTACAAACAACAGAGAACGTCTTTTGAGATTCGAGCAGGAAGCGCGTACCGTATCTGCCTTGAACCACCCGCATATTTTGACGATTTTTGAGTTTGGGAAAAGTGAAGATGGAAGACAATTTATAGCTACTGAATTTGTCGAAGGGCAGGTTCTTGCTCAACTCTGCACTCAAAACAGGATCGAACTATCAAAAGCTTTGGATATCGCGCTGCAAATTGCTTCCGCGCTTTCCGCAGCACATTCCGCCGGCATCGCCCACCGGGATATTAAACCGGATAATGTCATGGTCAGGAGCGATGGCTACATTAAGGTTCTGGACTTTGGCCTGGCAAAACTGACCGATGTCGGCAATGCGGAAGATGTGGATCTGGAGGGTTCGACAAAAGAGCTGTTTAATACGAGTCCGGGTTCGATCGTTGGAACTGCGGCTTATATGTCACCCGAGCAGGCAAGGGGAATTCAGGTAGATACGCGAACGGATCTATGGAGTCTCGGGGTAGTGATTTATGAGATGGTTAGCGGTCGAAAGCCGTTTCGCGGAGAAACTTCAACCGACACAATTATTTCTGTTATCCAAAAAGAACCGCCTCCGATCACCGCATATGTTGATAATATTCCTTCGGATCTGGTTTGGATCATTTCAAAGGCTTTAACTAAAGACCTGGATGGCCGGTATCAAACCGCTAAAGAACTACACGCTGACTTGGAAAAAATCAGGAAACGCGTTGAATTTGAAACGGAAACAGTTCGTTCGACTGCTCCCGAAAGGGATTCCGACGATATAAATCCTGACGGGGCGACCGAGGTATTTGAGCGAACTCCGACGCTACCCGGAAGTGCGGATATTACTCAGAACGAATCAGCCCACGTAACAAAACATAAAGGAATTTTGACGCTGCTTGCGGTTCTATTTATTGGAATTATCACGCTCGGTGCATACTTCTATTTTGCTGGTTCGAAAGGCATCGATTCGATTGCCGTTTTGCCTTTTGAAAATGGAAGCGAAGACCAATCGCTTGCGTTTCTCGCAGATGGACTGAGTGAAAGCCTGATCGATAGGTTGTCGCAGCTTCCCCAATTAAAGGTGATAGCACGAAATTCGAGTTTCAAATTCCGTGGTGCAGATATCGATATTCAGGATGTGGCAAACAAACTCGGGGTTCGCGCAGTCGTAATGGGTCGTGTAATACAACGCGGCGATGATTTGAACATTCGGGTTGATGTCATTGATGCGAAAGATAATAAGCAGATCTGGGGAGAGCAGTACAACAGAAAAGCCGGCGATCTTCTTGCAATACAAAACGAAATAGCGCGTTCGGTTTCCGAAAGGCTGCAAGTAAGATTGACCGGGGCTCAGGAAAATAAAATATCAAGCGGCGGAACGGAAGACTCGGAAGCATATCGAAATTATATAAACGGCTTGGTCGAGCTAAACGGGCCGGAAGACGTACGAAGCAATGCGATCGACTATTTTGAAAAGGCGGTGGAGCTTGATCCGAAATTCGCGCCGGCCTTTGCGGAAATTGCGTTAATTCATCTCGATCTGGCAAACGGATCGGGCGAACCCCTATTGTTGATACCGAAAGCAAAAGCTGCAGTCCAAAAGGCGCTGGAATTAGACGAGAAACTGGCAAAGGCACACATCGCACTGGCATCGATCAAGGAGTACGAATTCGACTGGTTAGGTGCCGATGCCGAATATAAACGTGCGATTTCATTGAATCCAAACTTGGATACCGCACGATTTCGGTACGCGTTTTACCTTGCTGTAATGGGAAGAATCGATGAAGCAATCAGTCAGATCAATGAAGCCGAAAAACGCGATCCGATAAATAAAGGCGGTATTCTGCTGTGGCGAGGAAGTATTCTTAGCCAGGCACGAAGATTCGATGAGTCTATCCAGGCATACAATCAAGCTATCAAATTCGACCCAAACAACCTTCCGGATTATTTCAGCATGGGTTATGCGTACGCCGGAAAAGGTTCAGTTCAGGAAGCAATTTCCAATTACCAGAAATCGTTAAAGGCAATTGGCGGAGACGAAAAATACAGTCAGCCGCTGGTTTATCTCGCAGCGGAATACGCGAAAATTCCGTCGAAACGCGGGGAAGCTCAGTCGATCCTAAAAAGATTAGAATCAACCGAAGAATACGTTTCGCCGTCAATAATTGCCGTCCTCTATACAGCTCTGGGCAACAAAGATAAGGCAATTAAATCGCTTGAAAAAGCTTATGATGAGCGCGACCTGCTTTTGAGATTTATCGGGGTCGGCTATGAATATGATCCTCTTCGCAGCGATCCGCGCTTTCAGGCTATAATCAAAAAAACAGGACTGCCAAATATCAAGAAATAGCGGGAAACTGACGGTTATTTATCGATCTTCGTGGAATAAAGGATTGCAGAATATTCGGCTTTCTTGTCATCAAATGCACTTCCTTTTGTCAAAACCATGATATTCAGTTGCTGATTATTGCCTTGATAGTTTCTAAAACCTATCCATTGATGCCGCCTAGGGTCGCCTTTGTCTTCAGGCATTGATTCAACCCATTCGACGCCTTTTATACCATCGATCTCCAACCAACGAACCATCTCATATTTTCCATTTTTGAGCTGCTCAAGTGAGCTCGAATATGTTGCATCCAGACTCGTCTCGGATGGAAAGTTTGCCGGCATCGTGGAAATTGTGCCGATCAGAAAACCTGTCTTTGGCGATCCATAATTAAGCATCGTCTTATTCACACTCATCTTGCTCCAGCCATCGGGCACCGTCCATGTGATTCCCTGCTCAGCCCATTTTGCCTCTTTGCCATCATCCAATATCTTCATCTGCTCCGGACTTAGCTCGGCCTTTTCGACTTCGCCATCTTTTTTCGCAGGCACATCGGCAGGTTTATCATCGTCTGATTTTTTTGTAGACGCTATGTCATCAGTCTTTTCTTTGATCTGTTGAGAAATCTTGTCCGTAATTCCGCAAAATGAAAGTACAAAAAAAAGAACGCCAAATGCCAATAGTGATTTCATGTTTATTCTCCCGGTCTTTTAAGTTTTTCCGCCCCCATTATTCTTACTAAAAAATTTAATCGATTGCAAAAAATACAAAATTTTCTTATCAATTTTATTAACCGTGTTATTATTTTCGTTATTAAAAATCCGATTCGAGCTAGCAGCGAATAATACGCTATCGTTTTTGACACACAAATTTTTGGATATTTCAGGATCGGATATCTAAACCACAGGTTCAAATAAACAAATCTTTAATGTCTGAATATTTTTCATTCGCAATCTACTATATCAAGCTTCGGACCCTTGTTGCGCTTGGACTCCATAAAACCGTAAACCCTCTGGATGTGAAATGGCGCTGGCATCGTTGGGGACGCCTTAAAATAAGAGGTACTCGTGGATTTTAGATTTCATCAGCCGAGTTCTGCATAATTTGCTCGCGAAGCCAGGCTTTTGCCATATCCCAATCGCGTCGAACAGTAACATTCGAAACTCCAAGGACATTTGCCGTTTCTTCATTCGTCAATCCGCAAAAATACTTGAACTCAACGATTTTCGCCTGACGCTAGGCAAATTCTGCGAGTCTTTGAAGAGCCTCAACATGCGCCACGAGGTCGGTAGATTTCGCTTCTGAGGAAACAGATCCTGCCTCACCAAGCGGTATATTTTCATCTTTCCCGCCACGCTTTTTTCTTATTTGCGCACGTGCATAACCCACTAAGATTCGACGCATGGCCTTTGATGCAATGGCGTAAAAGTGCGATCGGTTCGCTCTTTTATATTCGGCACATTCGGTCTGGCAATCTACGGTTTCTATACTTCAACTGCCGGAAAGTCGATGTTCGGAACCGGATTCTTGGAAGAGAATAAAGATTAATAAATAGAATCTTATGCGAAAAACTTGGCAATCTCTAAAGAGTTTAAGCAAAATTTAGGTTAATTTAAGTTGGGGAGGATATTTCACACTGCGGGCGTTGCTCGAAGAGCCCGAACTCTATAAAGCAGGTGTAATGCTCGCTCCCGCCGTCGATACCTCATCAATGCGTGTCGCCGTCGAGCCATATATGGGATGTCTGCCTGCCGATTGTCCGGCGGCTTACAAAGCAGGCGATAATACAAACAAGATTGAAAAACTAAAAGCTCCGCTTCTGATCATGCACGGAACTGCCGACGACGATGTGCCGGTTGCCGAATCAATAAAACTAGTCGATGCTCTTCAGAAAAACGGTAAAGTACACGAACTCGTTTTACTGCCGGGAATAGATCACATCGTTCAGAGGTCACCGCTTACTTACCCGAAAATATCAGATTTCTTTGAAAAATATTTTCTAAAAACGCCGAAACAAAATGAAAAGTAAAAATTCATTCTGAGTGCCGGACAGCCGTTTCCAAATGAAAACTGTGCCGGCGGATATAGATTTAACTGGAGTGGTCTAAGAAAATCAAAAAAGGGGATAGTTTGGCGGCGGGCTTGGCCGCCATCACGCTGAATCAGCAAGCAAGCCCGCCTCTAAACCTCAAAGTTGTTTTTATTCTTTGCACGCATTCTTAAATCTCTTTAAGAGTTATAATCGTTTCATTTCTCGCTCGATAGGTTTGTTGATTCAGCATCTGCTTGCTATTTTTAAAAGCAAAACAATGCACACTCCGGGTTTATTTGCCGATTTGCTGATAATTTTTCTGGTCTCTGTGCCGGTGGCTTTTCTGTGTCTGCGTTTGAAATTGTCGCTTCTCGTCGGGTTTATGTTGACGGGTATCTTGATCGGACCTTTCGGCTTGGGAGTAATTAAAGAACTCGCAGCGATTGAAATACTCGCGGAAATCGGCGTTATCCTTCTTCTTTTTACAATAGGAATCGAGTTTTCGATTCGACGTCTGCGTGAGATAAAAAATCTTGTGCTGATCGGCGGCGGTTTACAAGTCGTCATAACGATTGCCGCGACCGCATTGATCGCCGTCCTTCTCGGACGCACATTTAATCAAGCAATATTTTTCGGATTTCTGGTCGCGCTTTCCAGCACGGCAATCGTTCTGAAAAGCTACGCCGAGCGAAATGAGATTGACGCACCGCACGGTCGAGCCGGTGTTGGCATCCTGCTTTTTCAGGACATCAGCATTGTTTTGATGATGCTTTTTATTCCGATTTTGGGTGGTAGAGAAGCAGCTTCGGTGGGTGAAATTGCAAAAACACTCGGCTTTTCGCTCGGTGCATTGGTTGTTATCGTAGCTATCGCGTGGTTTCTGGTCCCCAAAATTCTGGAACAAGTCGTCCTTCTGCGGAGTCCTGAAGTTCTTCTGCTGACGGCGGTTCTGATAAGTTTGGGAACGGCTTGGATTACTTCGCAATTCGGGCTTTCGCTCGCACTCGGGGCGTTTATTGCCGGAATCGTTTTGTCCGAATCCGAATACAGCCATCAGGTAACGGCTGATATTCTTCCGTTCCGAGATGTTTTCAACAGCATATTTTTCGTCTCGATCGGCCTGCTTTTATCGCTCGGTGCGTTGATCGAAAACCTTGCCGCCGTTTTGTTTTGGGTTGTCTTGCTCGTCACCGGGAAAACTCTGATTGTCTGGGCGGTCGTGCGTCTGATGGGATTTCCGCAGAGAATCGCTGCGGCGACTGCTCTGGGTTTGGCACAAATCGGTGAATTTTCGTTTGTAATTGCTAAAGCCGGACGCACGGTTGATTTACTGCCCGACACGGATTATCAAATTTTTCTTGCGGCTTCGATTATCTCGATGATTGCCACGCCTTTTCTGATTGCCGCCGCACCGAATTTCGGGCTTTTCGTGCAAAATATTCTCAGCGACGGAAAATCCGCCGAAGAAGATGAATTTGCCGAAGAAGAAATTCACCTGACTTCGAGCGGCGGTTTGACGGATCACGTGATTATTGTTGGCTACGGTTTAAACGGACGCAATTTGGCAAGGGTTCTGCGTGCCGTGCTTGTGCCTTATACAATTTTGGAATTAAATCCCGAACTCGTCCGGCGGGCGAAGAAAAAAGGCGAGAAAATAAACTTCGGCGACGCGACGCGACGCGAAGTTATGCATCACGCAAATATCGAAGAAGCAAACGCCCTCGTTTTAGCAATGTCCGATCCGCAATCTGCACGCCGCACCGTAAAACTTGCCCGCGAAATGAATGCGGAATTATATATTATCGTCCGCACACGCTACATATCGGAAATTACGGAACTTCTAAGTCTAGGTGCGGATGAAGTGATACCGGAAGAATTTGAAACGAGCATCGAGATATTTGCCCGTGTTTTGCAAAGATACGGCGTGGCACGCAACATTATCGAGAGCCAGATCGAGGAGATTCGCCGACAGGGTTACGAAATGCTTCGCTCGCCTTCGATCCCGCAAGATACTAAGATTTCAAACCTGAATGCCGCTCTGCATTCCGCAACTACGGAAACCATAATATTAAGGCAAAACTCTCCGCACGCCGGAAAGAGTCTTGCCGAACTCGATCTGCGTGGAAAAACCGGCGTAACGGTCATCGCTGTAGTCCGGGACGGGGAAACCAAAGTCAATCCCGGTGCGGATTTTATACTTCGGGAAAACGACTCGCTCGTTTTGCTCGGCGATTCGGAAGAAATTAAAGGCGCGATAAAACTTTTACGGGGGACTCTTAAATAAAATTAAGGGGATGTCCCAGATAACTAGCCCATTTCGTCTTTAACCCATTGTTTTAATTGGCTTAACTGCAAATGAGGTTTTGGGTTATTAAAACGCCACTCGCACTCCTTCAAAAACAGCGGGAAATTGCCTCTTGGCACACCGTTGAATTCGGCGACGGTTGGGGATCGGGAGCGATTCATATTCGCCCAATTGTGCGAAACGGACGAAAAATCTTGAGCGTGACGAGTCCGCCGACTGCGGTTTTGTTTCAAGCATAAAGCCGGATGAAGACGGCACAAAATATAAAACGGTCGCTCCGCCGATAGCCGATCCGAATAATTCCGGCTAAAAAGAAGGCTGGGAAAAATTGTTTGACGATGCCCACGGCACGGTTCACGTTCCCGAAATTAAAACACAATCTCAACCGCTTCTCGAGCCTCCACATTCTTAGGCTTGATCGTGATATCGGCAGTATAATGCTCGTGCTGACTAATACACAACACGAACCCCATCAACAAAAAATCAAAATCATTGATCGGATTTGTTCATAAGCTCGCGAAATCTATCAGTGTATCCAGTGATTTAGGATCGCCTTCTCTTTCATTTCCTGAATAGTTTCCGCGGGCATAAATGTCTGGTTATCGCCTTCAAAGAAAAATGGCTGACGTTTCACCTTGCTGCCGAGTTCGTTCATCGTAGCGACTTCGTATACGCGACCATTTATTAAGGTGTATTGGACAAATTCGCTCCGTCGTATATCTTTAAGAACGTCTCCGTCAATTACGACCATATCGGCGAGTTTTCCTGCTTCGATACTTCCGATCCATTTGTCCATCCCAAGGTGACGAGCTCCGTCAATGGTTCCGCCGCGGAGTGCTTCCCATGGGGTAAAACCGCCCTGGTTCATAATCCAAAGTTCCCAATGAGCTGCCAATCCTTCGCGTTGACCATGAGCGCCGATATGTACGCTGACGCCATTGTCGCTCAATGTCTTCGCGTATTTTGCGACCTCAAAATGATTGTATTGATCATCCGGTGCAGTGCCGCGTCTGATGGCGCGGGCATCAAGAACAAAATGCGGGGTATAACGCAAAAGACGCGGGTTTTTCCAAACTTCCGTTCGGTCGTACCAATATTCCTCGCCCATCAAACCACCGTAAGACACGATAAACGTCGGGGTATAACCAAATTTCGTAGCCGACCAAAGCTTCGTAAGATCGTTGTAGCCGCGAGCAATCGGAAGCGAGTGTTCGAGTCCCGTGTGTCCATCTACAAGCATTGTCAAATTTTGTTGAAACTTACCGCCGCCTTCGGGAACTACCATCATTTTTAATTCTCTGGCCGCTGCCAGAATTTGCTGGCGCTGCGCACGGGCCGGTTGGTTGTAGCTTTTTACCGAAATCGCCCCGGAATCTTTTAAACGCTGTAAATGAAACAGCGCGTCTTCGTAAGAATTGACAATCGCTTTTGCACCAAGTGATTCCGCACCGTAAAGAATGGTTCCGGTTGAATAAATCCTCGGCGTGACGATCATCCCGGCGCGCTGCATTTCCGATGCAGAAAAAATTTCCGAAGTATCATTTGAAGGATCATGGATCGTCGTGACACCAAAGGCTAGATTGGAATATTGGGTCCAGTTTTGACGCGGAATAATTTCATTGCGTCCTTGCGCCCCGTGAGCGTGCGCGTCAACCAGACCCGGGATTATGGTTTTTCCTTTGACGTTGATTACCGTCGTGCCGTCCGGAATTTTTACTGAGCCTGATTTTCCGACCTGCTCGATTTTGTTGTCTTTAATCAAAACGACGCCGTTTGTAATAACTTCCTGGCGCGTGCGCGGATCGCGCATTGTTACAATCGTGCCGCCGACGAGAGCTTTATATCCGCTCGGTTTATCCGCCTGTTGTGAAAAAGAGAGATCTATTCCTTCGCTCACCGGCTTCGGCAATTTTTCAGACGCACCATCAACGAAATCAAACGCATCCTTTAGCGAACGCTCGTAATATGTCGCCCCGTTATACCAACTCACGGTTTCGCTGTCCGCAGACCATGTCAGTGATTCTCCCGCACGGCTTGAAATCTGTTTTACCGGAACTGACGTAACTTTTGGGCCTATCGTTTCGCGCTTTCCGGTTTCAAAAAAGGGCGTCACATAAGCGTTGTATTGATAGACGAAAGCAATCCATTTCTTATCATGAGAGAGACGAAATTCGCTGACCTGATCCGCACCGTATAGATGTTCTCTACGGTCTTCGCCATTTAGATCGACGCTTAGCAGCTGCTGTTCGGGATAATCGGAACCCGAAACGGAATCGGTAAAGAAGACGCGCGTATTGTCGCCTGCAAAATGAGGTTCCGAACCTGATCTCGATACTCGCGTATGTTCTCCGGTTTTGAGATCGGCTACATAGATACCGGGATCAATCGAATATTTCGGACTGAGAAGAAAACCGCCTGTAAACTTCCGGTAGGTGATCAATTTACCGTCGGTCGAAAAACTAGGTTCGATGTAGTGCCCGGGAAGCTTGGTTATTGTTTTGGAATCGTCGCCTTTTGCAGACATGATCCGCACGCTCCCAAGCGCCTGGTCATTCCAGGTTGTATAAACGATCCATTTTCCATCGAGCGAATACCGCGGATAGTATTCGTCGAATTCATCTTGTTTCGTAAGACGCGCAATTTTACCCGAGCTCAATTCTTTAACATAGATTTTCCCGAGAGCCTGAAATAAAATTGATTTTCCGTCTGGAGATTTCTGTGCCCAGCGCACTAATTTAACGTCGAAATTATCGGGCGCGACGTTTATATCAAAGCGAACCGCATCCGCATATTTCACTTCCGCCTTGACGTGCACAGGAATTTGTTTAAGAGAGTTGTCGCCGACCGAGAGTTTATAAAATTTGCCGCCCGTCCAAAAAACAATTGCCGTAGAATCCGGAGTCCAATCGAACTTTGGGAAGTAGCCTTCTGAGCCAAATCCCTCCTGCATGTCTCTTTCAAGATCGAAAAAGATCGGCTTTTCTATTCCCGTAGTTAAATCTTTTAGAAAGAGCACCGTTTTATTTTGCACCCTTCGGATAAACGCAATTTGTTTGCCGTCCGGCGAAGGTGTAGCGACAATTGCACCGCCCGTACCGCTGATAAAACGCTCTTCCTTTCCTTTTTCCAATTCATAGCGAGTGATCGCAAAGATCGATTTTAGCGGATCGCGGTTATAGCTGAACACGGTTCCCGGCGTGATATCTTGCGTGTAATAAATATATTTCCCGTCAGGCGAAAACGCAGGATCGGCAATATTCTTTTGTTCTTTTTTTCCGCCCGTACGTTTTTTGATCACGATTCCGGCGCCGCCCGAACGGTGATAAAGCCAAATTTCACCTGCCGGAATGCTGCGGCTCGACATAATTCCTTTCATTGCAGCGATGTATTCTCCATCCGGACTCCACTTCGGGCTATGAATGATATTTTGTTTTTCTTTGCTGATCTGTTTGAGATTCGAGCCGTCGATATTCATTACCCAAATATTTGAGAGCCCATCGCGATCGGAAATGAATGCGATCTTGCTTCCGTCCGGGCTAACGGCGGGCTGTATGTTCCACGCAAAATCCTGCGTCAACGCTCGTGCTTCACCGCCCGCAATGTCGACTGCGTAAATATCGCCAAGCATATCGAATACAAATTTCTTTCCATCGGGCGTTACATCCAAACTCGACCACGTCGTTTCATCAGAATCGATCTGCACAGAAGATAGGGGGAAAGGCGGATTTAGCACATCCCATTTTGGCTTCTTGTCCTTTTCAGCCGCCTCTTTATTCGCGTCCGGCGTATCCTGCGCGAAGGTGATCGCCGAAATGCTAAGCAAAAAACTTGCGCAAACTAAAATACTAATGACTCGGTTTTTCATAGCTATTCCTAACGGGGTCTCAATTTGTTTTTGAATATTACAACCTAACTATACGAAAAAGACTCGCAATCTTCTAGCCTCTATTGGTCTTAGATTTTTATCGTCCTCCTTAATCAATTTGTATTAAGCCGCGATATCAGTTTGTTATGAATGCGAAGAAAATATGCCTTTCGTCCAACTTTCTCAATAATGTTTCAGACTGGATCATCTGGTAATCTCGCGCATTCACGAACAAAAGGACGATAAATTAAACAATGAGTTTTCAAGAAATTGCTATTACGCATTTATTCAAGTATAAAATTTACCGTCAGGCAAGAGGAGATAAAATGAGAAAACTACTTATCGCGATTACGATGATCTTAGTTAGCGCGGTCGCATTTTCCGCCCAAACGAAAGTGTTTAAATGGGATTCCGAGCTATGTCAGCATGAAGGCACCTATGATTCCAAAAAATATTCGGAAGCCGAGCTCAAAAACACTCAAGTGCTTCAGTCCATGATCGGATCGATCCCTCTTTTTACCGATCCAACAGCAGACGAATATAAAGATATCGCAAACCTGAGTATGAAAGACCTTGCAAAGGAATACGCCGAACAATCGGCAAAATTAAAGAATCTAAAAATTGTAAAATCTGATTACTGGAAACACGTTCGACAGCGCAAGATCGCGGAGCTCGACAGCTATTACAAGCTATCAAAGATCACGATGCAAGCCTATGACAATCCGTCTCTTCTAAAAGATTTTTCTCAAGGTGATATCTGCGTCGATTTCTACGCCGAACCGTTAATCGTGGGCGGAGAATATCTTTACGTAACATGGCTAAAAGTAAATATGGATTCGCGAAGCAAAAATAGTTCGCCCGCGCGCCTGAAAGGAATTTTCGATCAGCAAAACTCGTCACCCGATAGACTCAAATATGCACGTGTCGAGGTTATGAGATTTGGCTGGTGGAATTGTGCCATTCAGGAGATACCGCTGGTCGAACACGATGAAAGAGCAGTAGAAGAATTCAATAAATTGTTTATTAACGTAAAAGAAGAATGCGATGAGCTTTAAACAATTGTAGCGCGGACATCCTGTCCGCACGAACGCCAAAGCGTTCGCTGAAACGCTCAACATCAGTATAGGATATCTATAATTTTTGACTTCCTCCCCAAACCCGAGATCGCTATATAAACTGACAACATTTAATACCGCAAACAAAACTAACAAAAGCAAAACAACCCAACCAGTAGGATGGTCTTTAGTTTTCGCCACAGCCAATTTAGCAAATTTTCCATTTATTGCACGGTCGATTTCCGCTGGACACTATTATACGAATATTCCGAAACTGAGAAAATGTCGACTTCGACTTCAACTTCTTTATAGACAAAGAGAGTATTCGCGTGCTAATTCAACCTTGACCGCAACCACCCACTCACATCCCCCGAAGCTCTCCCGCGAGATTTCATGGGCCGTCGGGTATTCCTTATTCGATATCGAAGGAGGTGCAAGAGGATTTTTTTGGCGCGACCGTTTCGATTGATAAAACGTGATTGATCATTCCCTACATACTCAACTTAGCTCTACCTCTACTACGATAGCTCGGATGCCTTTTCGAAAACGTTTCCCACAGCAAAACGCTGTGGGCTACATGCTTGACGCTCGCTTGCGCGGGGCTATATGGGCAACTTTTGATGCAAGCCTTTTTTGGAGAACGACTCTTGCATAATATCTATGATGATGATTATTAATAATTATTCTAGCCATTGTAAATGGCGTAAACCTTGTAGCCCGTAGCGAATGCTACGGGAACAAAGACACCTCAAAACACGAGCCCTTGAAAAAGGGCGAAAGGAGAATCATGCCCCACACATATACAGATCTAACCATCGAGCCTCTTCTTCAACCACTCACACACATCTCCCAAGCTCTCTTGCGAGATTTCGTGGCCCATCGGGTATTCCTTATATTCCAGATCTACTGGAAGGCTTGATAGGAATTCTTTTGTCTCGCGCCCATTTGCGATCGGAAGGAGGGGATCGAAAGTTCCGTGGGTTACGAGTATCGGAAAATCTTTGAGCTTTCCAGTATCGATTTCGGCAGGCAGCATTTCGGGTGACGAGCGTCCGCTCATACAGACGAGACCGGCAAATTTTTCCGGCTCCAACAGCACGGTGCTCAATGCCATCATTGAGCCCTGGCTAAAACCGCAAAGATAGATTCTGTCGGCATCAAGATCGTGTTCGAGGATGAGTTCGTCGATAAACGGGCGGACCTTCGCGAGGGTTTCCTTAAAATGCCCTTCGTTCATCGTGATCTCCGTCGGTTCGAAATAGATCTCAAACCACGCATATCCCCCGTAGGGCAAATTGTAAGGCGCCCGCGCACTGACGACAAAAAAGCGTTCGTCCAGAAAAGACGCGAGCCCAAAAAGATCATTTTCATCCGCGCCAAATCCATGGAGCAAGAGAAGAAGCGGAGGTTTTTCGCCTGAGGCTACCGATGGCGGTCTGTGTCTGTATTCAAAAATCATAATTCGTAGTTCGCAATACGTAATAGGTAATTCGCGTCGTTTGTCCCACGGGACATCTGGAAAAAGCTAAGTCATTTATGGCTGGGAAGGTTAGTTAAAAATTGAAGTCCTGTTATATCTGTCGTCCCTACGGGACGTGTCTCATTTGCGCTTGCATTCCCAGCGATAAATCGCTGGGCTATTTTCATTTCGTCCCTATGGGACAGGAGCGGATCTTACTTTTTACTTTTTCACTTCTGCCTTCTCACTTAGTTTCCTCTGTCTTTCAAAATGCTCAACAATTTCCGTCGCGGTTTTGATCCCTACTATCGGTTTTAGTTCTTCAACCGTTGATCTCGCGACGCGTTCGATCGACCCAAGCTGTTTCAGGAGCCTCATTCTTCGGAGTTTCCCAACGCCCGGAATTGCAGTTAATTCTGACGAAAAATCGCGCATCTCTCGGCGTTTTCGATGGTATTGAACAGCGACTCTATGTGTTTCGTCTCTTATTTGCTGGATAACACGAAACATTGGCGAGGTCGGTTCAAACTCAATTGGTTGATCCTCGCGTCCTTTCACCAATAGATACGAAATTTCATTGTGTTTGCGCGGCGGCTTTACAAGCCCAACGAGCGGAATCGCCTCAAGATCAAGCTCTCTCATCGCAGCGGCGGCGGCTGATAGTTGCCCTTTGCCGCCATCGATAAATATGAGATTTGGGAGCGGCGTGTTTTCTTCGATCGCTCTTCGGTATCTTCGAAACACCGCTTCATTCATCGAGCCGAAATCATCCTGTCCTTCGATGGTTTTGATCTTATAGCGTCGATAGCGCGCTCGATTCGGTTTGCCGTTTTCGAAAGCGACGATCCCTGCGACGTTTTCCGCCCCTTGGATATTTGAAATATCAAAAGAATCGATCCGCTCTGGAAAATACGGCAATTCTAAAACTTCCTGCATATCGGCAAGTACCTTTTGCATATCGGGTTTGAGCACGCGGAAACGCTGCTCGAATGCATGACGCGCGTTTGTCTCGACCAATAAAACAAGATCGCGTTTTTGCCCGCGTTTTGGAATTCTTATATGTACGCGGCGTCCGCGGCGCTCGGTTAAGATCTCTTCGAGAATTTTTCGATCTTCAAAATTCTGCTGAACATTTATTTCAAGCGGCACATAATCGGTCGAATAATACTGCGCTAAAACTTCGCCCAGGAATTCCGACGCATCAAAATGTTCGTCGTCCAGATCTTCCCAGAAAAATTCGCGTCGACCGATGATCCTTCCCTCGCGCATCGTAAAAAGCTGGAGCGCAAGACGCGGCGTGCCTTCCTCGCGATAGTAGCCAAATATATCTATATCGCGGTCAGGCTTTGTCGCCATCTTTTGATTATTATCATCGAGCGCGATCACGGTTTTTGCCATATCGCGGAATTTCGCCGCTAGTTCGAAATTGTGATGCTCCGAAAAACGCCACATACGCTTTTCGAGTTCGCCCGCAAGCTCTTTGTTCTTGCCGTCGAGAAAAAGCACAGCATCCTGCACCGCTTCGTCGTATTCGTCGGGCTTGCATAAGTCTCTTACACAAGGACCAAGACAGCGTTTGAGATGATATTCAAGACACGGACGGTCGAGTTTACCGTCGATATCGAGAGTGCAGGTACGAAGCTGAAAGGTTCGGTTTGTGAGCCGTAGAGTTTTGTGTGCAAGGCTTGCCGGCAAAAACGGTCCGTAGTATTTCGCGCCGTCTTTTAAGATCTTTCGGGTAATAACAAGCTTCGGAAACGGTTCGTTCGTGATCTTCAGATGCGGATATTGCTTGTCATCCTTAAGCATCACATTGTATCGCGGTTTGTGTTTTTTGATTAGATTTGACTCGAGCACAAGTGCTTCCGCCTCGCTATCTACGACGATAAATTCAAAATCCGCGATAAGTTTCATCAGCCGATTTGTCTTGCGGCCCTTTCCTTTAGCCGATTGAAAATATTGTCTTACCCGATTTCTGAGATTCTTGGCTTTCCCGACATAAATGATCCTGCCTTTATCATTTTTGTGAATGTAAACCCCGGGATCGGTTGGTATATTAAGAAGTTTTTTCTGAAGATCGCTCACGATAGAAAGTTTAACGCGTCCAGGGTGGATGCGGAAGTCGGCACAGAGTAAGGGCGAAATGTTCTTTAACGGGGAGGTGATATTTTACTTCTCAGTGGTGCACGATGTGGCTTTTCAACAACAGCACACTTACTTCGTGCGTGTTTCTGCAATATTTACGCTTCGATTTGTTCGAGTGTCATTTCGTCCGTTTTGGGTGCTTCAAGCCGGCCTTTTGCATCACGGCAAAATTCCAATATCAGTTTAGTAAAAAGCTCGGGTTTTTCTTCCGGCGGGACGTGTCCGCAGTTTTTGAGCACAACAAAACGTGAATTCAGAATCCTGTTATAGAGTATTTTGCCGTTTTCAATCGGGATTACGTTATCGTTGTTACCCCAAATAAGGAGCGTCGGATGATTTATCAAGTGTGCGTCTTGCTCGATTCGATTTGCATCCCAGTTTCGCACCGTCGTTAATAAAGATTTGTGTGCATCAGCGGCTCTTAATGGCCGCAAAATGTTGTCTATGCGTTCTTTTGTGATCAAATCGTGATTTGTCTGATCAAGCGTGCCATACATTCGATACTTAAGAAAACTCTTCGAATCGATCAAAAATGGTGAAACGGTTTCGCCGACGCCGGGTACACCCAGCACTCTAAAGATCGCGTTATTTTTTGGTTTATTGTTTATTACCGAACCGACCAGCACGAGTTTATCCACACGTTCTGGATTGTCGAGTGTCATCCAGGAAGCAACCGCACCGCCAAAAGAGCTTCCGATCAACGTCGCTTTTCCAATCCCCAGGTGATTCATAAACCGCAATACGACGCGGGCCTGAGAAGCGATCTTGTAGTCAAACCAGGCCGGCTTTTCCGAAAACCCGAATCCAATGAGGTCGACCGCAAGAACGTGAAAACCTTCGGTAGCAAACTTCGGAGCGACATTTTTCCAAACGTAAGTCGAAGCTGTAAAGCCATGGATCAAAATCATCTTTGGATTTTTTGGGTCGCCGAATTCCTGGTAGTGAACCTCCATTCCATCTACTTCGACAAAACGCGAGTTTTCGGAATGTACGATCTGATCCGCATAATCCTCGAAATTAACCGTTGAGGCCCGGGTCGCCAGTTTCCATGCCACAGTCGCCCCGATCGCTCCTCCAATTCCGAATGCTATGTATGTTTTTTTCATAACCTGATATTTCACTTAAATTTATATCATAACAATACGCGGCGAGATAACCTTTTCTTCCAGATCAGAATATCCGATAGCTATCAGATTTCCGCTGCGATCCGTCAATCTTATCGGGTCGTCAGCCCCGGCTTCTATTTTATCAAAGCCGTGAATTTTGCCCCCGTTCCTTACCTTTGTTATTTCTTCATCTGAGAGAATTATTTCCTCTAAATGCGTGAGTGCCTCATTCATTGAAATTAAAACGTCGCCGACTTGATCCGATGCCGTCTTCTCTTCGAGCTGTTTTAAGGTGACGGCCTGTGAAATATCAAACTTTCCGGCTGCAATTCTTCGCAACTCTGCCAAATGACAACCTACTCCGATATTTCGTCCGATGTCTTCTGCGAGAGTTCGTATGTAGGTTCCGGCAGAGCACCTTACAAAGATGCTCGCTTCCTGCTTTTCTTCCAATAAATGAGATGTCAGAACCCGCAATTCTTTGATCGAAATGCTTACAGATTTTCTCTCAACCTCAATACCCTTTCGCGCAAGTTCGTAGAGTTTCTTACCTTTTATTTTTTTCGCGGAATGCATCGGAGGAGTCTGCAAGATGTCGCCCTTGAAATTCGGCAAGGCTTTTTCAATATCCTCGAGAGCTATTCTTTTCTCATTGGCATTGCCTTGCTGTTCACCGGTTCGATCGCCTGAATCTGTCTCAAACCCAAATTTTAGAATGGCCTCATATGCTTTTTCATCTTTATCTAAAAACTTTGCAAGGCGCGTTGCTTTCCCGATCAACATTACCAAAACTCCAGTAGCAAATGGATCGAGCGTTCCGGTATGTCCAATCTTTTTTGTTTTTAAAATTCCGCGAAGACATGCAACGACGTCGTGCGATGTGTAGCCTTCCGGTTTGTCTATGATCAAAACGCCGTTCATAATTACTGGAGCGCGGACATGCGTGTCCGAAATGAGCGTCTTTTTGACGCGAAACTAAGTTTAAGCAAAAGCTGATGATTAACAAACTCAAATGGTCGCTTACGCGACGTGCGGACAAGGATTTCCGCGCTCCTTTCTTAAAATGCGATTCAAGAAACCCATTAGAGATGAAGATCGCGTAATAAAAGATCCCGCGCGATCAAAACGCAAGACGTTTGATCGCGCGGTAAACCTTTTGACGTTTAAGCCGCGGTCGGTTGAAGAATTGCGCACCCGACTTCTTGAAAAGGTGTGGACGAATGAAGAGATAGTAGGGAGCGTGATTGAGAAACTAAAAGAATACAACTATCTCGATGATGAACAGTTTGCGATAAGTTTTGCAAATTCAAAACTCCGCGGCAAAGCGATCGGAAAAAGGCGGCTTGAGCAGGATTTACGCAAGAAAAAACTCGATAACGAAACGATCGAGAAAGCTTTGGAAGCGGCGTTTGATGAAAAGCCGGAAGAAGAAATGATCGATCTCGCGATTGAAAAGCGGATACGAATAAAGGGAGCCCCGGAAAATCATAATCAGCGTCAAAATTTCTTTGGCTATCTCGTCAGGCTTGGGTTTGGATATGACCTAATACAGGAAAAAATGCGCGAGCTTCCAACACCAGAACCGAAACAGGATGGACAAGATTAGCAGGATTTTATTCAAATCCTGAATATCTTCGCCATCCTGTAAAACTCATAAATGACCAGTATCAGCTACAACAACAAACAATTCTCAACCATTTCAAATACGGAAACCGGCGATGTCTCACGCGAAACCGTTTTTCATTATCACCAAAGCGGCGATATTGTCTGGGCGGAATACAAAGGCGGCAAGATCGTTTTTGGAAACTTGATAGCAAGATCAGACGAGAACGGCATTCTGGATGCACGTTACCAACACCTCAATAAAAGAGGTGAAATAATGACGGGCGTTTGCGAATCTATCCCAGAAATTCTCAGTGACGGCAGGATTCGCCTCCGTGAAAAATGGCAATGGACATGCGGAGACCATTCAGAGGGCGAATCGATCGTTGAAGAAATATTGAAACCGTACATCCTCTGAATAAATTTCAGAAAGTTGAATCCAGGTTCATATTCTTCTCGAAATCTATCATGGAGGGCGTAAAACGGCCCCTCGCTTTTTACGCTGGAAAGTTTGATTGAAAAGCTGACACTTGGGGAATAATGAAAGAAAATATCAAACAAGAAGGATCGATCTTGAGACGCCAAACCGCCGCAATGTCTAAGGATGGGGTTCGTGGGCGTTCGGTGGTGCGGCGTCTCTTGCCTTTGTAGGATCGATGGCGAGATAGATTTGATAAGAATCCTGCCTCGCGATCAGCCTACTGCGCCTTTGCCTGAAGCGTAGATTCACAAAACGAAGCATGAATCTTCTCCTTGTTTAATGGCAAAAATAAGCCCGGCGTTTTGTGGTAAGCGCCGGGCTTATTTTATTGCAAATACGCATGCCTTTTCCTTTTTCAAGCATTGCGAAAAGTTCTCTCCAAGCTGAGAATTACTTCCTCATCATAAGCGTCAACTGGAAAACTCGTTTCAGTTTTCGTAATAATCCGCTTAATCATTTTGTGATCCTTAAAATACAGGCGTTTCTCCTCGCTGTTCACCACTTTGGGCGGCGGATCCATTCCGATTTGCGTGTCATATCGATTGAACACGTAATATACAAAGATGAGCTCTCCCCGATCCGAGTAATAATAATCCGCTTTTGCGTAGTAGGTTTCACCTGCCATTTCAGCATTAATTTTCTTCAAACCCGCAGTCGATGTATAAAACGTTGCTTCCGTGCCTTCAAGCGAAACGTCATCAACAAACTTCATGGTTTTCTTAAACGTCGAAAGGAGTTTGCTCGTTCGCAGGACGTCAGAGCGAATAATCGCGACATCTTTGTCGGTATCTAATTCAGCCTGCGCAGGTGCAATTTGCTCACCTAAGATAAAAACTAAACAAATCAGAAAATAGATTTTGATCATCATAACCACTTTTTGACGCGCTGCAATTGATAGTTTTGCGTATTCGTTCGTGTTAAAATTTTCTTTTATATTTTTGTATTTATTGAGTTTATTAACTGAACGCTTATGAAAGGCAGCGAAATTCGTCAAAAATTTATTGAATATTTTGAAAAGAACGGGCATAAGCCGGTCCATTCTTCGCCGCTTTTGCCGGCAAACGATCCGACATTGCTTTTTGTAAATGCGGGAATGAATCAGTTTAAGGACGTATTTCTCGGCAACGAAAAGCGCGATTATAAAAGAGCCGCCAGTTCGCAAAAATGTATTCGTGCCGGCGGAAAACATAACGACCTCGACGAAGTAGGTAAAACCGCACGCCATCATACATTCTTTGAAATGCTCGGAAATTTTTCGTTTGGCGATTATTTCAAAGAAGATGCAATTGGGTTCGCTTGGGATTTTCTTGTTAATGAATTGGCATTGGGCGACAATCGCCTGTGGTTTTCAGTTTTTGAGGGCGATGACGAAGTTCCGGCTGACACAGAAGCCGAAGAACTTTGGATAAAAGCCGGTGCCAGACCCGAAAGAGTTTTGCGTTTTGGCAGAAAGGATAATTTCTGGCAAATGGGCGACACGGGACCGTGCGGACCTTGTTCGGAAATTCATTACTATATGGGCGACGAACCCGAAAATCCGGAAAAAAACAGTGCCGATCTGGTCAACAACGACGAAGGCGACACAACGATGGAAATTTGGAATCTTGTTTTTATGCAGTTTGACCGATCCGAAGACGGAAAAGGGGGATTCAAACTCGCAAATCTACCCGCTCCATCGGTGGATACGGGAATGGGTTTAGAGAGAATCGCCGCTGTAATGGAAGGTCAGATGACAAACTATGAAACGAGTTTGATCAAACCGATAATTGATTTTACTGCGGAATTGTCGCAGAAAGGAAAATAATCGCCAACGGCGACAAATAATATAGCGTAGGGTGAAACCCTATGACTTGAAAAATAGTTTAACGCTCGCTGAAAGTGAGCAACGATTATATTTATTGTTCGACGCTTTCAGCGTCGGATTGAATTTTTTGAAAGACGTAGGGTTACATTTCGTTTCGCTGCAGTCCACCCTACGCTATTATGTTGGTCGCCGTTGGCGACTTTTGAGATAAAAGTTTTATGGGCGTATACGAAGATTTTGACGAACAGAAACAATTTGCTTGTCGGGTGATTTCCGATCACGCGCGAGCAACTGCTTTTGCGATTGCCGACGGGATTTTGCCCGGCAATGAAGGTAGAAATTATGTCCTCCGTAAAATTATGAGGCGGGCGATCTATCACGGCAGAGAGCATCTCGGTTTTGAAGGTCTATTTTTCAATAAAGTATGCGATTTTGTCGTAGGCCAAATGAACGACGCTTATCCCGAACTCGAAACTCAACGCGAATTCATTTCGAAAATGGTTCGGCTTGAAGAAGAGAGATTTGGAAATACTTTGACGGTTGGACTCAAAAAACTGAACGATATTGTAAAAAGCTATAAGGATGCAAAAGCAGAAATGGATTTTGCTTTCTCAAATCCTAATGCTGAAACAGATGCCAAAATACCTCCAATGACTTCGAGTAGTGATATTGCAATGCTAAATGATACTTACGGAATGCCAGTTGATTTAGCTTATGTTGTTTTATCACAAAATAACATAGTTCTTTGGGATAAGAACGTTGATGACGACAATGTAAAACTTGAAAAAACTATTGTCAGTGAACTAAGTGAAGAAGAATTTAGATTATTAATAAGCGATTCTATTAAGAAACTTCAAGAATCATCAAACATCGGCAAAACCCAACAAAACGATAAAATCAATCCGATTTACAAAGCATTGGAAGCACAAGGTTTTGCTTCAAATTTTCACGGTTATGAATTAACAAAAGTTGAAGACGCAAACGTTGTTGCGATCATCAAGGCGGACGAAAAGGTGGATGAATTGAAGGAAGGCGAAGAGGGTTTGATCGTTTTGGATGAGACGCCATTTTATGCCGAAGCGGGCGGACAGGTTGGAGATCGGGGAACGCTTGTCAGTAGCCCACGCGACAGCACGGGCTTCCGTGGTGAAGAAGCCCTCCCTAACGGTCGGGCTACGGACACGGATGATGGAGAAGTGAGCAGTGAGCCGATAGAAAAACCAGCTGACCGCTTACCGTTTACCGCTCACGTCTTAGACACTTTTGCACCAATTCCCAGGATCACGCTTCACAAATCGAAAGTTAAAAGCGGAACGATAAAGGTCGGCGATACCCTTACGGCAAGTGTAGACGTAGAAAAACGCGATGCGACGCGACGGAATCATACGGCGACACACCTTGTTCACGCGGCTTTGAAGGAAGTTTTGGGGACGCACGTAAAGCAAGCGGGTTCGGTTGTTGCGCCGAATTATTTGCGGTTTGATTTTACGCATTATCAAGCGATGTCGGATGCGGAACTTGATGAGATCGAGGAATTGGTCAATCGATACATCCTTCAGAATGAACCGGTCGCGACCGATCTGATGTCGATCGATGATGCGATGAGATCCGGTGCGGTGGCGATGTTTGGCGAAAAATACGGTTCAGATGTACGGGTTTTAAGCGTCGGAACCGGCGAATTTTCCAAAGAACTCTGCGGCGGAACTCACGTGCGTGCAACAGGCGATATAGGTTCTTTTAAGATCACGGCAGATGAAGCAATCGCATCGGGTGTGCGTCGAATCCGTGCGATCACCGGTCTTGATGCATTTAAGCGCTTTCGTGATGACGAGATCCTGATAGATAGATCGTTGCAGGCCCTGAACACGCAGCGCGACCAATTGCCAAGCGCGATCGAGAAATTGAAGGAAGAACTAAAACAAGCCCGAAAAGAAACCAGCGAACTAAAACTAAAGATCGCCGCAGGTGGGATCGGTGCATCTTCATCAAACGGAGACGAGGCGAAAGATGTAAAAGGCATAAAGGTTATGGCAAAAGCGGTTGAAGATCTGGACAAAGGCGGCATGCGGCATTTGTCGGATACTTTGATGGCAAAAGTTAAATCCGGTGTAGTAATTATCGGCAATAAAAATGACGGGAAAGTCTCTTTCATTGTGCGTGTTTCAGACGATCTGACCGATAAAATAAAAGCCGGAAACATCATCAGGGAAATCGCTCCGATAGTCGGAGGTAAAGGCGGCGGAAAACCCGATATGGCGGAAGGCGGCGGCACAGAACCGGAAAAATTATCGGAAGCGATGGATGCAAGTTACCGAATTGTCGAGAAAATGTTGAAGTAAGATTTTAACGCAGAGAACGCAAAGTTCGCAGTTTTCTGAAAAGGTTTTGATCAAATTTTATGTTTTTAGGTTTTGCCTGAATAAACTCAGCGATCTCAGCGACCCCCGCGTTAAAATATTCTTGGAGAAATTATGAGTGCAGTTGTGGAAGTTCCCAAAAAAGAGACCGAGATCATCTCGTATAATCCCGCGACGGGTAAAGAAGTCGGACGCGTAAAAAACTTTTCGAAAGAGGAAGTCGAAACAGCGGTAAAAAAATCTCGTAAAGCGTTTGAGATTTGGAGAAAGACACCGTTCGCCGAAAGAAGACGCATTGTCATGCGAGCGCGGGAAGTGATACTTACCGAAATAGACGAGATCGCAAAACTCATTTCTGATGAAATGGGCAAACCCGTGGCGGAAGCACTATCTGCCGAAATCGCACCAGTGCTGGACCTGATGCAGTATTTTGCGAAAAATTCTGCAAAGCTCCTTCGCCCCGAAAAACGCGGCATTGGATTGCTCGGGCTTTTGGGCCGCACTTCGAAGATCATTTACAAGCCGATGGGCGTTGTAGCAATAATCTCGCCGTGGAATTTTCCGCTTTCGATTCCGCTTGGAGAAGTAGTAATCGCGCTCATGGCGGGTAACACGGTCTTGCTAAAACCTTCCGAACTCACCCCGCTAATAGCCGAAAAGATTGCTCAGATATTTGCGGTCGCTAATTTACCTAAAAATGTCTTACAGGTTGTGACCGGAGACGGCAAGACTGGGGCGGCATTGGTCGAGGCTGCGCCGGATAAGATCATGTTTACGGGAAGCGTTGCGACAGGGAAGAAAATTGCCGAAGCTGCTGCGAAGAACCTGACGCCGGTTGTTTTGGAATTGGGCGGGAAGGATCCGATGATCGTTTTTGCCGATGCTAACCTCGAAAAGGCTTCAAGTGCGGCGGTTTGGGGAGCTTTTACAAATTCAGGACAAGCGTGTTCTTCGGTTGAAAGGCTTTATGTTCAGAAGAAGGTCGCGGATAAGTTTACAAAAATGGTCGTCGAGAAAGCGAATGGATTACACCAGGGTTTTGGAAGCGATCCTGATGTGGAAATCGGTTCGATGTCGAGCGAAGACCAGATAAAAATCGTCGAAGACCACATCGAGGCATTTAAGAAAGCAGGAGCGGAAATTTTAACCGGCGGAAAACGAAACGAGAACTTAGAAGGCATATTTTTTCAACCAACTGTTATAAAGAATGCGACAAACAAAATGCGCCCGATGCGCGAAGAAACCTTTGGTCCTACATTGCCAATTGCGATATTTGAGACCGAGGACGATGCTATAGCTCTTGCCAACGACACGGATTTTGGTTTGACGGCAAGCGTTTGGACCGGTAATCTTGCGCGGGGAAACCGTGTCGCGGAAAAAATTCTGGCGGGAAGCGTAACGGTAAATGAGGTTTTGTACACACACGGTATCGGACAGACACCTTGGGGCGGTTTTAAGGATTCCGGCTATGGCAGGACACACGGCAAAGAAGGCTTAATGGAACTCGTCGGAGTTCAGCACATCCACGTAAATCGCTTTCTTTTTACACCTGACATTTGGTGGTTTGGTTACTCTAAAAATGCGATCGACACCTTCAAAGAAATGGCAAGAACTTTTGCCAGCGGATCAGTATTTCGAACCATAGGTTTTCTGCCGCAAATGTGGAAAAGGATCAAGGAATTAAATAAAAAATGAGCGATACAAAAACCGGGCAAGTAAATACAAGCGCGGCAGAAATATACGAAGAGTTTTTTATCCCCGCGCTTTTCCAGCAGTGGACATCAAAAATTGCCGATGAAGCCGGAATCGAACGTGGAGAAAGGGTCCTGGATGCCGCATGCGGAACAGGGGTTCTTGCGAAAGAAGTTTCGGCAAGGGTAGGCCCGGAGGGAAGCGTAGTCGGCTTAGATATTAATGAAGGGATGTTGGCGGTTGCTGAAAGAAAATCGCCCGGAATCGAATGGAAGTTTGGAGCGGTAGAATCGATTCCTTTTGAAGATGAAACGTTTGACACGGTCGTCAGTCAATTTGGGTTGATGTTTTTTGTCGATAAGGCCGCTGCAATTCAAGAAATGTTTCGCGTGCTGAAGCCTGGTGGAACGCTTGTAATAGCTGTTTGGGATTCGCTCGAAAATGTTCCCGGTTATAAGACAGTAGTCGAGCTTCTGCAGCGTTTATTTGGTGATGAAACGGCTGGCGCTCTTCGCTCCCCTTATTCTCTAGGTGATGTGCAAACTTTCGAATCTTTAATCAAGAATGCAGGAATCAAAAATTTTGAAATCAAGACTCTCCCTGGAAAAGCACAATTTCCTTCGATTGAATCCTGGATATTCACGGATGTAAAAGGCTGGACTCTTGCAGATATGATTGACGAGGATCAATATCAATTGTTGTTACGCGAAGCCAAAGTAGATCTTCAACAATATGTTACTGACGGCACGAAAGTGGAGTTTAGTCATCCCGCCCATATTGTTATCGCGCAAAAAACGTAAATTTTTTTTGCCTGAAAAATCCCGCTGACCGTGTGTCGATCGGCATTCTTCCGTTCTGGTTATGCATTCACCGAAAAAGGCTGAACAAAAATTTTTGTTCAGCCGATAAATTAACCAATCGTCGAAAATAATATCCCCGATCCCAACCTAGAACGAGAATTTAGCTCCGAATTGGAATTGTCGCGGATCAAACGCAGCGGTTGGACGACTAAAAAATCTTCCGTTACCGGCACGCTGACCGAATTGATTTACATCCGTAAACAGAGGCGAAGCACTCCCTTCATTAAATCGATTTAGAAGGTTGAAACCTTGCGCGATCAAATCGATCCGGAATTTTTCACCTAAACGAATTGCTCGTGTTATTCCTAAATCGACACTGAAGAAATTATGAGTGATACCCATATTGCGTCCCAAATTTCCTGTTGTAAATGGATCAGGAAGACTCAGGAGGCCGTTTGAATCAACATTTGGCCGATCTGTCTGGGTTGATTGATCATTGTTTGTATCAACATTGGTAATGATATTAAACGGACGGCCTGATGAAAACTCAATGATCGGGGCGATCGTAAAGTTTGAAAAAATCTTCTGGAATGCGTTTCCACTTCCCCATTCGGAAGGAGAATTCATCGCGCCGCTAAATACAAAGCGATGCCTTTGATCAAACAATGAATTTGCTTTTTCAAGATCAAAACGACTAACGTCTTGCGGAATAAGCAATGTTTGAAGATCGGAGGAATCATCTATTGAATGCGACCAGGTATAGCTTGCCAGAAAAGTAAGATTATTTGCATAACGGCGATTTAATTCAACCTTCAACGCGTTGTAGCTCGAATTACCGTCGGATAACTGTGCGTTTACCGATCCAAACGGAGAAATCAAACCTGGCGTTCTCAAAGTTCCGACAAGCTGCGAATCCAATACTGCTTTCGTAACTGCACCTCCTGAAAGTGCGCGAGCCAGGAAGTAGTTTGGGGCATTTGGACGGAAGAAGTTCGCAACGGCTGGAGCAATTACCCTCTCTCCATTTGCTACATTAACTGAAATCATCCCCGGAATCACATTTGCAAAAGTGCCATTAGTGCATGCCAAGGGATTAACCGTTGCCACCTGGGTTGTATTAGTTGGCGCCGCTCCAAAACAACGCCGATAATTCGCAATTTGCAAAGCTACGTTCGGCGTGTTCAAGTCGGTCGGACGCGGCAAATGGTGTGCGCCGACAAATAAATACGAAGCCGAAAGTGCCATATTGCTTGTCAATTCACGCTCAACCGTAAAATTACCCTGGGTTGCCGAAGCATATTGGAAATCCTTTGCAATCGGCAATATGAATGGCAAAACCGCACCAAAACCTGTAAACGTTTGGTCATTAAAACGTTGACGCCCAAATTGATACTCGGCTGACGATGCGACTCCGGGTGTTTTTGCCGCCCCGCAGATCGTTGGAACGGAACCAACGACGCCGCAAACTGTTCCGTGAAATACCTGAGTGGCATTGAAAAGCGCGACGGGCGATGGACTACCCGGCGTTAACACAGATTGCTGTTGTTGTGCGGCATCTGCAACATCGGAGTTAAATCCGACAGCCAAAAGCGGATGGTCATAATAAATACCGATCGAGCCGCTTATCTTT
Organism: Pyrinomonadaceae bacterium; assembly: GCA_041746475.1. Classification (GTDB taxonomy): domain Bacteria; phylum Acidobacteriota; class Blastocatellia; order Pyrinomonadales; family Pyrinomonadaceae; genus Aridibacter. Next base: position 3,988 of record JBGTGX010000004.1, on the reverse strand, counting down.
GTTTTTTGATCTCCAAATACATCCCATGCAAACCCCAGGCGCGGCGCAAAATTATTCTTATCGCGTGGAAATCCCTGCTGACCTCCAACCGCGTCTTGAGCGGCTAAGATGTCTGCCTCTGAAAGATTGATCCCCGAAAGCGGATCGCTAAATGCAGTAGTCGGAATTCGTTGCGTCAATTCAAAATCGTAGCGAATACCATAATTTAGCGTAAAATTCTTAAACATTCTCCAGGAATCCTGCGCAAAGAATGCCATCGGTTTGTTGTTTAGCTTACTTATCGGATTACCAAATCCTTGAATGAAGATTGAAGGCAGTCCGAGACCATACGATTGAACAGGTGTCAACGGAGGCGGTGCAACTCCACCAACCGTCGGAAAGGGGGCCAAATTTGTCGCGGCAAATTCACCGAAATTAAAAAGCCCGGCAAAGTTTAGCTCAAACCTTGCCTCAGGAATTTCAACCCAGTTGAAATCAGCCCCAAATTTAAATGTGTGACTACCGACAACGGTCGTAAAATTATCTGCAAGCTGAAATCGATTTTCCTGGCGATCTACCGGTGAGAAAAGTTCTCGGCCGATAAACGCCGTCCCGGAAATGTTGTACGCGACAGCTTCGCCATTTTGCGATTTGAAAGTTGTTTTTCGCTTTCCAAATGTAAACCGGAATTCATTCGAAGATGCTGCCCCAACTACCGAGTTTAGTCCTGTTGAAAACGAACTATCGATTATCTTTGTGACACCGGTTCTTGAAAAATCATTCTGGCCGAGAGATTGATTCTGTGATTCCACCTGAATACCCGTTATATCGCTCGTGTTATATCCAAATCTAAAGGTTAGTTGATTGCCGTCATTGATATTGTGATCACCCCGAATTGACGAGAAGTTTGTTCGATCCGTGATCGGGAAGATCTTTTGCAAATCATTCAGTGGACGAAATGCAATGCTGCTAACCGGAATGGGCGTTCCAGATAACGCAAATCTGGAACCTATGACAGTTCCCGCGGTGATGGGTATACTTCCGCCGGGGCTGATCAAATTATTCGTCCCGGTCAATGCGGTTTTACCGCCGCTCGATGCGAGGTACAAATAATTTACCGCGCCACTAACCAAAGCACTTCCTTGCCCGATAAGTGCGGCCCCTCCTGCGCCCAAACCTATTCCCTGCGTAATAAGCCCGTTTCCGGTTGAAAGGAGTGTGTTGGCGTAGGTCGCTTGTGCCGCTGTAATGTTATTGAAAGTTTGCGATGGCAATCCGGGAACCGTAAATGTCACGGAGCTGCCCAAACCGTTAGAGACATCACTAGTAAAAAATCCTGATTCGTCGCGCTGCCTCCTCTCATATGCAAAAAAGAAGAATGTTCTGTCCCTATTAATTGGTCCGCCCAGCGTAGCCCCATATTGGGTCCGGCGGTAATCAGGTTTAGAAATCGGAGCGAACGCATTTCTCGCCTGAATATTTTTATCACGAATATAACCAAAGACATTACCGTGAAATTCATTTGTGCCGCGTTTGGTAACAACGTTAATGATACCACCCGTCGCGCGTCCAAATTCTGCAGTGTACGAATTGGTTGCTATCTGATATTCCTGAACTGCCTCTTGCGAAACTGTCGAACGCGATGCATTGATGGAATTATCAGTAAAATCCGCACCATCAACATTGACCTGAGTTGAGCGACCGCGTTGCCCACCGATGTTTAAACCGGACGTTGGAGCCGGACCGATCGGACGGCCATTGTCACGGCCAACGGTTGAAAGCGTCAAAGCAAATCCTGTAGCGCTTCTCTCATTGATCGGCAGACTTTCAATTTTTTGTGAATCGATCGTGTTTGCGACCGAGCTTCTCGATGTTTCGATCAGCTGGACGGAATCAATAGGAACATTAACAACTACATCTTGTCCCCCAACTTCAAGCTTTATTTCGAGCTGAGCGGATTGACCAACGGTCAATGTAATCCCTTTTATCGAGCTCGTACTAAAACTCGGTGCCTCCGCGGTCACGTCATAAACGCCCGGAGGAATTCCAATGATCGTAAATGCGCCGCCATCATTCGTAACCGATGATTTTGAAATGTTAGTCGCTGAATTTCTTGCGGTTACGGTCGCACCCGGAACTACCGCACCGGTTGGATCAACTACAGTTCCGGCTAAATTTGCCGAACTCGCTTGTGCCTGGGCGAACGCAGCACTAACACTCAAAAATAACATCATCGCAAAAATCAACGATCTTTCTGCAATCTCAGAAACACTCCATGGAAACGCTTTCATTAATTTACTCTCCTTACTTTTACAACTTACAGGCTCTGCTTTGAAATGTTTTTAATGGGTTTCAAAAAATCGTCTAATACTTGAAGTATTTTCCTTTATACGTGTTTGAAAACGAAAAATTATTAAATACAGAGTTATTCCTGGGGATATTTTTAGCTAAAGCAGTGTAATCGCTTACCGCTGTAATAGCAAGGTAAAAATAAGAATTCATTTAATTTTTTAGGTTTTTTTCCCATACCTTATCGGGGAATTCGGATGGCTGTTGCTGATGCGAGGAAGGAATTTTCGAGTAAAGTTTGACGCGCTATGCTCTTAACTTCTATATAACAAAAGTTTAATATAGGTCTCACTTTATGAACATCATACCGCTTTCCATCCCAACGCCTTTCTATGTGGGCGATGTAAACGTTTACCTAATTAAAGAGGACCCGATTACGCTTATCGATGTCGGACCAAAAACTGATGACGCTGCGCTTGCCCTGCGCGAAGGTTTAAGACGAAATGGAATTGGTTTTAAGGATGTACGACGAATTCTATTAACCCACGCCCACGAGGATCATTGCGGCCTAGCAAAAAGGGTCCGAGATGAGGCAGCTAACGCAGAAATTCTTGTTCACAAATGGGAGACCGGCCATCTTTTTGGAAGGCTCGCGCAGGACTCTCATCGCCGGCTCATGGAAAGGGCGGGCGTACCCAATTCAGTTTTCAAAGAAATGAAAAAAGCTTACTCCGAGATAAGCCTTCTTACTGATTCACTTTCTGAGACGGAATTTGGCGAGCTACACGATGAAATGAAAATTGACTTCGAAAGCGGTACGCTGGAAGTTTTGCACACGCCGGGGCATACCCCCGGTTCCTGTTCCTTTGTTCGAAAAGCCGACCGAACCATTATCTGCGGCGATTGCGTGTTAAAGCGAATTACCCCGAATCCTATAATCTCTCCCGATCCTGTTAATCCGGAAGCACGTTTTAGATCCCTTGCAGAGTATTTGGTAAGCCTCGAACGAATTAGAAACGAATCGCCGACCCTCGTCTATGGGGGACACGGCGAACCGATATACGATTTTGAGGAAATTTATAATAGATACCGGCGTGCGATCGATGAACGTCAAAACCGAGTTATAAAGTTGGTAAACGGGATAGGTGTCACCGCGTGGGATGTGGCGCAAAACCTTTTCCCCGACGCGATCGATCAAAAAATTCATCGTTTCCTAGCCATATCCGAATCAGTCGCCCATCTCGATTATGCCCGCGCAAACGACAAAATTCAGTTAGAACTCTCCGAGAAAACGGAATATTATCGAAGATAAATAATACTTCAAAAATTCCCTTTTAAAAATTAGTTTGCATAAACATTGTTGAACATTGTATTATTATTTTGGCGCCAGAAAGTCAATGGTCAGGCTCCTGCGATGTAAGATTTGATATCCCAGATCGATTTGAACTTACAATACGGCTAACGGAGCTAATCTCGAAGGGTTGTGAGTTTTGATTTGAAATAGTTGGTGCACAACGGCGAAAATTCCAAAGATATTATCCGCAGTTTTGATAAATGCACAAGATATCTACGGTAATGGTGCCGGCAATCAGATTCCCAAAACTCCCCGAATAATTCGGGTAGTGTGAGTTTTATCACCAAATTTGATAAAACTCACTTCTCAGGCAGAATCGACGATCTTTCTTTTAACGGTTAGGTCGTCGATTCGTTTTAAATTCAC
>JBGTGX010000003.1:0-11754 GCA_041746475.1 Pyrinomonadaceae bacterium | reverse complement strand
TACAAGTTCCTCATAACTCGGCGGCAACAAACTCGCCTGCCTCTGATCATATCGCTTGAATACCACTTTCCTTTTCATAAGAAATATTTTATCAAATACCGCTTTTAAACGAAAAAAGAGACTGCCTTTTCAGACAGCCTCATTTTTTCACCGATACCGCGGACGCGTATGTGAATGATTACTCGCGGACACTGATATTGGTATTCACGGGGATTGGATCAACCTATCCCGAACATCATGGGTTTTCTTAAAGACCTAAAGCTTAACCAAACCTAAAATTGCGCATATCCTCCTCGTCAAAAAATTTCTTTAAATTATATTGGAATATCCTTTATCAAGGACTGCAGATTTCGCATACCGCAGTCCACGGTATTAGATCTCTTCGCTCAATAATCCTCCCAGCAGATAGCTAATTAATTCTATTGTGGAATATTTTCTGAGTCGGAATAGACTTTCTTTTTAATGGGAAAAAGTCGAGCGTTGTTCGAGATATCACGGATGCGTTTCAACGAAGAGGAAAACCCATTGCTGGACAATTTTCATTTTCACTAAGGTGATTAAGATTCGAAACCTTATACTGACAGTTTTCTCCAAAATTCCGAATTTTTTTCGATATTTTCATCCAAAATCTCATATCTTTTGGTTTTTCCTTCGCCGGCAATTCTTTAAATCGTATTGAACGTAATCAGTTACCATTTTCAAAACTTTTGGCACCAAATTTGCTTAAAGTGAAACGAATTTATACTGAATTGAATCACGCGATTCGAAACCTCAGAAAACTGCAATTTTAGCCAAGACTGAAGAGCCAGAAAACTGCGAATACCAGTAGAATTACAATAAAATTTGATTTTCGTACAAATGGAGAAAACGTATATGAAAAAGGGTTTATTTAGCTTATTGTTGGTGGTGCTTTTTGCGGCGGCAGCGCTCGCCCAAACAAGCCGAGGTGTCGTTAGTGGAACGATCACCGACTCATCGGGAGCGGTGATTCCAGGTGCTGAAGTAGTGTTGACTAATGTTGGTACATCTGTTCCGAGAACAAGCGCCACGAATTCAGAAGGTTTTTATCGATTTGATGCCGTCAATCTCGGTCAATACAAGATCAGTATCAATGCTACCGGTTTTGGTGCCACAATCAAGACTGGGATCACTGTAAATGCAAATCAAACGTCGGCTGTCGACGCTCAACTTCAACCAGGCGGTCAAGAGGTTATCGTTGAAGTTACTTCAGACGGATCAGTCCAACTGCAAACGGAGTCGTCGGTTCGCGGCGGAAATATATCCGCAATACAAATCACCGAGTTACCGCTTGCGGGTAATCCTGTGGCTCTTGCGCTGACTTTACCTGGAGTTTCAAGTAATCGCGGTGGTTTTGGCGTGGGCACCTTTTCAGTCAACGGAGCCCGCGGACGTTCAAACAATTTTCTAATTGATGGAACTGAAAATAATGACATCTCTGTTGCAGGACAAGGTTTTCAAATTACAAATCAGGATGCCGTCCAAGAAGTCTCCGTTCAAACCGGAAATTATGACTCGGAATTTGGTCGGGCAGGTGGTGCTGTGGTCAATGTAATAACCAAATCAGGCACTAAAGACTTTCACGGTACCTTGGCATTTGAGTACGATTCGAGTGCGGATGATGCGATTACGGCTGCTGAATCGCGAAACCCTGCAATAATTGCGCGTGGTCGTCCTTTGTCTAGTACAAGTTTTGTTCCTTCGGCTACTTTTGGCGGACCTCTTTTTATGCCCAATTTTGGCGAGGGCGGTCCCGTTTTTGATACGAGTCGAGACAAGAACTTCTTTTTTGTGGCTTATGAAGACAATCGCTTTCGACAACCAGGCGGTTCGACGACTTTAATTGTTCCAACGGGCGCGGGTCGAGCAGTGTTGCAGCAATTTGCAGCTAATCCAAATGTTGCGGCATACCTTGCTGCTACAGCTGACTCGGTTGCGGAAGTTGCGAATAGACCGTCGATCTCATTAAGTAATTCAAATTTACCCGCTGCACAGCAAACGCGTGGGATAGTTCAAACAGGGACGTTTTTTAGAACTTTCTCTAATACTACTGAGCGAAAGCAGTTTCAATTGCGCACAGATCACGCTCTCTCGGAAAAGGACCAACTTTCATTCCGTTATTTGTCCGATAATTTAGTTTCACCATTGAGTACGGTGAATTTCCCCGGGTTTGATTCCGATCAGATGAATAACTACTATAATTTCTTAATCGCGGAAACACACGTTTTTAGTTCATCGATGACCAATGAATTGCGTGTTGCCTACAATCGAATAGATTTAGGATTTCCGCTTTCTGATCCGTCGATTTCAGGATCCGTGCCGACCCTAGCTATCGCGGGCCTAACCTCGCGAGGAGCACCAACGAATATTCCGCAGGGTCGCATTGCGAATAATTATCAAGTCCAGGACACGCTTACAAAAATTATCGGCGATCACACTCTGCGCGGCGGTATTGATTATTTGAGACAAATCTCAACCCAAGTTGCTCCGGCTGATATTCGTGGAACACTTACGTATGGCGCAGGAGGAGGCTTTACAGCGTTGGGTAATTTTGTCGATAACTTCGGCGGAAGTGGTAATGCGAGCCGCGTATTTGGCAGCACGGTTTATAATCCTTCGCTACATCGAATCGCGACTTTTGTCCAAGACCGGTGGAAATTTAGCCAAGATTTGACATTGACAATGGGAGTCCGGTACGAGTATTTCGGAACCGCGTTTAATTCACTTCGGACACCCGCCTATACTGGTCTCTTTAATGTCGATCCAATTACCAGAACCGGACCATTTAGCGCGCCAAACCAAGTTGCCCGTGATACCAATAATTACGCTCCGTCCGTCGGGCTTGCTTATTCGCCGTCATTTTCGAGCGGCATTCTTGGGTTCATCTTTGGTGAGAAACAAGCTGTCATTCGCACGGGTTACAATCTCGGGTATGACTCGTTCTTTAACAACATCGCGTCGAATGCGGCAGCTTCATCGCCAAACACGATCGCAACTACAAACACATCAACTTTAACTGCGGCAAACCCACGGGGCTTGGCTAATTTCAGCGATCAGTTCCCGACAACCGCTGCAAATGTTTTGGCGACAAGTGGTCAAACATTGATTGACCCTAATTTGGTTAATCCATATTATCAAAGATGGTCTTTGGGTTTCCAGCGTCAGCTTCCCCTGAAACTTATAATCGACGTCTCATATGTAGGCTCGAAAGGAACTAAACTCTACATAAATGAGGATGCTAACCCCACGGTTAGACCTGAATTACGTGTAACACCCCTGAACCCAAATACCGGCTTGCCAGTTACAGGTTCGCTGACCAACAGACTCGATAACATTCAAGGGGGAAGAACGGTTAGGACCAATGGTGGTTCGTCTACGTATCATAGTGGCCAACTTGAAGTACGTCGTCGCTTTGCCAATAACTTCCAAGTTACCGGGGCATATACTTATTCAAGCTCCATAAGCAATGCGGATGAGGTATTCACTTCCGGATTCGGCAGCGGCGGAACATCGTTTTTCGCACTTCCGGCAGTTTTTGGAGGGGATCAATTTGAACGGGCGCGTTCATTAACAGATCGTCCTCATAGATTTACTGCTACTTTTGTAGCTCAGTCTCCTTTCTTTAAGGACCAAAAAGGTATTCTTGGTAAAATACTCGGTGGATTTCAGCTTAGTGGTATAAATACGCTTGAGTCAGGGGTTCCGTTTACGATCTTTAACGGATTTGATTCAGACGGCGTGGCTGGAGCTAATCGTCCAACTCACAATCCCAACGGGCAGCGAGGAGTTCGTGCTATTCCACTTGTTGATGCCAATAACAATATCACGGGTTACTACAATCCTGAATTGGTCGTTGGTTCGGTTACCAGCACATCAGCAGCAGCGGCCATAGATCCGAATACTGCCGAGTTTATCGTAAATCCTACATATGTCGCAGGCTTGTCAGGAAGCGTAGTACGATTTGGCAATCTTGGACGAAATACCGAAAGGACATTGGGGATAAATAATTGGGACATGACAGTCCTAAAACGAACTCGTATTACTGAAACGATTGGGGTTGAATTTAGAACAGAGTTTTTCAACGCTTTCAATCGTCCACAGTATTCGTCGGGCGATAACGTGGCAAATGCAATTACCAACGGGCAGTTTCTGCAGCCGATTAATCGAACGACTAGCGGTGGTGGACGATCCATTCGGTATCAAGTAAAGCTGATTTTTTAAATTATTCTTTTGAATATTTATTTATGAAGGCTGTCTGAAAAGGCGGCCTTTTTTTTCTCCGCGGCCATAAAAGAAAGGCGTGTTTGAGGGCGACGATCAATACTAGGTAACACTTGTGAGATAGGCTTAGGAAGTGCAATTGAGTCGGAAACGAGTCTCAACGGTTCCTCTTCGGCTTTCGTCCGTCCAAGCAAGAATCCAAGTAGTTCATCTCAGCTTTTCGACGGCAAATTTTCCCCTTCGATCGTAATTAAATTTGCCTTTACTTCACCAATCAAATAAAGTGACCCCGTTACAACGATCAAACCGTGGTCACAAAGCTCGCGCGCCGTCGATATCGCTGCCCCCACACCATCGAGAACCCATATATTTTCGTTTCCAAAGGTTTTCGGAACAAAATTGCGTATTTCGCCGGCCTCCATAGCCCGCGGATTCTTCGGAGTCGTCAAGATAAGATGTTTTGCTATCGGAAAGAGTATCTTTGATATTTCGCTAAGATCTTTACCACTCATTGAACCAAAGATCATCGTGATAGGCTTATCAACGGCTCCAACTAGAAATTCCCTTAAGGCCTTCGCTCCGGCGACATTGTGCGCACCGTCAAACAAGATCCCGTGAGAATACTCGAGTCTTCCCTTGTGGACTGCGTTTTCGAGCCCGTCTTCTAGCGCTGACCCGCTAATTAAATAACCTCTGGCTTTAATCACTTCGGCAAGAAGAATCGCGGTTTTCGCATTTTCGATCTGGTGGTTTCCTAAAAGACCAAGACGAACATTTCCGTAAAATCGATTTGGCGATCGAAATGAAACGGCTGAATTCGCATGTCCCAAAAATTCATTTGCTGCCAAATTATTCGGCGTGTCAGGTTCACTTATTTCCGTGTCTACTATTGAGGTATGCCAAGGAATGACCTGCGAAATCCGGCATTTTTCCTCGATCACAACCATCGCTTCTTTAGGCTGATCCGCGATGACGGCTTCGACACCCGGGCGAATTATCGCTGCTTTTTCAGCCGCAATTTTCGAAATGGTATCACCGAGAGTTTTCGTGTGATCCAGACTGATCGGTGTTATGGCGACGACCTCTGCGCGCGTCGCCGTCGTCGCGTCAAATCGTCCCCCGAGCCCTGCCTCCAAGATCGCAATTTCTACGCCAGATTCCGCAAAAGCAAGTTGAGCGATCGCCGTGATATGCTCAAAAAAGGTTGGGAGCGCCGCAAGTTCGTGTGTTTTGACGAGCTGTTCACTCACCGTGCGCACGAATGAGACATATTTCGCAAACTCGCTCTCAGAAATATCCGCGCCGTTGATACGAACTCGCTCGGTTACGGAGACAAGGTGCGGAGAAGTGTTTACCCCGACCTTTATTCCCGCCTTCCCGCAGATCGACTCCAAAAAAGCACATGTTGAGCCTTTCCCATTGGTGCCTGCAACCTGAATTTTTACGAATTTATTCTGTGGATTTCCGAGAGCATTGAGGAGAATTATCGAATTTTCCAGCCCGAATTTCTGAACGGAGCGTTCGTATCCGAGACCAAAGAGATAATCGAGAGATTCTTTGAAGTTCACTTAGCTGGACACGATTCTACGGTGATAATTGATCTGACCGAGATGATAATTTAGATGCGAAAGCATATATGTTGCCACCGCCGCATTTGTTATTTTGTTTCCTTGAAATTTCTCCGGATATTCGCCCTCAAAGTCTCCGTCGGATAAACCTTCGAGAGAATTCTTCATAACCTTGATCGTCTCCTCGAGGTGTGAAATGATCTCTTTGCGGGACACATTTTTGTCCGAAAACTCTAAATCGCGCTCACGTATATAGCCTGTTTTACCCAGATTCGCCCCAAAGAAATAATTGATATTTCCAATCAAATGAAGCGCAAGATTACCGCCTGAATTTAAAATTCCATCTTTAACAATCCACAATTGATCGTCTGATTCATAAGCACTAATTTCTTCAACTACTTTCTTAAGGTCACGAGTATAATTACTTATAAATAAATTACTTAGCATATTCCTATTTCGCCCCGTTCGTATCTATCATAAAACCAAGTACGCGAATGATCCGATCACGAAGTTCTCTTCGATCAACAACCATATCGACCATTCCGTGCTCGAGTAAAAATTCCGATCGCTGGAATCCGGGCGGAAGTTTTTGTCTTATTGTTTGCTCTATGACGCGTGGTCCAGCAAAGCCAATTAGAGCCTTAGGCTCTGCAATATTTACGTCTCCGAGCATGGCAAAGCTCGCCGTTACGCCTCCGGTTGTCGGATCAGTCAATACGGAAATAAAGGGTAATTTTGCGTCGTGAAGCTGGGCAAGAGCAGCGGCAATTTTCGCCATTTGCATCAATGAAAGGGTTCCTTCCTGCATACGCGCGCCGCCCGACGCGGAAAAAACGATCACGGCTCCTTTCGTTTTAAGTGCACGCTCAATCAGCCGGGTTATCTTTTCACCAACAGCCGACCCCATAGAGCCGCCAATAAACGACATGTCCATTGCCCCGGCATAAACTTTATGTCCGCCAACTGTGCCTTTTCCCGAAACGATAGCCTCGGGTAATCCTGAGCTTTTCTTCGCGCTTATTAGTCGTTCCTTGTAGGGTTTTGAATCAACAAAATCCAGTGGATCCCCGGAAGTAACTTCCTCGTCCAGGGCTTCATATCTGCCATCGTCGAAAAGCATTTCAAGACGTTTTCTGGCACCCATTCGGAAATGATGGTCACAATGAATGCAAACTTCAAACGATTCGCGGAGTTCGCGTCTGTGAAGCGCACTATCGCATTCGGGACACTTTTGAAACTTCCCTTCAGTTTTTACGGTCTGCGCAGTGCTTTCAGACTTACCCTCAATTTTGGGCTCTTTTCGACGAAACCATGCCATAGAAGTTGATTTTAGATGTGAACTTCGGACATTAGCAAGCCACGAAACTATTTAAATTAAAACACCGAGCATTTCGTCATGAATCGCTCCATTGCTCGCGCACATCGGGGGCTTGTAAATGCTAAATTTCGAGCCGTCGTAATAGGAAATTTTCCCGCCTGCTTCCTCGATCAGCAATACGCCGGCTGCCATATCCCATGGGTTTAATCCTTCTTCCCAAAACCCGTCAAAACGGCCGCAAGCAACATATGCGAGATCGATCGCCGCCGACCCGTCGCGACGCACAGCCCGAGATCTTAAAAGCATTTTGGTAAACTTTTCAGTGAAATTTGGCCGAGTCGCAATGTCGTATGGAAAGCCGGTAACGAGCAATGAATCCGCGAGTTTGTCGGTTTCTGAAACAAAGATATTTTTGTTGTTTAAGCTCGCTCCATTTCCCTTTTCGGCTGAAAACATCTCGTCGCGTGTTGGGTCAAATGTGACGGCAACTACAATTTCGCCCTGATATTCAAGGCCGATTGTAACGCAAAAGCAAGGATAACCGTGTGCGTAATTTGTTGTACCATCGAGAGGGTCAATGATCCATTTCCATTTTCCGTCACCGATCAAAACCGCTTCGCCGGATTCTTCGGCGAGAATTGAATGCATTGGATGGTGCGTCTTGATTCTTTCTATGATTAGTTTTTCAGACGCGAGATCGGCTTCGGTAACAAGATCTATGTCTCCTTTTTTGGAAATATTCGTCAATTTTCCGTATTTTTCGAGTAAGATATTTCCCGCCTCGCGGGCAGTTTCCATTGCAAAGTTCAACATAGGTCTAATTTTAAAAAGAATTAGGATCGGCAAAAGTATTTTAAATTAACTTTTCCGATCCGCCTAATAGTTTGCCCGTTTCCTGCCGCTATCGTTTGAAATAAATATCCACATAATCGGTTTCTACACCGCACGGGCTATCCATTTCCTGTAAACGCCAGTATTTTCGCTTACCGGTGATCGCGAAAGTCATTTCACCTTCACGAACACACGGGTTTCCATCGTTGATGTAGCTAACCTTTGTCGTAATGGTTCCTTTAAACTTGAACTCGTATCGGCTGATTTGCGTGATAACGCCATCGATCTTCAGAAAATCATTCGTTTTGCGCCCCTTTTGTTCGCCTTTCAAATACAAAACTCCCTGTTTTTGAGTTACGTCAGCCCGGCCGAATTCTTTCCAGCTGATCCACTGAAGCGAGAGCATATGCCGCCCGATAAGCATTTGTTTTGCATATGCGCTGGTAATTTTGGTTTTCTCCTGAGCCGCGGCCGAAATGCCAAACGTCACAAAAATTAACACGAATAAGATTCCGATTCTTTTCTTCATAAGCTTTTATTCAAATCTCCCAACATTAGAACGTACGTTTCGGCTCCTTTTTGCTAAGGATCATTTTACAAATTTTTCGGATAGCTGAAGAAATTCCTCGATCTGCGAATCCCAATATTTCCAATCGTGAATTCCGGGACGCTGTCGAAATTCGTGAGGCACCTTTCGTTTTAACAAAAGCTCGGCAAAATCACGATTTTGACCAAGAAGAAAATCCTCAGTGCCGCAATCGACATAAATGAAAGGGATCGCTTTAATTTCAGTATCGGTTTTGGCATTTACAAGTGCAAATAGATCATTTTGTTTCCGCGTCTCGCTTCCGGCTTTGCCGTATATGCTCATTATTGATTCCAGAAGAGGTTTAAATCCGACTCCCAATTCCTTTTCAGTCCATTCTGCAGCCCTTAGAGCACCGCTAAAAGAACCCGCGACAACAAACATTTCCGAGTATTTAACACCGAATTTTAGTGCTCCGTATCCGCCCATCGAAAGGCCGGCGATCGCGCGGCTTTCCCTCGCTTTCTTGACGCGAAATTTCTTCTCAATTTCGGGAATCAGTTCCTTCACAATGTAACTTTCGTACTTCTCATCCTCTTTCGAAACGCTATCGGTGTACCAACCGTTATTTCCCTCCGGCATGACAATTAGAAATTCCGAGTTCTTTGAATAAACAGCAAGTTTCGTGTTATCGCTCCAATTGTTAAAATGCCCTGTCAGACCATGCAGCAGATAAATGGCAGGGTAAAATGTCTTTTCATTTGAATTTTCATAACCGCTTGGAAGAATAACCCTATATGGCATTTCGCGAGCCATCAATTGTGAAGTTAACTTCTGATCACGGATCTGTGGCAGTAAATTCCCAATCTTTTTTGCGGTCTGCGCATTCACGCAAACGGCAAGGGCCAACAAAAGAATCGCTACCGCGTTCAGTTTCACTCGAAATTTAGTTTTAATCATTTTCTTCTCCATCAGATTAAGAAATTTTCGCGTCGCATTATCTTAATTAATACCAGCGCTTGTACTTTTACATTTTTTCGATAGTACCCAACATTTGAACTGGTTTCAAAAGGTTATTGCTTTTTCGCAATGCCGCAGTTCTTAGGCTCAGACCCATTTTGTTTTACCGTCTGAATCGCTAATAATAGCCGTGTGGAAAAAGACGATCTATTTTTCATGGGCATCGCTTTGGAGGCCGCCGAAAATGCTGGTACAAAGGACGAGGTACCGATAGGTGCTTGCATTGCGGACGGCGAAATGAATGTGATTGCGGTTGCCGGAAATAGCGCGATCGCAAGCAGCGACCCGACGGCCCACGCTGAAATTTTGACGTTGCGTGAAGCAGCTAGTAAAGTTGGCAACTATCGTTTGACTGAATGTGTTCTTTATACGACTATTGAACCTTGTGTCATGTGCGCCGGGGCACTCGTAAATGCGAGGATCAGTCGTTTGGTTTATGGGGCAGCGGATGAGAGATTTGGCGCAGTACGAACGAAATTTAGTTTGTGTGACCACAGTTCTTTGAATCATCAAATGGAAATAACTTCAGGGGTTCTTTCTGAAGAATGTCGGAAATTAATTCAAGATTTCTTTCGCAAAAAGCGAAAACAGGTTTAAGTATCGGGCGCTTGAAAAGTAGTTTCCACATCAATAAAATTAAGAAAATGGAGAGGTGCGAGAGTGGTTGAATCGGGCAGTCTCGAAAATTGTTGTGCCTTTACGGGCACCGTGGGTTCGAATCCCACCCTCTCCGCCAGCTATTGAAGTTTCATTTGAAACTTAGACGGAAAGGTGCAGGAGTGGCTGAACTGGCAGCATTGGAAATGCTGTGAACCTCTAAAGGGTTCCGTGGGTTCGAATCCCACCCTTTCCGCCAGTTATTGATTCAATACCCGAGATTTAAGATTCAAGATAATTAAATTTTGAATCTTGTAGTATGAATCTACCTATGGCTTCAGGCTCCGCACAAGGTCTGTATTGTGAACCCCGCCAGACGAGGAATCGAGCAACGGTAGCAATTACAATCTGTGTTGCGGTTAAGTCTGAAGCCTCCATTTAATCACGCCTATGAAGCTAGCAACATTTTCCGTTATTCTTACGGCAATCGTTTACGGCGCGATCGGATTGATTTTTCTTGTCGATCCTGTTTATTGGGGTTCGACTGTTGATATCTCATTACCCACCCCTACAGCGATTATTGACCTCCGTGCAACATACGGCGGTTGTATGTTTGCCATCGCAATATTTCTCATTTATTCACTCAAGAATTCTTCTTTAATTCGTAGCGGGCTTGCCTTTCAAGCTATCTCGCTTGGGGGTTTTGGTTTAGCACGGCTTGTAGGAATTTTGATGACCCCTCCCTCGCGCGGAATCATGTATTATCTTCTGGCAGCAGAAGTTTTGGGCGTTGCATTAGCTGTTTATTGCTTGTCGCGTCTCAGCAAAACGGATAATATCTAGTATTACTTCGAACAATGTCTTATCAGAACTTCGATGACCGGAGCATTTAGCGGAAATCCCGATTCTTTGCTTGATAAAGTTATTAACAAAATTCGTGAAATCCAAGAATTTGATCTGCGTGAAGTTTTCGGAGTAATTAGAGAAGATGGCAGAAGCCTCGAAGTTTCTAAAGATACGATCCTCGACCTCAAATATCATAATAAGGAAATTCATATGCTCTTTAATCTTTGGTATGGGTTCAATTATGAACCGAGTCTGAACGACAATAAACCGGAGGTTGACCACATATTTCCCCAGTCGGAATTGAGGAAAATAAAAATTCCCAATCCTGAAACGGGAAAAATGAACTTGATGAAATACAAATGGCAGGAACGCGATCAGATCGGAAACTTAATGCTTCTGACCTCCGCCGAAAATGGAGCGGGTAATAAAACTAACATTCTGCCCGAAGAATGGTTTGCGGATAAAATCGGATGAATATCTTGAAAAACATCTGATTCCGAAAGATCGGGAACTTTGGAGATTGGACAACTTCGAGGAGTTTGTTGAAACACGCAATCAGATGATTCTAGAAAAATTCGATTACCTGATTTATAAAGAAGAAGCTTCACACGATGCATAACGGCGGACGCGGCAGAAGCTACATTGGAACATAATAAATATGAGGAGAGTTTACGAAAAAGATTGAGACTGTTCAAAATTCTGTTCTATCGAAGAAAAAGTCAAGTAAAAAGACTGATATTGTGCCGAGCAGCCAGATATTTTTCTAACTTTCAGCCCCGTTTTTGGCATATAATAAACAGCTTGTGAAG
>JBGTGX010000002.1:0-2854 GCA_041746475.1 Pyrinomonadaceae bacterium | reverse complement strand
CCCGGATTTCCAACTTGCCGGAATCGTAAGCTGAACCTTACCATCCGTGCTTGTGACAGTGTTCGGTTTGCCGGCTTTGTCGACGATTTCCGTGACCTTTCCGAGGTTTCCGCACCCCAAGGCGACAAACAACAGCAATATAAAACCTGCAAAAGTGTGAATCCCTTTTCTCATGCGATTTGACTCCGACTGAAAATTTGTAGAAAACTTCTTCCAATTAACACCAATTTTGATTTTATTGTCAAAAAGTGGAGAATCAATTGGCAAGAAAAACAAATCGAAATCGGAGTAATAAATGGCAAAAATTTCTTTTTACGGGGGCGTTGGCACTGTTACAGGCTCAAAATATTTACTCGAGCATAACAACAAAAAGATCTTGGTCGATTGCGGGCTGTTTCAAGGCTTGCGCGAATTGCGTGAAAGAAATTGGCAGGATCTGCCGTTTGATCCTACGGATCTTGACGCGGTGATCATTACGCACGCTCACATCGACCACACGGGTTTTTTGCCGCGAATTGTAAAACTGGGGTTTAACGGTCCGGTTTTCACGTCACGAGCAACCGGCGATTTAATGAAGATTTTGCTGCCTGATTCGGCGCGGCTTCAAGAGGAAGAAGCGAGCTATCGAAATCGCAAAGGCTTGACCTCCCATTCGCCGGCTCTTCCGCTTTATGATGAGGACGATGCCAAAGAAGCCCTTTCAAGGCTCCAGCTTGTCCCGAACGATGGTAACCCTATCGAGGTTTGCGAGGGAATGAACGCCAGTTTTAACGTGGCCGGACACATCATGGGAGCGAGTCTGGTCCTTGTGGAGATGGAAGAAGCACGTGCAAACGGTCAATCTATTCGTTTCCTTTTCTCGGGCGATCTCGGGCATTATGAGCAACCGATCCTGAAAGATCCTGCACCGCCGCCTGCTTGCGATTATTTAATGGTTGAATCGACTTATGGCGACAGACTCCACAGCGAGGTTAAATCGGATGATCAACTTACCAAAATTATTAATGAAGCGGTCGATCGGGATGGTCCTGTATTAATACCAGCATTTGCCGTCGGGCGCACACAGGAAATTCTTTATCTCATTCGCGAACTCGAAGAGGAAAAGAGAATTCCGGTGCTTCCGGTTGTCGTTGATTCACCTATGGCAAAACAGGCTACGCAGGTATACAACCGTTGGAATGATGAGCACGATGAAGAATACGCAAGCATCCTGTCGCGGCAAAAACACCCGCTTCGTACGGGAATGATGTCAACCGCGAGCACGCGAGATGAGTCGAAAAAGATTAATAACCTGAAAGGTACGAGAATTATTGTCAGCTCTTCCGGAATGCTGAGCGGCGGGCGGGTATTGCATCATGCGAAATATATTCTGCCCGATCCAAACGCGACTATTGTTTTTGTCGGCTATCAGGCGGCGGGCACCCGCGGAAGACGTGTAGTAGAAGGCGAAAGAAAAGTTCGGATAATGCGCGATTGGATACCAGTTCGTTGTCGTGTAGAAAGAATCGACGCTTTTTCGGCGCATGCAGATTGGAAGGCTGTCCTAAAATGGCTAAAAGGTCTTTCGAACGCCCCGCAGGCGATTTTTACGACACATGGAGAACCCGTGGCTGCAAATGCGATGGCGCAGCATATACGAGATGAGTTTGGTTGGAATGCGCTCGTGCCGGAATATAGTCAGACAGTTGAACTAGAGTAAAAATGAAGTTTCCGCTAACCTTTGCTTTCTTGCGCGATGTGGAAAACCGCGTCTCCTAAATAAACTACGGAGGTTTGGTTGACGCAGAAGATAAAACCGTCCATCGGCGACTTTATCGGTTTTTGAAACTGGGCGTATGGTCCGTTTATATACGCCAGAAGCTGCCCCTTCTTGACGATCTCTCCATTCTCTACAATGGGTTGAAACATTCCCGAACTTCGCGCACGTATCCAGCGGTTTTTTTCCAAAAATATCGTCTTACGCTTGCGTCTTGGCCCAATTTCCAGTCCTCGAATGCCTAGATAATCCATTACGTTTAGAACACCCTGGACTCCGGTTTTCACAATCGATTCATCGATCGTTTTCGATTTTCCACCCTCGAAAATGATCGTCGGTGTTCCTCCGTCGTTTAGGACCCGTCGAAGGGATCCTTTCGGTGCTCTGTTTTGAATCAATGTAAATGGTGCGTTGAAAGCTTTAGCGAGCTGTAAATTTTGTTCGTTCGTAGTGTCGTATCGAATTTGCGGATAATTAAAACGTTCTTCCGCACCGCAATGAAGATCGACGACGATATCGGCATGCGGCAAAATTTTTGTAGTTATCGAATCAGCGACCTGGCTCGCGAGGGAACCCTTCGGATTTCCGGGAAACGAACGGTTGAGATCCCGACCATCAGCGAATTTCCGACTCATATTCAAAAACGCCATCACGTTGATAATTGGGATGCAGATTACCGCTCCAAACTCCGGTTTAATGAGTTTGCTGTAGAGGAGCCTCCGAACTATTTCTATACCGTTGACCTCGTCACCGTGCATACCTCCGGAAACCAGAAGGGTCGGACCATCCTTTTTGGATTTCTCGATTATTACCGGAACTTCGATGTTTGTGCGCGTATAAAGTGACGCAACGTCCATTGCGATAACGTTGCGCTTTCCTTCGATTATTTCCTGACCGAGTACTTGCATTTAATGCATTTGATTCTAGCGGGGGAATTTGAAATAGATATCGGAAATCTAAAGCAATTATTCAACATGCCTCTCGACATATCTAATTATTTCCTTTGCGATATCTTTTTTCGTGGCTTCCTCAATGCCCTCGAGTCCGGGCGAAGAGTTTACTTCCAGAATAAGCGGACCTCTGGAAGATTGCAGCATG
>JBGTGX010000001.1:0-8969 GCA_041746475.1 Pyrinomonadaceae bacterium | reverse complement strand
CATTTCGACTTTCGATCATTTTTCGTTTCCAACGCATGCCATCTTTTGTGTCTTCAAGAATGATCCCTTTTTCAGCAAGCAAATCACGTATCTCGTCGGAGCGTGCAAAGTCGCGATCTTTTCGGGCTTCCTGGCGTTCTTCGATCAGCTTTTCAATTTCTTCGTCAAGAATCTCGTCGCCTTGTTCTCCAAAGATTCCCAAAACGGAATTGAACTTCTCAATCGCATCCAGCACAGTCGTTTTGTCACTTTCCTTGAGGCCCTCGTTGGACAAAATAGTATTAATTTCTCGAACGAGATTATGAATTGCCGCAAGAGCCTGCGAAGTATTCAGGTCATCGTCGAGCGCATTTTCAAATGCATCAAGCGAATTCTTAACCGCCAATTGCACGTTTTCGTCACACCCGCTCTCGGTTCTCACTTCTTTTACCAGCCGGCGAAATTGCTGCAGTCTTTCGACCGTGGTCTCCGCTCCTTTTAAGCCGTCAAACGTAAAATTTAGCTGCCTTCGGTAGGGAACTGAAATAAGCAAATACCTAATTGCCAGCGGTGAAAATCCACGCTCCTGCATATCCCGAAAAGTGTAAGCATTACCCAAAGATTTGCTCATCGTATCGTTATCAATTTTTAGGAACTCGCCGTGCAGCCAGTATTTCGCAAAGAGTTTTCCCGTCGAGCCTTCGCTTTGCGCAATTTCGTTTTCGTGATGCGGAAATTGTAGATCGACTCCGCCGGCATGTATATCGAAAGTCTCCCCTAAATATTTCATCGCCATTGCAGAGCACTCGATGTGCCAACCCGGTCGGCCGCGGCCAAAAGGCGCATCCCAGCCGGGTGTTTCATTTTCATCGACCAATTTCCAAAGTGCGAAATCTCTCGCATCTTCCTTGTCATATTTATCATTGTCGATTCGTTTGCTTCCGCCTTCAATATTTCCTTCGAATTTGATCTTCGAAAGCTTGCCGTATTCCGGAAACGCTGAGATCCTGAAATATATCGAACCGTCAGACTCGTATGCCTTGCCATTGTCGAGAAGTCTTTGAATTATCTGGATCATCTCCGCAATGTGTTCTGTCGCTTTTGGCAGGACGTCTGGTGTTTGGTTTCCGAGTGCTGCCATATCTTCATCAAACGCTAAGACAAATGGCGAAGTCATTTCTTCAATCGTTATGCCTTTTTTTGCCGACTCGTTGATGATGCGGTCATCGACATCTGTCAGATTCATCACATAAGTTACATCGTAGCCTTTGAATTTAAGATACCGCTGCAAAACATCGGCAAATGTAAACGAACGAAAATTTCCGATATGCGCAAAATCCCAAACCGTAGGTCCGCACATATAAAACTTAACCCTGCCCTGTTCAAAAGGCTGAAATTCCTCAAGTTTTCCCGATAGTGTGTTTTGAAGTCTAAGCATAATTATATTTTCTAAAACAATAATATAAACCAAATCTAAAAGAAGTTGGACTTCTCGAATCGTTATTTGATAAGGCGATAATTCTGGCGAACGTCTTTACTGTGAATTAGTGAATTAGAGGCAACAGAATTCTTTCGGGGCGATGCCGAGGCGTTCCAAGATCGATTTTCGTGAAGCGGAAATTTGCATAAGCGAAATTATGCCATAAATCATTGGGATTTTCACGGTATTGATCGTGCCGATACCGGAAATTGATATGTTTCGTGGAAATTGTACTTATTCATTCTTTAGATTGAGCGGTTTATCCGATTTACCTGACTTGTTTGCGGCTAGACCAATAACCGCAGGAATCGCTTTCCTTAAGTAGATCGCCCGCGAGAAACTTTGTGCGCGCATCCTCGTCAAATAAAATTTCACGCGTGTGAAATCTTAAAAGGATAATTTTTGTCGAATCTTTCGATCAACTGGAGCGCGAGCATTCTTGCTCGCTCAATTGCGACAGCAATTGAAAAACGGTTGTGAACGCGATATTCAATCGCAATATCGTGTCCAAGTTGCGGTTTGGTGTCTGAATTCTTAGGTGATCACGTTTGTTCGTTTACTTACGCAAACGTCCGGGCAAGGATGCTCGCGCTCCGACAATTGGTCGCGGTGAGTGTATTAGAACCACTTTTTCCTGTAGGGTTACAAGATAATTTCCGGTTCCGCAGGCGAGTTCCAGCACGGGCTGCCCGTATCGTGTGCGATTTGTCTTTCGTAAAGGGCGATTTGTTCACTATCGACCGCTATTTCGTAAACCAAATCGCAGAGCCAATCATTTTCGTAGAGATTCATGGGTTAGTAAATAGTGAATAGCTAATCGTAAATAGAGAAGAACTGTATTCCGCTATTCACTACTCTCTATTTACTATTTACTAAGCTGCTTGAGCAGCATCTTCTGCAAAATCTGTCATAAAGAGATACTTTTTCCATTCAGGACGCGATTCTGCGTAATGGCAAAGCAACACATGATCAAGCCCCAGGCGAAGCAGCTTTTGCGAGGTAAGAAGCGGCATACGGGCTTGTTCGGGAGTGCGGTTTCCTTTGCGTTGGTTACACTTTTTGCAGGCTGAAACAAGGTTTTGCGGAGTTGTAGCACCGCCCTGAGCTTTGGGCAGAATGTGATCAAGCGTCAAATCTTTGGCCTGTCTGTGGTCGCCGCAATACTGACAGCAATAGCGGTCCCGAATGTATATCCGCACACGCTTCATCGTGTTTTCGCGGCGCTTTCGGCGTATATTTATATAGCTTCTAAGACGAACAACGCTCGGAACCTTAAACACCGTACTTGGCGAACGCAAAACATTTTCGCCATCGTATTCTTCAATATATAGCTTGTCGCAAACCTGCATACAAATTGCCCGTGCTACGCCGATCGTGCCGAGCGGTTCATAAGAGAAGTTAAGCAACAAAACTCTCCCTGTTATCAATGGACCGTACCTCCAGTTTTATAGTTTTATTTTATTTCGGGCTTAAGTTCAAATCCTCTTTTAACACAACATCTTGAGCTCAATCATTTTATTCCACACTATGTTACACGATGTTAGCGGAATTTTGGTTTAAAATTTGCGTTAATTCTTAATTGCAGAAACACGCACGCAGTAAGTGTGGAAATGTAGTGAACTTCGAATTCGGGTACCCGATGCCGTATCGACCGAGAGCACCCTTAATGCGTGCGTGTTTCTGCATTACGCTTACCAACTAAATATAGTCACTTTCATTCGACGGACAAGATATTCAAATCTTTAGTAGATTCAAGCTGGAGAAAACTTCTTGACCATCTGCGAAGAGAAACGGAACGCCTTAACGAATAACAACTTGGCTCTTCCGTTTGTTGGTTGATTTTTAGGTTGAATACCGTCTCGTTTCTTTCCGTCTGCCTAGACAGACCGAATGATTATAACCTGGCAATTTATCGCCGGGTGTGCCGTAAGAAATAATCTTGGAGTCCTGTAAGGACCGGCTGAACTCGTATTTCAGTTGTCCCGCGCGGGCGCTCGACGCAATTCGTTGATTCGGTTTCCGGCAAGATGGGCTATTCGCACAGGCGGGCGGCTAAGGGCCGTGTCAAAAAGTTTTTTCAACGAAGGATATAAAATTAAAAATGCGTGTATCCCTTCGGCTTCAGAATCTCGGCGTTCTCTCCGCGCATGAGCTCAAAGACCTTGGGTGTTTCAGTTATTTCTCCGATCAGGTGAAAATCACTGAGCACTTGGGACGAAATATATTTCGGATCGACGGTGAAAAGGAGTTCAAAATCTTCACCTCCATTTAGCGCTAGGTCGAGTCGGTCATCAAGATCGTCGGTGAAGTAAGATAAATTATCGTCGATCGGGATCTTATCTGCGTAAATTTTCGCGCCCGTTCCGCTAGCGTCGCAGATATGACTTAAGTCGCTCGAAAGTCCATCGCTAATGTCGATCATCGAAGTAGCAAACTCGAGGATTTTTGCCCCGTTTGCGGGATAGGGAAGTAATTGACGCTCGACGAGCTGCTGCTGCCAAATTTTGGTCACGTTTTCAGGGGAACCTGCTCGCCGAAGAATTTTCAGTCCTGCGGCTGCACCGCCAAGAGTTCCTGTGACGTAAATCAAGTCCCCCGATTTCGCCGTTGAACGTTTTACGGCTTTACCTTTTGGAACTTTTCCCAAAACGATCGAATCTACTACTACTTTATTCGGCGTTCTTGAAATATCTCCGCCAACGATCTCGACGCCAAACTCCGCCGCGAGACCTTCGAATGCTTCGTAAAATTCATCGAGAAAGTTCGAGTCCCAAATTGCTGCGGGAATTCCTATGGAAACGAGTGAAAACTCCGGTGTTCCGCCCATTGCAGTGATATCTGAAATTGAAACGGCTAAAGCCTTGTGCCCAATATGTTTAGCTGAAGACCATTTTAGCTTGAAATCGATATCCTCTATCAACAGGTCAGCGGTGATCAAAAGGTCGTTTTTTGCGTCTTTTGGCAAAATTGCACAATCGTCGCCGATAAATGAGGAGTTCAAGTCATTTCTCAGGTTCTTCAGGAATTCAAATTCGCTGCGCATATTTTTGTTGACACAAATCCATTAAACACTTAGAATAAGCGAGTTGTGTTTTACACAAGACTTTAACATATTTAGATAACAAAATGGCAAAAACTGAAACAATAATTCCCGAAAAGATTTTCTTCAAGATTGGAGAAGTTTGTGACCTGGTTGGTGTGCAGGCTCACGTGCTCCGATATTGGGAAACCGAATTTCCGATGCTCTCACCAAAAAAGAATAAATCCGGGCAAAGAACATACCGCCGAAAGGATGTAGAGATCGCCCTTCGCATAAAAGACCTGCTCTATGAGGATTTATTTACGATCGCCGGTGCGAAAAAGCGTTTACAGGCTGAAATTCGAGGCGGTGGGAAGGAGAAATTTGCGGAAATGGACAGTTCCTCGCTATCCCCGGGAGATCAGCCAAGCTTGATCAACGAAGAAATTCTCGAAGTCGATGCGAAGACCGATAATGAGAGAGAAAGGGGTGATCTTGAGTTCGATGATGAACGCCGGGATGCTCTAAAATCCTTGGTTTCTCAGTTGCTTGATCTGCGGGAAATGTTGAAGTCAAATGGTGTGCGAGACGTGGATCGGAACCTGAACCGCAAATCGATTTGACAAAGATTTCCCTCACCCGTAATCTAACAAGACTTTAACGGAGCGTAGCGCAGCCTGGTAGCGCGCTTCCTTGGGGTGGAAGAGGTCGCAAGTTCAAATCTTGTCGCTCCGACCAATAAATACAAGCCTTCGGAGAAATCCGAGGGTTTTTGTCTCGCCTAGTTGGTGGCAAGTTGGTGGCGTCATGCAATCTTTCCCTGTATTTCTTGTACATCGTCTAGCGTGTTAACCGCAGGTCTCATCAATTCAACTTTTTGATTAATGTATATTTCCGTTACTGCCTTGTCGGAATGGGCAAACAGCAACTGAACAAGCTCAGGACTATTGCCTCGCCTGATCAATTCGGTTGCGAATGCGTGTTTCAAGTCGTGAAAATGAAAATCCTCTATACCGATACGTTGCATTGCGTTATTCCAACGTTTCCTAAATTCTTTGAAAGGGAAAATCCGTCCTTCGGGTTTCTCGTCTTCGATTTCTCGGAACAACCGAAGCATCGTTTGGTTGAGAGGGATTTGACGAGAGTCGCGTCCCTTTGAAGGAACCGCGAGAAGGATCTCACGTTCAAAATCAATGTGCGCCAATTTTATTGCCAATATCTGTCCTCGTCTCAGTCCTGTATTCATCGCAATGGTAGAAAGGCGAAATGGAATGGGATCTTCATGGAGAACTTCATCAAATCTAGTTTTTTCCTCGACGGTCAAAATACGCTCTCTTGGTTTACTTTCTTTTAACATCGGAACGAATTCTAGCGGATTTGACTCTACCTTTCGCTCTTGTTTCGCAAGGTTTAGTATCTTGGACAACGTTGAGAGTTCCTTATTGATTGATGCTGGTTTCCGAGCCCTACCATGGATTGTTGGTGTGCCCTGACGAGCTCTTAAAAATTTTCGACAATCTTCTGGCGTAATGTCGCGTATCGGCTTCTTACCAAAGTATTTAACCAAGACTTTTGTGAAAACTCGTTTCGAATAGGTATTGACGTTGTTCTGTTCAATGTAGTCATAATAAACGTCGTCAACAAACTCCGTGAATGTAGTTGTATCTGTAAGAGTCTGATATTTGTTTTCAAAGATCGCTGACTTCGCCGCTCGTTCTGCCGAAACTGCTTGCTTTCTAGTTGCGGCTTCTGGTATCGATTTGTGATATCTTCGCCGATCTAATCTAAACTCGTAATACCAAGTGCCGCGATTATAATCCTTGTTTTTACGCTTCACCCTTTTTCCATTAAACTTCTTATAAACACTCATGATTTTTCTACCTTATCTTTAGCGAGCATCCACGCATCAACAGACTTCCTGTGAAACCGAGGGTGGCTCGATCTATTTGATACCGGGAACTTTTCATTATCGATCCAATTTTGAATAGTTGGGCGCGAATATTTTAAATATTCAGTCACTCCTTTGAAATCCAAAGCAGTCTTTCGAGATGTTTCAGGACATGCTCGATCGGATCGATACTAATACGACAAAGGCTCTCTTCAATCTCGAGATCGTTCAGCGTGATGAACAGGCAGAGATCGAACGGCTCGAACGACTCGAACGACAGCGTGCTCGCCGCCAGGCCGCCGGGATGGCCTTTACAGGTGCGATGGGGACCGCCGAAGTTGCCGGAGCCGAGGCCGCACGACACACGCCCTATGTCCGAGACACCCCTAAAATGAAGCCGAATGAACCCTGCTACTGCGGCTCGGGGCGCAAATTCAAAAAATGCCACGGCGCGGGGATGTAGGTCTAAAAACAGTTGTAATTTGATTTATTTTGGGGGTAGAATGATTTAGTCGTTCTACCCTTTTCTGCTATTTGCGGTCTCTTTTAGAGAATGAAGATTAATTTTATCGAAAACAGTTTTTGCTGTTTCATTTTGGAGAAAAATATGTCAATCAATCTCCGCCGTTTTTTATTTAGTACAAAATTAAGGCTCGCCGCATGGTTCGCCATGCTTGCAATTGGCGGCGTGAGTTCGTTTACTCCGACCGGAGCCGTCCTCGCGCAAATCCCGGGAACCGCGGGGCCGGTCTCGCTCGGCGAACTCTTCACCGGGCCCGGCAGCCCGGAACTCAAGCCGGACGCGGAAAAGAACTTCAGGGATGCCGTGCGAAAAACACAAGCCGCGTGGGATGCCCTTGCACCCGGGCAATGTCCCAAACCGAAGATCACGGTCACGGCTCCGAGCGGTGATGATCCATTGCTCCAGCGGGCGTTGGCGGCCGCGCGACGCGACACTCTGAAGGTTCTTCTTGGCCGTGACGCCGACAAATTCCTTTTCGTGGACAACGTTGCGGGCACAACGGGTAACGTAGAGATCGATACTTCGGTCGCCGACGCCGCGCCGCCTACGATCACGGTTACACCCCCGTCCGGCACCAAGGTGAAGAATGGTCAGAGGCTGACGATCAGCGTGACTGCGGCCGAGCCGACCAATGGCTGGCAAGCCGGGGTGAAGCAAATCCAGATCGAGGACCTCGACCGGAGCACCAATCTGGCGCCCTGGGACAATCCTGCTCCGGCGCCGCGGCCGTGCGGCAATACCGGGCTGACCCAGACGATCGAGCGCAGCTATGTAGTGCCGCCGGACGTGCCGGTGGCGCGTTTGAAAATCACGGCGCGCGATTATCATAATCCGCAACACGTGGTGCTGGTCGAATATCCGACCGGGGATTGGCACGGCCGAATCGAGTGGCAGATCCTGAATCCAAATAGCCGTCTGTGGGGCCGACTTGATCTGTCATTTGACCATGACGGCA
Organism: Pyrinomonadaceae bacterium; assembly: GCA_041746475.1. GTDB lineage: Bacteria > Acidobacteriota > Blastocatellia > Pyrinomonadales > Pyrinomonadaceae > Aridibacter. Next base: position 1,125 of record JBGTGX010000001.1, on the reverse strand, counting down.
AGGGCAATCTCAGCGGGCGGATGGCTGGTGACAGCTACGTAGAGTCGCCGGCGAGGGGTGAATTTTGCGGGATGACCACCCAAACGCCGGCAAAGCTTTCGGCCAATCTGGTCGGCCAATATACGCCCGGCCGGAACACCATGTCGCTCCGGGTTGCCGATCCGCGCGCCGAACAAGGGCAATTTAGCATGTGCGCGATCGGGCCGGGGGGCGGCCCTTTGCGCATGTCGGGACAGCCGTTCGGCGGCAGCGGCCCGCTCGGCCAGACCGGGCTCGATCAACTGTTGAACAGCCTCACCGTTCAGGCCGATGGCAGCGTCGAAGCAAGCGGCGAATGGCCCGTTGCCCCGGCCGAGGCGCAGTCGACCTTGCACCTGAAACTGACGCTGCGAAAGGTTCGTTCAGAACTGACGGCGCGGCGAACGCCCTCTTCCAGAAGCGCCGCGCCACGACGTTAGCGCTCACATACGAGATTCATCTGCTTGAGCACGACGCACGTTGCCGCGGACCTCACTGTATGTTCCCTCAAGAAAAGAGTCTGTTCACCGTCGGCTACTTTTTCAAGATAATTTCCACTCGTCGGTTCTTCTGCCGGCCGTCCAAATCACCGGAGCGATTGCGCATTCTGATCGCAGTCCTAGGGTGCTTTGCCTCGTCTTAATCTTGCTCTCCATTAGATCGGCTATCGTTCAGTTAAAATCCTCTTGACTAGGCGTGAGGAAGTATCCTTTTCGGCCCAGGCTTAGCATCAAACCCTTGCCCGTATTAGGATTCTGCACAAACAAGGTTGTCCTCCGCGCATCTATGAGGCCCTGTGCCGCCGTAAACGCCATGCGACGCAAATCTAAACCCTCGCGGAAGAAAGCGGCCTTGCTGTCCTTGCGAATGGGGCCATTGAAGACGGCGATCGAAAACTTTGCGGCACGTTTTTGCGTGTTGACTAAAACGATCGCGAAATCATCCGTTTTGTCGCCGTTAAAATCTGCCGTCCGGTAATATGGATGGTAATCAACAAAGCTCGATCGTTCAGATGTCAAATGGCTCTTGCAAACGCAGTCTCCATCAATAGCCAGCCGGAGATGCGGTCTTTGTCCCAGCCACTGCTGGACCGCTTCTCGGTGCTCC